>CABYDT010000004.1 GCA_902517865.1 uncultured Pelagibacteraceae bacterium
AAGATGAAAATTTTTATATAATTAAATATTTATCCAGAAGAATACTGGACGATAAGGCAAATGAATACGAGAAAACTATTGAGACAGAGGTAAAGAAGAGATTTAAAAATCTAGTACTTAATGAGTTTGATTTAATATTTAATAAAAAATATAAAATTAATATTAATAGAGAAATTTACGATAGAATAAATAAAAATACTTTTCAATAAATGTTAAAAATAAAAAAAATTAATAATAAAAAATTTACTTTATATTATTGCGAAAAAAAATTTACAAATAACAAAACATTACTCTCTTATATTGATAAGATACTTGTGAAAAAGAATTCATTTATTTATGAATCTGTTGAAAAAGGAAAAATAAGAGGAAGATATACAATATTTGGATACGATCCAGATTTGATTTACGATATATATAATGGGAAGTTTTTCAAAAACAAAAAAAAAATAAAAATAAAAAATCCAATTTTATACATAAAAAACCAACTCAAATTTTTTAAATTTACTTTGCCTAAGCACATGCCACCAATGTCAATGATGTTAAATGGTTATTTTGGTTATGACTCCATAAGATATATTGAAAAAATACCCGATAACTGCAAAGATGATCTAAAAATACCTGATATAAAATTAATAAGACCTAGTAAAATTGTTATTTTCGATAATTTAAAAAATAAATTTTTTTATATATTTATAAATTTTAATAAAAAAAAAAATCGTGATTATCAAAAAATTTTATCTGATGTAGTTAGCATAAATAATAATTATAAAGAATGTAAAAAAATAAAAAAAAATAAATTAGTTATAAAAAGTAACACTAGCAAAAATAAATTTAAAAATAATGTACTAACAGCTAAAAAACACATAGCAAAAGGTGATATTTTTCAAGTTGTATTAAGTCAAAGATTTTCATTTAAAATTTCAAAGTCACCACTAGAAATTTACAAAAAATTAAGAATAACTAATCCTTCTCCTTTTTTATATTTTATTAATTTTAATAATTTTCAAATTATCGGTAGTAGTCCAGAAATTTTGGTAAGAGTTAGAAATAAAAAAATAACTATAAGACCAATAGCTGGTACAAGGAAAAGAGGAAAAAATAAAATAGAGGATTCTAAATTACAAAAAGAGTTGCTTTCTGACAAAAAAGAACTTTCCGAACATTTAATGTTATTAGACTTGGGGCGGAATGATACAAGCAAAGGATCAGTTGGTGGCTCAGTAAAAGTTACCGAACAGTTTAAAATTGAAAAATATTCCCACGTAATGCATATTGTATCTAATGTTGAGGGAAAATATAATACAAATTTATCATTAATTGATGCAATGTTTGCTGGTTTCCCTGCGGGTACTGTATCTGGTGCACCTAAAATCCGAGCAATGGAGATTATAGATAAATTAGAGATAAATAAAAGAAAGCTATATGCGGGAGCTATAGGATATTTTTCTCCAAATAACAGCATGGATACTTGTATTGCTTTAAGAACCGCATTAATAAAAAATAATAAACTTTATATTCAAGCTGGTGCCGGTATTGTAGCAGATAGTAATCCAGAAAAAGAATATCAAGAAACTGTGGATAAAGCTAAAGCAATAATTGAGGCTGCAAAGTGAAATTATTATTAATTGATAATTACGATAGCTTTACACATAATATTAGTGAATATTTGTATTCTTTAAAACAAAATGTGAAGATTGTAAGAAACGATAAATTTAATCTTAAAGATATTAAAAAATTTAATAAAATAATTATTTCACCAGGTCCTGGAAACCCTGACGAATCAGGCAAGTGTCTAGAGCTAGTAAATCGTTACTATAAAACCAAATCAATACTTGGTATTTGTTTAGGGCATCAAATTATTGGACAGTCTTTAGGTGGTAAAATTATTAGAGCAAAAAAAATTATGCACGGCAAAATGAGCAAAATTATTCATAACAAAAAAGATCTTTTCAAAAATATGCCAAGCAGAATATATGGCACTAGATACCATAGTCTAATAATAGAAAAAAAAAGTTTACCTAAGTGTTTTGAAATTACTGCAAAAACAGATGATGGAATAATAATGGGTATTAAGCATAAATATTATAAAATATATGGTATTCAATTTCACCCAGAAAGTATTAAAACTACAAATGGAAAAAAAATTATTAAAAATTTTGTAAACATATGAATTTAGATGATATCTTAAAAAAACTGGACAAAAGCATTTCTCTAAGTTTTGAAGAGAGTAAATTCATGTTTGACAAATTAACATCCGGGCAAGTCAGTGATGAAATTATTGAAAAGCTATTAATTAAATTATCTTCTAAAGGAGAAAGTATTGAAGAAATTTCTGGTGGAGTAATTTCTCTCAGAAAAAAAACTAGATCAGTAAATTATGATGGAGATTTATTAGATACTTGCGGCACTGGTGGTGATGGAAAAAATACAATAAATATATCGTCGGCCGTAGCATTAACTTTATCTGCTTATGGGATTAAGATAGCTAAACACGGTAATAAAAATATCAGTTCAAATTGCGGGTCTGCCAACTTATTTGAGGAAATGGGAATTAATATTAATTTAAATCCACTTCAAATAAAAAAATCGTTAAATAATAATAACTTTGCTTTTATGTTTGCACCTAATTACCACCCAGCAATGAAATATGTAGCAAATGCGAGAAAAAAAATTAAACAAAAAACTATTTTTAATTTACTTGGTCCATTATTAAATCCATGCCAAGTAAATAGACAGATTATAGGAGTATTTTCAAGTGATGTTTTAGAAAAATATATACACGTTTTAAAAAAAATAAAATTAAAAAAAGCATGGGTTTTTCACAGTAATGATGGCTTGGATGAAATTTCACTATTTGATAAAACACAGGTATACGAAATTGAAAATGAAAAAATAAATCGTTTTGAAATTAACCCTAAAGAAATAGTTGATACCAACGGTAAATTAAGCGATATTTTAGGAGCAGATGCTAAGTATAATAAAGAAAAAATAATTGAGGTGTTAAAAGGTAAAACCAATACCCTTTCCCAAATAATTACACTTAATTGTGCTGCAGGATTAATAGTTTCATCTAAAGAAAACGACTTAAAAAATTCATATACAAAGATAGAAAAATTTTTACAAACAGGCAAAGCTTTTAATCATTTAGAAAAAATTATTAAAAATGACTAATATACTTGATGAAATTTGCCGACATAAACGTAAAGAAGTAGAAATTTTAAAACAAAATGTGGATATTAATTTTTTAAAAAAAAATTTAATTATAAAAAATTTTAATTTTACAAAAAGAATTATTGATTATAAAAAAAATAATAAAACATGCATTATTGCAGAAATAAAGAAAGCTAGTCCATCAAAAGGTATATTTGTTGATGACTTTGATCATATGAAAATTGCAAATGAATATATTCAAAGTGACGTAGCTTGTTTATCAATTGTAACCGAGGAAAAATATTTTTTAGGACAAAAAAAATACATTGAAGACGTTAGAAGTATATCTAATATTCCTATCTTGTGTAAAGATTTTTTTGTAGATTTGTATCAAATTTACGAAGCATCATCTATTGGTGCAGACTGCATCTTAATTTTAATAAAAAATACAGATATAAAGTTAATTAAGTCTATGTATAAATTAGCTGAAGAATTAGGTTTGAATACGATTATGGAAGTTCATAATGAAGCTGAGATGAAGATTGCTTTAAAATTTGATAATTCTATTATTGGAATAAATAATAGAAATTTAGAAAATTTTTCTGTTGATATAAACAATACTATAAGTCTGTATAAAAAATTTGATTTAAAAAATAGAATTGTTATTTGTGAAAGCGGTATTGAAAATATTAATGATGTGAAAAAAATTAAAGAAAACACTAACATTAATAATTTCTTAATTGGAGAATCACTAATAAAATCAAATTCGATTTCGCAGAAAATTAAAGAATTATCTCAATAAGCCATTGATTTTATTGATTTTTTAAATATTGTAATAAGTGTAGAACTTTAATAGAACATTATTGTTTAGGTTTTGTTCTTATGCTTACTAAAAAACAAAAAACATTATTGTTATTTATCAACGAGAAGTTGAAAAACGGAGGTGAATGTCCGTCTTATGATGAGATGAGACAATCACTTAATTTAAAATCAAAATCTGGAATACATAGACTAATTGCAGCTTTGGAGGAAAGAGGTTTTCTAAAGCGTTTGCCACATAAAGCTAGATGTTTGTCAGTTATTAAATTACCTGAAAATGCAGGTATACAAGATCTTTATAACAATTTCACTCCTAGTGTAATTAATGGTGGACTAGATAAAACAACGAATGATGATAAAAATAAATTAATTCCTGTAGTAGGAAAAATAGCTGCCGGTGTTCCAATAGAAGCACTGGAGAATTCAGATGAGACTATTGCTTATCCTCCTGCAAAAAGTACTGACGATTTTTTTGCACTGAAAGTAGAGGGAGATAGTATGATAGATGCAGGTATAAATAACGGAGATACAGTTATTATTAAAAAAACAGATGTAGCAAATAATGGTCAAATTGTTGTTGCCTTAATCGACAATCATGAGGCAACATTAAAAAGATTCAGAAAAAAGACTAATAGTATTGCCTTGGAAAGTGCTAATAAGGCTCACGAAACGAGAATATTCAATCCTGAGAGAGTAAAAATTCAAGGTATTTTAGTCTCTCTTTATAGAAATTTTTAGTAAATTAATATAAATCTTAATAATGAAAATCATTACGAGATTTGCTCCATCTCCAACTGGATACTTGCATATCGGTGGCGCTCGAACAGCATTATTTAATTATTTATTTGCAAAAAACAAAAAGGGAGACTTTTTGATTAGGATTGAGGATACTGACAAATTGAGATCAAAAGAAATATATGAGAAACAAATTATTCACTCTTTAAACTGGTTAGGCTTAGACTTTGATAATAAATGCATAAAACAATCAGATAATATTAATTTACATGTAAAAGTAGCAAATAAATTGTTAGAAAAAGGATTTGCGTATAAATGTTACTGCTCAGAAGAAGAAATTGATGAGCAAAAGGAAATTTGTAAAAAAAAAGGTATTCCATATATTTATAATAGGAAGTGGCGCGAGACTAAAAATCTACATGTTCCAGATAATGTTAGCCCAGTAATAAGATTTAAAAGTAAAATTTCAGGAAATACCGTCATTAAAGATCTTGTACAAGGAGATATAAATATCGCAAATTCCACGATTGAGGATTTTATAATTTTAAGAAAAGACTGCTCCCCTACTTACCAACTATCAGCTACTGTAGATGACCACGAAATGAAAATTTCTCATATTATTCGTGGCGATGACCACATGATAAACTCTTTTAAACAAAAGCAAATTTACGAAGCTATGGGATGGGAAATCCCCCAATTTGCACATATTCCATTAATACACAGTAAAGATGGTAAAAAATTGTCTAAAAGAGATGCGTCTTCTACCATAGATGAATATATTAAAGAAGGTTACCTGCCAGATGCAATAAGAAATTACTTGTTAAGATTAGGGTGGTCCTACAAAGATAAGGAAATCTTCAATATGGAAGAAAGTATCAAGTTATTTAACTTAGAAAATATTGGTAAATCACCTTCAAAATTAGATATTGAAAGAATAAAATCTATTAATATAGAATACATTAAATCTTTTAATGACGAGGATTTGTTCAAACAATTCCAGGAATATTTAAAAAAATTTTATTCTGATATTAAAATAGACCCAGAAATAATATTAAAAATTAAACAATCTATTTATTTTTTAAAAAATAACGCAAGTTCGTTAAAAAATATTTATAATAATGCTGAGTACATTTTTAATTATAACAAAATGAGCGAAGAATTTCAATTTACGCCAAATGGTCAAGAAATAAAAATTATAAATACTTTATTAGCAAAACTAGAAATAAATAAATCTATAAATAAAGATGCGGTAAAAAAAATTATAGACGAGGTTATAAAGGAAAATAAAATTAAATTTAAAGAGTTTGGACAGCCAGTTAGGATGTGTTTAATATGTTCATCAAAAGGACCTTCTATAACGGATATTATTTGTAGTATTGGCCTAGATGAAACAATAATTAGATTAAAAAAATATATCAATAATTAGACTTTTATAACTAAAACTGATAAATATTCGCTTTTTAATGAATAAAAAATCTACAGTAACCATCGGCGATAACAATTATGATTTGCCATTAATTGACGGTTCAATTGGACCCTCAGTTATAGATGTTTCAAAATTATACGGAGAATCAAATTATTTCACATATGATCCAGGATTTACTTCAACAGCAAGTTGCAAATCTAGCATCACTTATATTGATGGAGATAAAGGGGAATGCTTTTATAGAGGATATCCAATGGATGTACTTGCCGAAGAAAGTAACTTTTTAGAAATTGTTTATTTATTATGGCAAGGAGAACTACCTAACAAAAAGCAATGGAGTGAATTTTCTGAAGCAATTAAAAATCACACAATGGTTCACGAACAATTTAAAAATTTTTTTAATGGTTTTAGAAGAGCTTCGCACCCAATGGCTATTACAGTAGCTTGTGTTGCAGCTCTATCGGCATTTTATCCTGACTCAACCAATGTAAATGACTTAAACCAAAGAGTTATATCTGCTAGAAGAATGATTGCTAAAGTTCCTACATTAGCTGCAATGGCATACAAATATTCTATTGGTCAACCTTTCATTTACCCTGATAATTCATTGAACTACACTGAAAACTTTTTAAAGATGTGTTTTGCTGTACCTGCCGAAACATACAAAATAAATAAAACATTTGCTCGTGCATTAGATAAAATTTTTATTTTACATGCAGATCATGAACAAAATGCATCTACATCAACAGTTAGGTTGGCAGCATCATCAGGGGTTAATCCATTTGCATCAATATCTACGGGATTCACATCCTTATGGGGTCCATTGCATGGAGGTGCAAATGAAGCTGCTTTAAACATGCTAAAAACAATTGGAGATGTAAAAAATATTAAAAAATACGTAGATAAAGCCAAAGACAAAAATGATCCCTTTAGACTTATGGGATTTGGTCACAGAGTTTATAAAAACTATGATCCAAGGGCCAAAGTCATGCAAAAAACATGTCACGAAGTTCTTGATGAAGTCGGAAGAACCGATGATAAATTATTAGAAGTCGCTAAAGAATTAGAAAAGATTGCTTTAAATGATAAATATTTTATCGAAAAAAAATTATATCCTAATATCGATTTTTATTCAGGTATAACGCTAAGTGCGATGGGATTCCCGTCATCGATGTTTACTGTTTTATTTGCAATCGCTAGGACTGCAGGATGGCTTGCTCATTGGAAAGAAATGTGTCTTGATCCTAAAAACAAAATAGGTAGACCAAGACAGCTATACACTGGGGAAAAGCCTAGAAAATTTAAATCTTTACAAAAAAGATAATTATATATTTTTTTTTATATAATTGAGTATTTTTTCATCTGTTGACATGTTTGAGAAAGAGCTAATAGTTTTGATATAATCTTCAACATTTTTGTTTAATAACTCTTTATTACTTAAAAATTTATTTACCAAATTACTAATTTTCTTAACAGTGCAATCGAATTGTATTAGCTCAGGTATAACCTCCTTATTAGCAATTATATTAACAATATTAACATATTTAACTTTTACAAAAGGCTTTATTAAAAGATAATTCAACAAAGACATCTTGTAAATTGTTATTAATGGAGAAAAATTTTTACAAACATCCAAAGATATTGTACCCGATTTTGCGATTGTCAAAATAGATTTACTAAAATTATAATTTTTATCTTTTTCATTAGTAGAAATAATATATTTAAAATCATATTGTTTTAAATTTTTTTCTAAATATTCATATGTTTGACTTGTTGAAGGAAAATGATAGGTATAATTTTTATCTAATTTTTTAATAACTTTAATTAAAATTGGTAACATTTTAGTAATCTCGCTTTTTCTACTTCCCGGGCATATAGAAATCATGTTGGAGTCTTTTTCTACATTGTTAGATTTTTCAAATTTTAAAAAAAATGGATGTCCAACAAAAGAATTATTTATTTGGTATTTATCAAAATATTTTTTTTCAAATGGAAAAAGTAAAAATATATGATCGATAATTTTTTTAATTTTGATAGCCCTTCTTTCTCTCCAGCTCCATATTGTAGGAGCCACAAAATGGTAAGCTTTCGTATTTATTTTTCTTTTTACTCTTTCTATAACTCTAAAACTAAAATCAGGGCAATCAACGCTAAAAATTAGATCTGGTTTAAATTTAACACACTGTGTTACAGTGTAATTTATTTTCCTAAAAATTTTAAATATATTTAAAATAACATCTGTTATACCAAAAAATGTAATATCCTTATTATCAAACAAGATAGGTATACCCATGTTTTTAAGGTTCTGACCGCCTATTGCCTTAAATTCATATTCTTGAGTATTTGTTTTGGAAAAAATAAGTGAAGCAAGTTTATCTCCTGACTCCTCTCCAGTAATAATAAATATTTTTTTTTTCATTAAAACACAGAAATAAAAAATTTTTTTTTATCAGCAAGTTTTTTGCATTTGTTTTTATCTAAAATTACATTTTTTCCTTTTTTTAGATAAATCCCCGCTAATCCGGCACTTATACAATTTTTAATTGTTTTATATCCAATAGTTGGTAAATCAATTTCCAAATCTTGATTTTTTTTTGGTATTTTTACTAAAATTCCTGTATTTTTTTTTCTTGTCTTGTTAAATTTTTTATAGTTATTGATAATTTGATCCGTACCAAAGGCTCCCTCAACTCCAACAATTCTACATTTATCAACTATAACACTTTGTCCTAAATCGTCTTTTTTAAATTTATTAAACAAATTTATAGCTATTTTCAAATCTACCATATTAGTTCTTGTTGGTTTATAGCTTGTAGGATTTGTGTATAGAGTAAGTGCTTTGCAATATTTTGTATGACTTATAGTTTTAATTTTCTTTTTTTTTAAAAGCTTAATAATAAAGTTAAGTATTTTATAATCACCTTTTTTAAAAATTTTATAAAGTGCTGGCAAAATTTTAAGACCTTCAGTATCAAACTTAATATTTTGTAACGATGGCCTCATAATTTTACCTGCAAAAATAACTTCTTTACAATTATTCTTTTTTAGAGTTTTAAATAATTTTCCAAACTGTCCAATTTTTAATTTTATTTCAAGTTTTGATAATTTTTTGTCAGTTAAATTGATAATGATATATTTTATTTTTTTTTTATTTAAAATTTTAAAAATCTCTTTAGGAAAACTGCCTGTTCCACAAATTAATGCTATCATATTATGGTCTGCATATATCTCTATTTTTATTTTTATTATTTAAAAATAAAAGTAAATCCTTTAGTAATTTAGAATCGCTATTATTAATTTGTTTTTTAAAATTTTCCAAATTTTCGCACTTAAACAATTTATTGATAGTTTCTCTGTATTCATTAATTTCGTTATTTTGATGATTCATTCTTTTTAACCCAATTAAATTTATATTTTCAAACCTACATCTATTACCTTTTACTAGCGAAAAAGGAAGAACATCTTTATCTACACCTGTCATTCCTCCAATCATTGACCCTTTTCCTATTTTGGAAAACTGCAAAACCGCTGAATTTCCACCGATGATTACATTATCTTCAAAATTACAATGTCCGGCAATAGCTGCATTGTTTGCTATTACAATATTGTTTTCAAGGTGACAATCGTGGCCAATGTGACTTGAAACCATAAATAAATTATTATTACCTATTTTAGTTACGCTTCCTCCACCAGCGGTTCCTGGGCTAACCGTCACATATTCTCTAAAAGTATTATTATCTCCGATTTTTAAATATGTTAATTCATTTTTATACTTAAGATCTTGAGGAGCAGACCCAATAGAGCAAAATGGAAAAAATTTATTATTTTTTCCAATAGAAGTGTTTCCAGATATATGAACCGAAGCTATAAGCTCACAATTATCATTGATTTCAACATTTTCTTCAATTACACAATAAGGACCTATTTTTACATTGTTGCCAATTTTCGCTCTTTTGTGAATTGTGGAACTTTTATGAATCATTATGTTCTATCAGCAATTGTCGCCATCCATTCGGCTTCTGCTTTTTTTTTATCATCAACAAATGCTTCTCCTTTATATTTCCAAACTTTGCCTTTTATTTGCAATACTTTAACTTTAAGATGTAATTCGCAATTTGGCATTACTGGTGACCTAAATTTAGCTTTGTCAACAGTCATCAAGTATACTAATTTATTTTCAATAATTTTTGGATCTAAACAATGTGCTGCTAACGCCGCGGCTGCTTGACCAAAACCTTCAACTATTAATACGCCAGGCATAACAGGTTGACCAGGAAAATGTCCTTTAAAAAAAAAACTATCTTTATTTACATTTATAATTCCTGTTGCAGATTTCATTGGAACTATGTCTCTTAGTTCAGAAATCAATAACATCGGATCTCTATGAGGTAACAATTTCTCTAAATCTATTTTTTCCAATTTATTTTTTTTCATTTTTCAAAAAGTCTTTAATAGATACAGCTGGATATCCCATAACACTTTCATTGTCATTTATATCTTTTACTACTCCAGACTTTCCTCCAATTTTTACATTATTTCCAATATTAAGATGACCAGATACTCCTGCTTGTCCACCAATCATTACGTTATTACCAATAATTGTGCTTCCAGCAATACCAACTTGGCCTGCTATAAAACAATTTTCACCTATTTCCGTATTATGAGCAATATGCACAAAATTATCTAAACTTGTATTGTTTCCTACTCTTGTATTTGAAAAAGATCCTCTATCAATAACACAATATGATCCAATATTACAATTATCACCAATTAAGACTTTACCTACATGTGGTATAATTTCAATTTTGTTATTAATTAACTTATATCCAAAACCAATTTTTCCTAAAACACAACCAAAGTTAATTATAGAATTTTTTCCTATATAAGTGTTTTTAATAATTACATTTGAATTAATTATTACATTGTTTCCAATATTGCATCCGCTTTCAATAATTACATTATTTCCAATAGTAGTATTATGACCAATAATCACATTTTTTGAAATATTAACATTCTTACCAAATTTAACTTTTTTATATTTCTTTTGAAGCTGTGTTTTACTTAGATATAAATTAGAATGCTTATCGTATCTTGCATCAGGATAAAATAAAATAGATACTTTTATAAAATCGTTTAAAGGAGATTCTGAAATAATTGGTTTGCAAGTAGATGGTAAAAATTTTGCATGCTTTTGCTTTAAAATACAAAAACCTGCAGATGTTGACTTCAAATATTTAATATATTTAGAATTATCTAAAAATGAAATATCATTTTTTTTTGCATCATTTAAACTCTTAATATCGCTAATTTTTCCATCAAAATTAATACCACTTATCTCGCATTTAGATTTTATGTAACTAAGTTTAAAAGGGCCTTTGTTTTCAAAAAACATAATTAGTAATTATAGACAGATTTAAAAAACTCCACCAATTTGAAAATTAAAACTCTCTGTCTTATCAGTACTTGCTTTTCGTATTGCATTAGAGAATGTTAAGCTAATTGGGCCAATCGGTGACCACCATTCTAATGCAACACCTGCTGTGGTTCGAATAAAATTACTCTCATCAACAAGATCTGAATAGTCTACACCCCATACATTACCATTGTCTACAAAAACTAATGTTTTAGCATTCCAAGAATCCGGGAATGGATTTGGAAAAGTAGATTGTATAGAAGCAGCTGCGCTATAATTTCCACCTACATATATGTTACCATCTTTTGGACCTACCCCCCTTGACTCAAAACCTCGTAAAGTTTTTCTACTTGAAAATATTCTATCACTTAACTTTACATCCTCATTAGTATCAAAAGTATTAATGTGTCTAAAAGATAATTTTAATGATCCTACATAGTCATCTCCAAATTTTGCATAGCTATTTGAAAACAATCTATTTCTTAAGTAAGGAACATCACTAGCCAAATGTGCGAATGTTTGGTTTAAGCCATAAATATATCCAGAACTCGGGAACAACCTGGAATTCCTCTTATCTTTACTAATTGACTGTGTTATTCCGCTTGTAAAATAATTACCATCTCTATTTGTTAAATTGGATGATGTATTTACTACATCAATTTTATCATAATCGAAAAGTACACCCGGTTGATAATAGATATCTTCAAAGAGTTCATATCTATACGAAGTTTGGGCTACCACTTTAGAACTTTCATATCCTACATTAGAAAAATCTTCATCAATAATACCAATACTATTTTTTAATGTGTTTCCAGAATTTCTATAATCAGGATTTATAATATCAACAAATCCCGTAACCTTATCTTCTGTTAATGAAAGTTCAATAATTGAAGCAATGCCTGTTCCAAATAAATTTTTTTCAGATAATGAACCTGAAATAAGGCCTCCGGTGGAACCGTAACCTGCTCCAGCGCTAATAGAACCAGTTGGTTGCTCCTCTACTGATAAATCAACCGAAACGAGATTATTGTCTTCATCTGTAATCTTATATTGTGTATCTTTAAATATTCCTGTTGATTTAATTCTATTAATTGAGTTTTTTAGTTTTCTACTACTAAATGAGTCACCCTCAACAAATTCAAGTTGATTTCTAATGACTTTTTCCTCTGTTATTTCGTTACCGTAGATATTAATATTTTTTACAAATCTTTTTATATCCTCTAATAAGTAAACATTAATATTAATTAAATTATTATCTTTTAATTTTTCAATACGGGTAAATGCAAAATCTAATTTCTGGTCAGTAAATAATTTATTTGCTTTTCTATCGAATTTATTAATTTGACTTTCGTCATACGTCTTTTTAGCTAATTTATTTATGTTTTTTTGTAAAGTATTAACTATATTTTTATCAAATAATTTTTTTTGATCTATAATTTTTAATTGACCAAATGAATATTTTTGACCTGCTTCAATTGAAAAAATTATGTTTGCATAATTGTCATCAATTAATTCGACTTTATAAGACGTGATTTGTACATCAAAATATCCTTCGTTAAGATAAAATTCTTTTAATATACTAGTATCACGTTTAATTATTTCAGGGTTGATATTAGTAATTGATAAAAGTCTCCACCAGTTATGCGGTGTTGACTTTATAACATCTCTTAACTTATTAGATTTAATTTTTTTATTGCCTATAAAAAAAATATCATTTATTTTTGTTTTATTTCCTTTCTCAATTCTATAAACTAGATTTATTTTATTATCCTCAAGTTCTGATGTTATTAAATTTATTTTAGCTGCATAATAACCAGTATTTCTATAAAATAATTTTATAATCTCCAAATCTTGTTTGGCTTTTGCTAAATCAAAAAATTTATTTTCTTTTAATACTACAAATTCATCAAATTGTTCTAGTACAGATTTTCTATTCTCTCCTTCAATATAGAAAAATGCTATCATAGGATTTTCCTTAACTTGAATCACAAGTACATTGTTTGAAATTGAGAGAGTTACGTCAGAGAAAAAACCAGTTTTGTAAATGTTTTTTTGTGCCTCGTTAAGATCACTTTCTACATAATTTCTGTTTAACTTTAAATTTGAATATTCAATTATAACTTTTTTATCTATACGATTATTACCTTTCACTTCAATTTTTTTAAAAATATCAGCAAAAACAGTATTGCAAAATAAAAGTAATAGTATTGTCAAAATTGTTTTATTCATTATTTGTCTTCAAATTATAATTCTTAGCAGTTTTAATGACTTTTAATATATCTTTTTTACTTCTTATATATGTTTTGCATAAAGAAATAAATTTTTTATTCTTAAATAATTGCTCTAAAATTAAGGAAATTTTATCAAATGTTATCTCTTTTTTCAAAAATTTATAAACTAACCTCTCATTTATAATACTAAAAAAAATCATTGCGGAATGTCCTAATATTGCTATTTTTTTTGCAATCTTTAATAATCTAAACTTCTTATCATTTGGCTTATAAAATTTAAACATAGCATTATCTAATAAAATTTTTTTATTTATGAATTTAGTATTTGATATGTTTAAGGCCTCGGAGATAGGAATTTTCATTGAATTATTATGTGCAACAAAATAGTAAAATCCTGATTTTAACAATAAAACAGCATGAATTCTTGAAGATGGTTCAATTCTTATTACAACATCATCTGGTCTTAAATTAAAAATTATTAGAGCCTCAAAATATTCTAACACTTTGTTAGCTAAAGTTGCAGAGTCAATTGATATTTTTTGTCCCATCTTCCAATTGGGATGTTTTAAAGCCTGAGTGACTGAGATTTTTTTATAATTAATTTTTTTGTCAAAAAATGGCCCCCCAGAAGCTGTAAGAAATATTTTTTTTACATTTTTTTTAAAATTATAATTATTATCTAGCATTGAAAAAATTGAAAAGTGCTCGGAGTCAATTGGAATTAGTTTACACTTGTTTTTTTTTAATTCTTTAATTAATATTTTATTTCCTAAAACAATAGACTCTTTGTTTGCAATTAATAAATTTTTTGAAACTTTTGAGATACTTAAAGTTGATACAAAGCCGTCATTCCCAGCAATAGAAGATACACAAAAATCTACCCTTCCATTTATTTTTTTTACTAATTCATCTAAACTATTAAATACACAAGATTTTAATTTTTTATTATTTTTTAGAAATTTTTGGTATGCTAATTTGTTATTTATTAAAATATATTTGGGTTTATAAACTTGCACTTGTTTTTTTAATAAACGAATATTTTTATAACAAGATATAAAAACTAATTTTATTTTACTTTTTTCTTTTTTGATTAAAGATAATGTTTGGACACCTATTGAGCCAGTAGATCCTAAAATTCCTACAGATTTATACTTCATAAATTTAAAATAAAAAATACAATTGACGATATGACTAAACCATCGATCCTATCTAATACTCCTCCATGACCGCCTAAAATTTTAGAATAATCTTTTAATTCGTATTTTCTTTTGTAGTACGAAAAAAACAAATCCCCAAAAATTGTAGAAAAACAAATTGTTAATTGCAATAAAAATATATAAATAAAATTGTTTGTGAATGTGTCATTGTAAATGAAAAACAAAAAAGCAAACTGTGAAAAAATTAATGAACCAAAAAAACCCTCGAAAGTTTTGTTTGGACTAATGATTTTTAATTTTTTTTTTCCAAATTTTTTACCAACAAAGTATCCAGCTGTATCACTAATCCATACTATTAATAACAACCAGATACAATTAATATTATTCTCTAAATTAATATAAAATAATGAAATAGAAAAAATCAAAAGTATTAAAATACCTAAAACTTTATCAAAAATTTTTTTAATTGATTTATTCCATTCATAAACAGATAAAAAAAAGATTATTAAAATATTAAATAAAAATACATTAGTATTAAAAGTAGAAAGTATTATGTAGGGAGCTAAAATTAACGATATAAATATTCTATTATTTAACAAATATTTTAAATTACTTACCATAATTTCTTTTTATAACTTTAAAATTATTAATAATATTGCTTAAATCTTTTGAATTAAAGTCCGGCCATAATTTCCTAACAAAAAAGATTTCTGTATAAGAAATCTGCCATAACAAAAAATCACTTAATCTTTTGTGACCCCCTGTTCTTATTAATAAATCCGGGTTGGGAAATAATCTTGTATATAAATTATTATTTATATTGTTTTCACTGATACTCAATTTTTTTTTTTTAATTAATTTAATTGCTCTTAGTAATTCTTTTTTTGAACTGTAATTGAAAGCAATGTTAATATTTAATTTTGATCTCTTTTCTTGTCTGCTATTATATAAATTTATGAGTTTTTTTATATTTATTGGTAGTCTATTTTTCTCACCTATAAATTTTACATTAATTCTTTTCTTTTTTAATTCAAAATAATTTTTATTCAAATAATTGTCTAATAATGAAAAAATATATTTTATTTCATTCGTTGATCTTTTCCAATTATCGTACGAAAATGTATATAATGTTAAATACTTAACTTTTAAATTAATAATTTTTTTTATTATGCTTTTTAAATTTTCTAGTCCTCTTGAGTGACCATAAGATCGGTTTTTATTTTTTAATTTCGCCCATCTACCATTTCCATCCATAATAATGGCCAGATGTCGAATTTTATTCATACCTTGAGGATATCTTTTTCTTTTTGTTTAATTTTATCTTCAACCAGTTTTATATAATTATCTGTAATCTTTTGTAACTCATTTGAGAATTTCATATTTTCGTCATCAGAAATGATTTTTTCCTTATTGTCTTTTTTAATTTTATCCATTCCTTCTCTTCTTATGTTTCTAATTGAAATTTTAATTTTTTCAGATTGCTGTGAAACTATTTTTGTTAATTCTTTCCTTCTTTCTTCAGAAAGTTTTGGTACAGGTACTCTTATAATTTGACCATCCACCAAAGGGTTAAGGTTTAAATCCGACTCTCTAATACTTTTTTCAATAAACTTTACATTATTTTGATCCCAAACTTGCAAGCTTAATGTTTGAGGATCTGGTGTTGATATAGATGATAATTGTTTTAATGGCATTGTCTGCCCATAAACTTCGACTTTGAGCAAGTCAAGCATGTTTGCATGCGCTCTTCCTGTTCTTATAGAAGAAAGATCTCTTTCTAAACTTGCAAGAGAGTCCTTCATTTTTTTCTCAAATGATTTTAGTAATTCGCTCATAATGTTTATTTTACCAAATTTTTTACTTCTTCATTAAAATTAGATTTATTTATTGAGATACCTTCACCTACTTTTAATCTTTTAAAATTTGTAATGTTAAAATTAATTTTATGAGATTTTGAAAAACTTTCTATAGCCTTTTCAACAGTAATATCAGGGTCTACTACCCATTTTTGTTTTAATAATGAATTTTCAGTTAAAATCTTTGAAATTTTTCCGTCAATAATTTTTTTCAAAATGTCAGGTTTTTTTTTATCATCTTTTAATTGCTCCACAATTATCTTCTTCTCTTTTTCTATAAAATCTTTATCTATACCTGACTCATCAATTGACATTGGATTTAATGCAGCAATATGCATACATATATTTCTGGCTAATTCATTAGCCACTTTTTGTTTATCAGTTTCATAAGATAATAAAACTCCAATCTTGCCTGTGCTTTCTGATGCTTTGTTATGTATATAACAAGCTATATGACCATCGCATGTAATCTTTTCAAATTTTCTGATTTTAATATTTTCTCCGATTTTTGAAATAAGTTTTGTTATTGCTTGATCTATAGTATCATTTTCATTTATTTTTAATGTTCTTAAATCATCTGCTGTGTTTGCTTCTAAAGATTTTTTTGCAACTTCTTCACAGAAATTAATAAATTCTTTATTTTTAGCAACAAAATCTGTTTCAGAATTTATTTCAACTAAAGTACCAATTTTATCAGAAAAATATATTGCAACCAATCCCTCTGCTGCGTCTCTAGAACTTTTTTTAGCTGCTTTCAAAATACCTTTTTTTCTTAAAAAATCTACAGCTTGATCAATATTATTATTATTTTCTGATAAAGCTGTTTTGCAATCCTGTATACCAGCTCCAGTTATTTCTCTAAGTTCTTTGACTTTTTCAAGAGTAGACATAAAAAAAATTATTTTTCTTTTACTGAAACTTTAGAAGTTTTTGAGTTGTCAGTGGTAACAATATTTTTTTTTGCATCAATTATAGTTTTTTGTACTAAATCGCAATATAAATTTATAGACCGTCTAGCGTCGTCATTACCAGGAATGGGGAAAGTAATATTTTCTGGATTGGAGTTGCTATCTACTATAGCTACTATTGGTATATTAAGTTTTTTACCTTCTAAAACTGCTAATGATTCTATATTCGTATCTATTATAAAAATCATATCAGGTAATTTTCTCATTTTGCTTATTCCGCCTAAAGATCTCTCTAATTTGTCTCTCTCCACTGTCATTTTAATTAATTCTTTTTTAGTAAATCCCGTATCTTCTTTTTTTAAATCTTCATTTAATCTTTTTAATCTTTTTATTGAATTATTAATTGTATTCCAATTAGTAAGCATGCCCCCTAACCATCTATGATTAACATAATAACTTTCTGTTTCTTTTGCTAAGTTTGAAATAAGTTCAGAAGCCTGTTTTTTTGTAGAAACAAATAATAATTTTCCACCACTTGAAACACTTTTATGAATTTCAATTAATGCTTTATTTAATAGTTCTAAAGTTTGAGATAAATCTATTATATGAACAGAATTTTTTTCACCATAGATATACTGTTTCATTTTAGGGTTCCATCTAAATGTTTTATGTCCAAGATGAACGCCTGCCTCTAAAAGATCTTTTATACTTACACTTGGTAAATTCATAATTTAAACCGGTTACTCCACCGAGGAAACTACCACATAAGTGGACCGGGGGTTACAAACCACTTTCCTCTGCGAATTTTTGAGATTTTATAATTAAAAATAGCCTTTATTACAAGCAATTAATTCTTAATATTAATATTAATACCCTTCGATTTTAGTGATTTTATGTCATCGTAATTAACTTTTCTTGTTTTTAACAAACGAAAATTATAATAAAAGTTATTTTTTTTGTATTTTAAGTTTACGATAGTGGGTCCTACCTCATTTAGTAAATTTTTCTTTAAATTTTGAATATTTTCCTCACTGTCTATATATATATTTATTTCTTTAATATTTTTAGGTTGTAAATTTTCAATAAAAAAAACTCTTGTAACATTTATTCTTTCGGTTCCGTCTTTAGCTAAATCTTTTTTAACATTTATAATAAAGGAGTTACCAACCTTTAAATATACTCTATTGTCAACTAAATTTTCAGAAAATAGGAATAACTCAAACATTTGACTTAAATCCGTAAATTTTGCAATTGCATATGGACTGCCTCTTGCGGTTTTTTTTTCTTGCAGTTTCATTAGAGTTCCACTCAAAACGCATGTTTTAAGTTTTGAATTTAATTTGAAGTCTTTATATGTAATGACTTTTAAATCATCTAGCAAATTACTATGATTTTTAAGAGGATGCTCACTAACAAAAAAACCTATAGACTCGAATTCCTTTTCTATAATTTCAGACTCTTTCCATTGTTTTACATTATTTAAATTAATAACCTGAGAATTTTTTTCCTCTACAAAAAGGTTGAGATTTTCACTAGTAACCTCTGAAGTTTTAGATGCCTTTATTAAATCTGGCACACTCTCAAAAATTTTTCTTCTATTTTTTTCAAGACAATCAAAAGCGCCAGCTTTAATAAGTCCTTCTAATTGTAATTTATTTAAATTCTTACTTGAATTTCTTGATAGAAAGTCATTTATATTTTTATATTTACCATTTGACTCTCTCTCTAAAACAATTTTTGAAATACTATCATAACCTACTGCTTTAATAGCAGATAAAGCGTAGTAGATTTCGTTTTTATTATTTGGTAAAAATTCTGAATAAGAGTTATTTATGCACGGCGGAAGTATCTTTAAGTTTAGTTTTTTTAATTCTTCATAGAATAAATTTAATTTATCGGTATTTGAGAGCTCAGTATTCATAGAGGCACAAAAAAAGTAGACTGGATAATGTTTTTTTAAAAATGCGGTTTGATAAGCTATTAACGCATAAGCAGCAGCATGGCTTTTATTAAATCCATACTGCGCAAATTTCTCAACTAATTGAAAAATAAATGTAGCTTGATCTTTAGATATTCCGTTGTTTATTGCTCCATCTATAAAATCTTTTTTTTGTCTTTCCATTTCTGCAGATTTTTTTTTACCCATTGCTTTTCTTAAAATGTCAGCTTTGCTTGCAGAAAAATTAGATAATGTTTGTGCTATTTGCATTACTTGTTCTTGATAAATAATTACTCCATATGTTTCCTTCAAAACAGTTTCTAATGTTGGATGTATGTAGTCTATTTTTTCCTTATCATGTTTTCTATTTATATAAGTTGGAATATTCTGCATAGGTCCTGGTCTATACAATGCAACTAAAGCAATAATATCCTCAAATTTATTTGGTTTTAATTGCTTTAGTACTTCTCTCATACCAGAACTTTCAAGTTGAAAAATTCCCATAGTTTCTCCAGAACTTAATAGATCAAATGTTTCTTGATCATTTAAGGTAAGTTTTGAAATATCAAAATTTGGATTATCTTTTTTTATGAAATTAACAGCTTTTTTTATCACAGTTAATGTCTTTAATCCTAGTAAATCAAATTTAACCAAACCAGATTCTTCAGATGACTTCATGTCAAATTGAGTAACGGGTATTGGAATATTAGAAGATAAATCTTTATATAAAGGAACAATTTTTTTTAAATCCTTGTCGCCAATAACTATTCCTGCGGCATGAGTAGCAATATTTCTATATAATCCCTCTAATTTCAAAGAATAATTAATTAATTTTTTAATGTTTTGATCTTCTTTCTGTGCTTGTAAGATTCTTGGTTCTATTGCAATTGACTCAGCTAAGGATAGTGGCCTAGAAGGATCGAAAGGTATCATTTTACATAATTGATCCACCCTGCCATATGGAAGACCAATTACTCGTCCAATATCTCTTAAAGCCATTCTCGCCTGCAATTTTCCAAACGTTATAATTTGTGCAACTTTATTTTGATATTTATCTTTCACATAATTTATAACTGAGTCTCTTCCTTCCTGACAAAAATCAATATCAAAGTCAGGCATGCTAATTCTATCCGGGTTTAAAAAACGTTCAAAAATTAAACCAAATCTTATAGGATCTAAATCTGTAATATATAAACACCATGCAACTAATGATCCAGCGCCAGATCCTCTTCCTGGCCCAACTGGTATGGAGTTTTTTTTTGCCCATTTTACATAATCTGAAACAATCAAAAAATATCCAGCAAATTTCATGTTAATTATCATTTCTAGTTCATATTTAAGGCGATTATTATATAATTTATCAAGAGAACTTTTAAATTTTTCATCAGTTATATTTTTAAATACAAAATTTTCTAGTCGATATTTTAATCCTTCGTATGCCTGTTCTTTAATAGCTAAATCAGGATCTATATTATTATCTTTTAGATTTGGTAGTAAAGGGTGACTTTTTTTTGGAAA
This sequence comes from uncultured Pelagibacteraceae bacterium, assembly GCA_902517865.1. Classification (GTDB taxonomy): domain Bacteria; phylum Pseudomonadota; class Alphaproteobacteria; order Pelagibacterales; family Pelagibacteraceae. Next base: position 21,153 of record CABYDT010000004.1, read on the forward strand.
ATATTTTATTTTTTTTATAAGATTAAAATTATTAGTTAAAGCATCAGGCAAATCTTTAAATAATAATTTCATTTCATCAGATGATTTGAAGTAATGTTCTGGTGAATATTTTAATCTTTTTTTTTCATTTACATAAGTTTTTTCACCTACACATATATATGCATCATGGGCTTCATACATATCTTTCTCAATATAAAAAACTTCATGTGTTGCAATAATAGGTATTGATAATTTATCACTATAAAATAACAATTTTTTTTCGATTAAATCATCGTTTACCTCTTTGTGTCTTTGAATTTCAATTAATAGATCCTCTTTTATTTTTTTTTTAATCTCATTAAGGAAAAAAACTAGATGTTCTTCTTTATTGTTAAGTATTAATTTATAACTCAAAGAGTTTGTTCCACCTGCTAATATAATTAAACCTTCACTACACTGTAATAAATCCTCAAATGAGCAATTTACTTCCTCATTTTCTTTCAATTCTAAATAAGATTTAGATGATAAATGAAGCATGTTTTCATATCCCTTCGCATCCTTGGCAATTATTGATACTTTTCCAATTATATATTGATTATTATAATTTAGTTTAATATTAAGTTGATTGCCAATAATAGGTTGTGTTCCAACTTTTGTAAGCTCACTAGAAAATTCAAGTGCTCCAGATAAATTATTAGTATCAGATATCCCTGCAGCGTAAATTTTATTTTTTTTACAATGCTCAGCTAACTCAGATATTTTAACTGCACCTTCACAAATTGAGTATTGGCTATGAGTTTTATAATGTATAAATTCTTTCACTTAGTAGAAATAACAGATCTATGTTTTATTGTTAGTTCTAAATCACATTTATTCACAAGCTCTCTATTATGAGTTGCAAAAATTATAGTTCTATTTTCTTTTTTTAATTCTTTTAAATAATTTATAACTACTATGCTATTTTCATTATCTAAATTTCCTGTTGGTTCATCTGCTAAAATAAGTTGTGGTTCGTTAATTAATGCTCTAGCTATAGCTACTCTTTGCTGTTCACCACCAGATAATTGCGATGGAAAATAATTTGATCTTTCAGATAAATTAAATTTACTTAAAAGCTCCTTGCCCTTGTTATAACAAAAATCATATTTAAAATTATTATTATTTAACAATGGAAGTATAACGTTCTCAATTGCGCTGAGGTCATTTATCAAATTAAAATTTTGGAATAAAATTGAAATGTTATCTCTTCTATATTTATTTTTTTCTTTTTGGCTAGAAATATCTAATCTTTTACCGTTCAGGTGATATTCACCATTTACCTTGCTATCTAGTAATGAAAGTATATGTAACAAAGTAGATTTTCCTGATCCAGAGGGACCTGTCAAGGCAACTAATACATTATCTGGCAATTTAAAATTTACATTATCTAAAATATTTATTTTTTCCACGTTTTCATAAGTTTTTGATAAATTGATTATTTCTAAAAAATTATTCATATTTAAGATTTATAATTGGATCAACTTTTGACGCTTTTATTGCAGGTATTAAAGAAGCTATCACTGATACTAATATTGAAAATATACTTATTAATAAAATAGTTTTGAAATCTAAGTTGGTTGGCATCTTGCTCAAAAAATAAATTTCTGCTGGAAATATTTCAATATTTAAGACATTACTTAAAAATAGCCTTATATTTTCAATATAATAAGAAACTAAAATTCCAAGAAATACCCCAAAGCTTGTACCTAAAATTCCAATTGACGAACCTGTAATCAAAAAAATTTTTGATATAGAAAAATCAGAAAAACCAAGTGTTTTTAAAATTGCTATTTCTTTACTTTTATTTTTAACAAGTATTGTTAACCCAGATATAATATTGAAGGCCGCTACTATTATTATTAAAGTTAAAATTATAAACATAACATTTCTCTCTACCCTTAATGCATCATAAAATGTTTTATTATTATCGGTCCAATGATAAATTTGCTTATCATTAAGACTGTTTTTTAATAATCTTGAAACTTCTTTTGATTTGTTTATATTTTCTAGTCTTATTTCAATTTCTTTATTATCTAATTTTGAAAAGTTATTCGATTGATCTAAGTTTCCAATTACATAATTTGAATCAAATTCGTATAATCCTGTCTCAAATAAAAAATTAACTTTATATTTAAATGATTGTGGTAATGTACCTATAGGTGAAGTTTCGGTTTTGCTAGATAACAAAATTATATTGTCACCTTTATTTAAATTAAGTTTATTTGCCAAATCGATACCAATGGCAATTTCATTATTAGAAAATTTAATTTCTCTAAACTGATTTTGTTTTATAACTTTTTGTAAATTACCAAATTCATTATCGTAACCTTTGAAAATTACACCTTGGCTTAAATTATCTCTTAAAATTAATCCAGATCCATTTTGGATAAGTGATATAGAGTTATATTTGATATTATTCTTATTTAATATATTTGCAATTTTATTATAATCTTGCTCACCTCTTCTAATATTTTCCACTGTTATATGAGGTTGAAAAGATAATAATTTTGAAATTAATTCGTCTCTAAACCCATTCATAACAGACATAACAATAATTAAGGTTGCTACTCCCAAACAGATTCCAAAAAAAGAGAAGGCGGATATAATTTTTAATATACCCTCTTTTTTTTTTGGCTTTAAATAACCTTTTAAAATTAATTTTTCAGATTTGTTTAACAATTTTATATTCTTTTTCTAATATATTTATTAATTCTTTAATTTTAACTACTTTAGTTTCTTTGCCAAGTTCTTTAAATTCAAATTCGTCGTCTTTGTTTTTAGATCCAACAATAATTAGAAAAGGAACACCTATTAAGTCGAAATTTTTAAATTTATTAGATGGATTGTTTTCTGTATCATCTATAATAACCTCAAAATTATTTTTTAAAAGATCCTCATAGAGTTTAAATGCTTTTTTAGAGATCGCGTCATCTTTCCTACCTAAATTGATAATTGCTACATGGAATGGTGTAATTGATTTTGGCCATTTCATGATATTATTATTAAAATTAGCTTCTATAATCGCTCCAACTAATCTTGAAACTCCTATACCGTATGAGCCCATGTAAACATTTACGTTTTTACCATCTTTTGAATTAACAATAGCATTTAGTGGTTTTGAATATTTTTGTCCAAAATAAAAAATATGACCTACTTCTATACCTTTTTTTATCATTTGTGACTTTTTGGCAGTTATTTTTTCAAATCTATCTTTATCATGCATTTCAGTTGTTGCAGAATAATATTTAGAATAATGATTTGAAACTTCTAAAAAAGAATTTTCAGAATATTTTAGATTTGAAGGGTCAAAATTTAAAATATCTTTATCTAAATAAATTTCACTTTCCCCTGTATCTGCTAATATGATAAATTCATGGGACAAATCCCCTCCTATGGGACCAGTTTCAGCTTTTGTTGGGATGGCTTTTAATTCTAATTTTTGAAAAGTTTTTAAATAGCATAACATCATCCTGAAATATGATTTTTGAGCATCTTCTTCTGAAAGATCAAAAGAATATGTATCTTTCATCAAAAATTCACGACAACGCATGATACCGAATCTTGGCCTAATTTCATCTCTAAATTTCCATTGAATATGGTACAGCATTAATGGTAATGATTTATAAGATTTAATATTATCTCTAAATAATTGTGTGATAAGTTCTTCGTTCGTTGGTCCATATAGGAGTTCTCGATCTTGTCGATCTTTAATTCTTAACATCTCTTCTCCATAACTTTCATATCTACCGCTTTCTCTCCATATATCTGATGATTGTATAGTGGGCATTAGCATCTCTATGGCTCCAGATTTGTCTTGTTCCTCTCTAACTACTTTTTCTATTTTCTTTAAAATTTTATAACCTAGCGGTAACCAGGAATATATACCTGCTGAAGATTGGCGTATCATACCTATCCTTAACATAAGTTGATGAGATTTAATTTTGGCATCAGATGATATATCTTTTAATACCGGTAAAAAATATTTAGATAACTTCATAATTTTGTTAGAAAATCTCTAATATTTATTACATTAAAATATGATAAAATAAATATAATAGTAAACAAAATACTCGTTATTATTGTTGTATAAAATACTTTTTTTAAAATTCTTGGATTAGACGGAGCTCCTGGCTCTGTTCCAGGATAAATTTTTTTATCGTCTAATTGTGATTTTATCTTAAAGGGTAACAACAAAAAAAGAATAATCCACCATAATATAACATAAGTAACTATGGAGCCCGTAATTGACATTAAAGTTTATTTTGATCTCTAATTCTAATTAGTACAGCTCTCTTAAAAATAGATTTATTTTTAGTAAAGTTTCTCATCGCTTTAATTACATTAATTTCTTTAGCATAATGCGTTATAACAACTATATTAGATAAATTATTTTTTGGCTTTTGAACTAGATTTCTTACCGAAATATTATTTCTTGCAAAAATTGTCGCGATTTTAGATAGAACCCCTTTTTTATCGTTCACAAGTATTCTAATATAATATTTACATTCATGGTTGTTGAAATTATATTTTTTAAAATTTTTTTTTGTTTTAGGACTATGTCCAAATGAGAAATCATCGTTGCCAACCATAATAGATGATATATCCGATATAATTGCTGAAGTTGTTGGGCCTTTTCCTGCCCCTTCACCTTCGTAAATTGTTCTTCCTATAGGTACACCATCCACAACTATTGCATTTGTTACACCATTTATATTCGCAATATCTAAAGATGAAGGTATAAGGCAAGGATGGACTCTTTGCTTGATGTAATTACCAATTTTTTCAGATATTGCCAATAATTTAATCTTTAATCCTAATTCTTTAGCAAAATTAATGTCGTCTATTGTAATATTAGTAATACCTTCAATTATAAAACCTTTATTTAATATTTTGCACCCAAAACAAATTGAACTTAAAATTGAAATTTTTTCTGCTGCATCTATACCTTTAACATCTGAACTTGGGTTGCTTTCCGCGTAACCTAATTTTTGGGCTTTAATTAGCGCATCTTTAAATGAAATATTATTATCTTCCATTTCAGATAAAATATAGTTTGTCGTACCATTTAATATACCATAGACATGAAAAATTTTGTTCGCTATGAGACCTTGTTTAATTGACCTGATAATTGGTATCCCGCCGCCGACAGATGCCTCAAATAACAAATTGACAGCATTTTTTTCTGCTAAGATAGATAATTGATCACCGTATTTTGCAATCAAAGATTTATTTGCGGTAACAACATGTTTTTTATTTTTTAATGCTTCAAAAACCAATTTTTTGGCTATACCTTTATTTCCGCCAACTAATTCTATAATTATATCGATATTTTTATTTTTGGTGAGAAAAAGAGGGTTTTTTTCCCATTTGTTTTTTGATATTTTTATATTTCTTTTTTTTTTATAATTCTTAGCTGAAACTTTAAATATATTTAATTTAAATCCTGTTTTTTTTTTAATAATATCTTTATTTTTATTTAAGCTTTTATATACTTCAGTACCTATATTTCCCAATCCAACTATAGCTAAATTAAAAGTTTTCATTTATGTTAAAGATAAGCTTTCCTCAAAATCAAATCTTATATTGAAATTTTGAACTGCCTGTCCACTTGCGCCTTTTAATAAATTATCAATTGAAGAAGATATTATAAATGAATTTGGAAGTCTATTTTCATTTATAGATATGTTGCAATAATTAGTATTAATAACTTCATTTGTATTAATTAATTTTTTTTTATAAAATCTTATAAATTCTGAATTTTTATAAAAATTTAATAAACATTCAGAAAGTTTGATTAGATTAAAGTTAGATTTTATGTATATTGTTGATAAAATTCCTCTAAATGTAGGTATTAAGTGAGGAGTAAAATTAATTTGTGTTTTATTATCGATATACATATTTAAATATTCCTCAATTTCCGGCACGTGTCTATGATTAGACAGCCCATAAATAGCAATATTTTTTTCAATTTGAGGATATAATTTAGTATCTAAAGTTTTCTTGCCTGCTCCAGAATACCCAGACTTACTATCAATTATAATTTCATTTGTATAAATCAAATTATCTTTTATTAAAGGTATCAAAGGTAATAAAACAGATGTAGGGTAACAACCTGGACATGCAATTAAATTACTTTTTTTTATTTCATCTCTAAATATTTCAGATAGTCCATAAACTGCTTTTTTTAATAAATGTCTAGACTCATGTTTTTTTTTATACCAATTCTCATAGGTTACAGGATTTGATAATCTGAAATCTGCGGATAGATCTAAAATAACTAAATTTTCGTTAACGGATTTTATAATGTTTTGCGAATGCGTGTGAGGCATTGCAGAAAATAAAACATCACAATCATTAATTAATTTTATATCAATTTTTTCAAAATCAGGTAGTTTGTGTTTTTTAATTAGATCTATATCTTGACCCTCTAAATTATTTACAAACAAATGTCTAATTTCGACATAAGGATGTTTGATAAGTAATTTTATTAACTCCTGACCAACAAAACCTGATGCTCCAGCTATGCAAACTTTTAATTTTTTATTCATAACAAATATTTATATTGATTTGCCTTAAAAACAATGAAATTGGAAAAATAATTACCTTTTTGAAAACTGGAATCTTCTTCTTGCTTTACGTTGGCCGTATTTTTTTCTTTCGACAGTTCTCGAGTCTCTGGTAAGTAATTTATTCTTTTTAATGCTTTTTCTACATTCTGGATCGATACTAACTAATGCTTTAGAAATTCCGTGCGTGATTGCTCCCGCTTGACCACTCATACCTCCGCCTCTAACTGTGGCGAAAATATCATAGTTGTTTTTGTTTTTTGTAATATCAAATGGTTTCTCTATAACTAATTGGTGAACAGATCTTTTAAAATATTCATTATAATTTTTACCGTTTATTGTGATTTTACCATCACCTTTAAGTATCCAAACTCTTGCTATCGACTCTTTTCTTTTCCCAGTTGCATACATAGCATCTTTTGAAATTTTAATATTTTCGTTCATTTTAATTATTGATTTTATTTTTTTTGTTCATTTTTTCCATATCATGTATTTTTAAATCTTGAGATTTATGCGGATGGTTCTCAGTGGGATAAATTTTTAGTTTAGTTAATTGCTTTTTTGCTAGTGGCCCCCTTGGTAACATTCTTTTAACGGCAAGTTTTAAAATATCCTCGGGTTTCGTTTTCAACAAATCATTTGGTGTAGTTGATTTTATTCCACCTGGATAACCTGTGTGCTTAAAATATTGTTTATTTAATAATTTAGCACCAGTAAATCTAATTTTTTTTGCATTAGTCACAACAACATAATCACCAACTATTTTATTTGGTGTATATGTAGTTTTATTTTTTCCTCTTAATATCTTTGATATCTCTGCAGCTAACCTACCAACAACTAAATTGGTTGCATCAATATGTAGCCATGAGCTTACAAAATCTTTTTTTAAATTATTATTCATCTTGAGCAGGTAATTAATCCCTTAGATCCTTATTGTCAATTAAATTTGAAGATTTATATATAGCAAGCAAGATTGTAGAAATTAACAATATTGATCCAATTTGATGAAAGCTTGCTAAAAAAATATTTAAACCAGACAATAAAGTCAAAATTCCTAAAATTATTTGAAATATAATAGCTAAAAAAATATAATTAAAATACTTTACTGCAATAACCTTATTTTTAAGATTATTAAGGTACGAGACTATAAAAATAATCAAAATTAAGTATGCTAAAATTCTATGATAAAATTGAATATACGAATGAGTTGATAAACTTTCCAATGAAAAGATAGAATTAATATCAATGTCATTAGCGATAAAGCTTTCATTCATTAATGGCCATGTTTGATAAATAAGACCTGCGTCCAAGCCTGATACAAAGGCCCCAAAGATTATTTGTATATAAGTTACTATTAATAAAATTATTAAAGCTATATTTGAATTGTTTAGTTTTAGTAGCAAATAACTATGTTGATAATTTAAAAGCAACCAAAATAATAAAGAATATATAACAATTGCAGTAAATAAATGCATTGCAAGTCTGAAATGACTCACGTCTACGTTATTTACTAACCCACTTTTTACCATGTACCAGCCTAAGAAACCCTGAAGAAAAAATAAAAAACAAACAATTAGACTTAGTGTAAGTTTCTGGTATCTAATTTCTTTATTCAAAATGAAGAATGTCATTGGAACTACAAATATAATTACAGTAAATCTTGCAAGTATCCTGTGGGCATATTCCCACCAAAAAATAATTTTAAATTCAGATAAACTCATGTCAAAATTAATTTGTTTGTATTCTGGTATTTGCTTGTACAACTTAAAGTAATCCAACCATTCTTGTTGGTTAAGGGGCGGGAGTATTCCTGTGAAAATTTCCCAATTAGTAATCGATAATCCCGAATCTGTTAGTCTAGTTAGTCCTCCAACAATAATTAAAATCAATAACGTTATGCAACAGGTCCATAACCAATATAAATGAACTTTATTTTGATAATACATTGTTATATGGTTTACACCTTATTCATAATTATGAAAAAAACAAAATTGTCACCCACTGATAATCTCAAAATTATCAGAAAAAATATAGATAAAATAGATTTTAAAATATTAAAATTGATAGCAAATAGAAGAAGGGAAGTACTAAAAATTACAAAGTACAAACCAAAAAGTAAAATTGTAGATCAAAAAAGAATAAATAAAATGTTAAATTTAAGATGTAAAAAAGCTAAAGTATTAAAAATAGAAAAATTCATTATTATTGGTATTTGGAGAGCTATGATTAATTCTTTCATAAAATTAGAGAGAATAAAGTATAAATAGTTATTTGCTATGTGGAGGGAGTTTTTTTTCTACAAACCACTCATGTTTTTTTGTTTCTGGATTATATTTCTTTAACTTGAGTTTGATTTTTGCTTTTTCACCAGCAGAAGGTTTTTTAACATAATAATAATAACTACTATTTTGTTTTAGTTCTGGAACTAAACGAACTTTTACTGATGTTTTTTTTGCCATTATATTATATTTTTAATTTCATTAATTATTTTTTTTATTTTCTCAACTCTTTCCTGATTTATATATTTATCATCTTTTGAGTCAACTTCAGTTTTAAGTTTTTTTTTGTTTAATACTCTTTTTACTTTATTCAATGTTAGACCTTCGTCATTTAGTAAGGTTTTTATTGTATGTAAAACTTTAATATCATCATCTGAATAATATCGTCTTCCATTATGAACTACTGAACATTTAGCTTGTTTAAATTTTTTTTCCCAAAATCTAAGTAAGTAAGTTTTTTTTCTTCCAGTAATATTATCAACTAAACCTAATATTTGACACACCTCACCTACAGTTTTAAAGGCAGTTTTTTTTTTATTCATTAATTTGCTTGTTGATTTTCTTAATTAGCATTTTAGATGGTTTAAATCTTACAACATTTCTTCCAATTATCTCGGCTGTTTCTTTGGTTTTAGGATTTCTGCCAACTCTAGCAGATTTTGTTTTCAAGTTGAATGAGCCAAATAAAGCTATTTTAACTTTATTTTTTTTTTCAAGCTCTTTAATTAAATATTCAAAAACTAAGTCTACAAATTTAGCACATTCGTTTTTTGGTAAACCTAGTTCATTAAAAACAATTTGATATAAATCTTGTCTAGTTATATTATTATTTTTTTCCATTAACAAAATTATTTTTGATTTTATTAATAAGATTACCACGTAATATTTTGGAAGACAATTTAATAGAGTTATAAAATGCAAACCCATCTGCCCCTCCATGACTTTTAATTACAGGGGACGTTAGACCTAAAAATATTGCACCATTATAATTTCTTGGATCTAATTTTTTTTTAATTTGTGAGAAAACTGGATAGCTAATTAAATATGATATTTTACTAAAAAGATTATAACTAAAAGAATTTTTAATTTCAGATGTAATATAATTTGCTGTACCTTCAGCAGTTTTTAAAGCTACATTCCCTGTAAATCCATCAGTAACAATAACGTCTACTTCTCCTTTGGTAATATCATTTCCTTCAATGTATCCTGTATACGTAAAATTATTATTTGAAAGATTTAACGATGTATGTGTATTTTTTAAAGTTTCATTTCCTTTAATTTCTTCAGATCCTATATTTAGCAAACCTACATGTGGTTTTTGTTTATCAAAAAGAACAGAATATAACACGCTCCCTATTTTAGAAAATTGAATGAAATTTTTTTCATTACACTCTACATTTGCACCTAAATCTAAGACTATGCTAAGGTTTTTTTTGTTCGGCCACAAACCTGCTAACGGTGGTTTATCGACACCATCAATAGTTTTAAGAAGTAACTTAGAAATTACTAACAATGCACCTGTATTGCCTGAAGATATTACGATATCACATTTGTTATTTTTTACTGACTCAATCGACTTCCACATGCTTGACTGCTTACCTAGCTTGATCGAATCTCTTACACTCATCTCGTTTGTAATTAGTTTCTCACAATCTTCTATAAAAATTCGTTGATTTTCACAAAGATCAAATTTTTTCAAACATTTATCAATTTCTTTTTTAATTCCAAATAAAGTAAAGGCAATTTCATTGTCTTCCTTAAGAAAAATTTTTAGTCCCTCCACTACTTTTTTTGGAGCGTTATCCCCACCCATTGCGTCCAATGCAATGTTATATTTATAACTCATTAAAGATATTATTTGCTTTTAAATATTTGTTTTCCGTTATACATACCAGTTTTTTTATCAATGTGATGCGATAACCTGAATTCACCGCTTTTTTTATCCTCAATGATATTTTTGAATTTGGCTGCGTGATGGGATCTTCTTTTCCCTTTTCTAGATACAGAGGTTTTGCGCTTTGGAACTGCCATAAAAATGTTGTAAATATCATTTATGTCTTTTAAATCAACTTTTATTTATTAGGTTTGTCATTTAATTTGATAAAAGTGTTAAATTTAATAATATAAGTATTAATAATGGTCTAAGCCGATGAAGTATATAAAGCTATATATAATATGCCTAATTTTAACCAATTGTGCTTCATTTAAGCAACCTAATGAAGTGCATGGTATTAAAAATATAATTTCGAAATCGCAAGTACTACAAGAAAATATTTCAAATAAAAATGATGTATTAAAATTAATTGGTTATCAACCATTAATAGATCCTTTTGATAACAATTTGTGGAGTTATTTTGAGATTGTAATTGAAAAAAACAAATTAGGTAGAAAAGAATTTAAAAAGAATAATATTTTAATTATTAAATTTAATAAAAAGGGGATTATCGCTAAAGTAGATACCTATAATTTAACTAATATGCAAAACATTAAATTTTCTGAAAAACAAACAAAGAGTTTAGCTTTGGATGACTCTATTATTACAAAAATATTAAATTCTTCTAGAAAGAGACTTGAAAGAGCAAAAAAAGTTGACGACGATTTTTCACCATTTCCAAAATAACTTTATTTTTAATGCGCAATTATAGCTAAAAGCAATAGTGCAACAATATTAGTAATTTTTATCATCGGGTTAACTGCTGGTCCTGCAGTATCTTTATAAGGATCACCAACAGTATCACCGGTTACTGCTGCTTTATGTGCCTCGGAACCTTTGCCCCCAAAATTTCCGTCCTCTATGTATTTTTTTGCGTTATCCCATGCCCCGCCGCCGGCTGTCATTGAAATAGCAACAAATAAACCTGTTATAATGACTCCAAGCAACATTGCACCTAAAGATGATAAGGCAGCAACTTGTCCTGCTATCAAATAAATAATTCCATACAAAACAATAGGTGATAATACCGGTAATAATGATGGTATAACCATTTCTTTAATAGCCGCTTTAGTTAATAAATCTACAGCTGTTTTGTAATCAGGTTTGTCTGTACCTTTCATTATTCCTGGCATTTCTTTAAATTGTCTACGCACCTCATTTACCACTGCACCACCTGCTCTACCTACAGCTTGCATGCCCATTGAACCAAATAAATACGGTAGTAAACCACCTATTAATAAACCTACAACTACATATGGATTTGACAGATCGAAATTTACTTCGATCCCGCTTAATGATGAATTAGGGTCTTTTGAAAAAAATTTAATATCTTCTGTGTATGCAGCAAATAAAACTAAAGCTCCCAATCCAGCAGATCCTATTGCATACCCTTTTGTTACAGCTTTTGTTGTATTGCCTACAGCATCTAATGCATCAGTTGTTTTTCTCACATCGTCCGGTAGATTAGACATCTCAGCTATACCTCCGGCATTGTCTGTCACTGGACCATAAGCATCAAGAGCAACTACCATACCAGCTAATGCTAACATTGTAGTAACGGCTATTGCTATACCAAACAAACCAGCTAATAAGTAAGTTGTGATTATTCCAGTTACTATAATTAATGCTGGTACTGCTGTCGCTTCCATTGAAATTGCTAAACCTTGAATAACATTTGTACCATGACCTGTCGTCGATGACTCAGCAACAGATTTTACAGGACGATAATTTGTTCCAGTATAATATTCAGTTATCCAAATAATCAATCCAGTAATTATCAATCCAATTAAACCGCAAAAATATAATTCAAGTCCAGAAAATTTCTTATCATTTACATTGTATTCAGTGTCTAAACCAATAACTAAATCAGTAACTGGGTACAGAGCTAATAAGGATAACACGGCAGTTACAATAAAGCCTTTGTATAAAGCTCCCATTATGTTTTGGCTTTTTCCGAGTTTTACAAAATAAGTTCCAATTATTGATGTAATAATACAAATTCCACCTATACTTAATGGATAGATTAGCATGTTAGCGTCACCTGTAAAAAAAATTGAAGATAACACCATTGTTGCAACTATAGTTACAGCATAAGTTTCAAATAAATCTGCCGCCATACCTGCACAATCACCAACATTATCTCCAACATTATCCGCAATTACCGCTGGATTTCTTGGATCATCTTCTGGAATACCTGCTTCAACCTTACCAACTAAGTCTGCTCCAACGTCAGCTCCTTTTGTAAAAATACCCCCGCCCAATCGAGCAAATATAGATATTAAAGATGCACCAAAACCTAATGCAACTAGAGCATTTACAATTTCACGTTCATCAATGTTTAATTTTAATAATAAAAAATAGTAAACTGATATTGAGAGAAGAGCTAACCCCGCAACCAACATACCGGTTACTGCTCCTGATTTAAAAGCTATTCTTAATCCATCATCTAAACTAGTCCTTGAGGCTTCAGCTGTTCTTACATTTGCTTGAACTGATATTAACATCCCAACGTAACCAGCAGCTCCAGATAGTGTAGCTCCAATTACATATCCTAGTCCTACCCATATTGAAAATAAAAAACTGATTAAAATTAGCACAATAACTCCAACTATAGCTATAGTAGTGTATTGTCTATTTAAGTAAGCCTTTGCACCTATTTGAATGGCATTTGCAATTTCTTGCATTTTGTTATCACCAGCACTAGCAGACAATATTTGTTTACTAGATATAAAGCCATATATTACGGATAATACACCGCAAAAAATTACAATTTGTAAAACTAAATCAGAGCTCATCAAATATTTAAATTATGTGCTTTAGTGCCAAAATAAAATATAAAAATCAAGATTTTTGACACTTTATTATTTAGATTTATAAACAGCATCTAAAATGGCATTTACAAGTTTTTTCTGATTTTTATCGAAATATTTGCCGGTAACGTCTAAATATTCGTCAATTACTACTTTAAAGGGAGTTTTTTTAACAAAAATTAGTTCATATATAGACGCTTTCAAAATAATTTTAAGCAATAACTCTAAATTATGAATGTTTACCTTTTCTCTATTAAGAGATTTTTCCAAAAACGCTTCTAACTCAGCTTCTTTTTCAAAATACCCATAAAATATTTTCTTGATAAGTCTTTGGTATGGATGTTTTTGAAAAGAAATGTTTTTATTGGAGCTGGTTGTTTTTTCATAAATTTTCTGAACAACCGCCAATCTTAAAGAAGGGTTCATAATCAGATATTTTTTAAAATTGAAATAGCAGCTTTTGTTGCTTCAGCGCCTTTATTATTTTTGCCAGACGACCTGATAACTGCCTGCTTTTTATTTATACAAGAAATGATCCCATATCCAATTGGACAACTATATTTTACAGATATTTGCATAATTTCATTTATAACAGTTTTTGATAATAACGAAAAATGAGGTGTCTGGCCTTTAATTATACAACCAAGAACAACACAAAAAGAATATTTTTTTCTTTTTAATAATATATTTGTAATTTGAGGTATTTCAAAACAACCATCAACAATTCTTAAATCATATTTAATTTTGTTGTCTTTTAAGATTTTTTTAGTCCCTTTTAGTAAATTATTTGATATAGCTGGATAAAAGTTAGAAATAACTATTAAGCAATTTTTTTTCATTTTTTATTTATAATTTCTTGTTTTTTTATTTTAATTCCAAAACCTTCAAGACCTATTACTTTTTTCTTAGATCTTGTCACTAATATCATATTTTTAATTTTAAGTTTTTTCAAAATTTGAGCCCCCACTCCGTAATTTCTTATATTTGTACTTAATTTATCACTAATACTAGTATAATTGATTATTTTGGGTAAATCTGCAAAATCGCTCTCTTTTATCAATAATATTACACTTGGTTTAAAGGATGACATTAGTTTTAGAGAATTTTTTATATCTTTTTGAACATTTTTATTTGTAAAAATGTCTAATGAATTTGTTGATAGAACCCTAACTTTTGGAATAGAATAATTTTTAATATCTCCATAAACTAATGCCATATGTTGCTTGTTATCTAAAAAATTTTCAAACGATATTAATTTATATTTTTTTTTATTTATTATTACAATTTTTTCTTCTCGTTGTTTTATAAAAGACTCTTTTTTTAACCTATAAGATATTAGATCATCTATTTTTCCAATTTTTAATGAATGCTTTTTTGCGTATTCAATTAATTTTTTTCCTTTTGCCATGGTGCCATCGTCATTCATTATTTCGCAAATTACAGCAGATTTTCCCATACCAGCAAGATTAGAAATATCTACTGATGCTTCGGTATGTCCCGCTCGTGTTAATACACCACCATCTCTAGCAACAAGTGGAAATATGTGACCTGGTGTCGATATAGACTTTGAGTTTGATTTTTGATTAATAGCTACTAAAATTGTTTTTGCACGATCTAGTGCAGATATTCCTGTAGTTACCCCTCTTCGGGCCTCTATACTTACAGTGAAAGCTGTTCTTAATCTTGAGCTATTTCTACTAGGCATTAGACTAAGACCTAGCTTATTTGTTTGTTTTTTATCTAAAGCCAAACAGATCAATCCCCTACCATGTTTAGCCATAAAATTAATTTTTTTTGCTGTAGTTTTTTTTGCTAAGAAAACAAGGTCTCCCTCATTTTCTCTATTTTTATCGTCAACTAAAATAAAAATTTTTCCTTTTTTAGCAACTTTAATAATTTCATCAATTTTAGAGTATTTAAATTTTTTCATTTATATTATCTGTTTAAATATTTTAAAATAATATCAAATTCTACATTGACCTTATCATTTTTCTTAAGGTTAATTAGGTTTGTTAATTTCAAAGAATGAGGAATTATGACTAATTGAAAGTATTTTTTGCTTACAGAGACAATTGTTAAAGAAACTCCATTAATAGCTATAGATCCCTTTTTAATTATATATTTTTTAAATTTTTGTTTATATTCGATATTAATATACCAGCTACCTTGATTTATATTTATTTTGCTAATAGATGAGCAATCATCGACATGACCTTGAACAAAATGGCCTGATATTTCGTCGCCAAATCTTAGTGATTTTTCAATATTTACATTTTCTTTTTTTTTTAAAAACCTTAAATTAGAAAGTTTCAATGTTTCGGGCGATAAATAAAAAATTATTTGGTATTTGTTTTTAATCGATTTTGCTTTAATTAAAGTTAAACAAATTCCATTAATTGATATTGAGGACCCAACATCCTTATTAGTAAATTTTTGAACGGTAATTAATGTTAAAAAATACTTAGATTTGTCTTTTTTTAAAGATACAAACTGAGCTTTATTTTTTATAATTCCTGTAAACATTATGAATAATACCTAAATATCTTATTATCGTCTAAGCAAAAAGGTTTTTCAGATTTAAATTTTGTTTTTATATTTTTGTATAATTTTAAAACTTTTAACCTGCCTTTTTTATTAAATTTTTTATTAGATTTGACAATTAAAAATTCATTTATCATATCATTGTTAAAAAACAACTCTTGGGTTTTTAAACCTCCCTCAACTAATAATTTCCGACAATTAAGTTTGAATATTTTTTTACATATTAACCTAGTATCAATATTTTTATTTAAGTCACATGGGATATATATCAAATTACAATGCAATTTTATTTTTTTGATTAAATTATTATTTTTACTACTGTGAAAAATATATGGTTTTATTTTGGTTAAATGTTTATAACTATTTTTGCTAAATTTGAGATTTTGATTTATCAAAAAAATTTTATTTTTTTTTTTTATACCTTTTATTCTACAATTTAATAAAGGTAAGTCGTCTTCAAATGTATTTTTACCAACTAAAATAGAGTCATTTTTATATCTCACTAAATGCGCATATTTTAATGCTTTTTTATTAGTAAAATACTTTTTATTTTTATTTTTTGAAAAATAATCTGAGCTGATAGCTAATTTCGCAGTTATATAAGGCAATTCATTTTTTTTTGAATAATTGTAGTTTTTTATTTCGTTAAAACAGGGATTGTTTATCAATATTTTATTAATCGTTACTTTATTTTTCTTTAAATAATGCTTAGAATAATTTATAACTCTAACATCGTAATCATCAAATGAATAAACTACCTTCTTAATTTTTTTCATTTTAATTATTTTAGCACATGATGGATTTTTGCCTTTGTGTGCACAAGGGATTAGCGAAACATATAATTTTTCTACTTTTTTATTCTTGCTATTTTTAATTGACTCATATTCAGCATGAGGTGATCCGTTTTGCCCTGTAATACCTGTAGATATTATCTCATTTTTAAAAACAGATATTGCTCCAACGGATGGGTTAGGAAAGCTAGAAAACTGATTTATTAAAGATAGTTTATTCGCTAAATAAACAAAATAAAAATTATTTTTTTCTGTAGGCATCAATGTTATCTACAAAATTTTCAAAATCTTTCGCCTCTTTAAAATTTGTATAGACCGATGCAAATCTAACATAACCAACAGGATCTATCTCTTTTAATCCATCCATAACAAATTTTCCGATAGTTGAGGTCATAATTTCATTTTGTCCAAGATCCTCTAAATTTCTGTAAATTTTTGAAACAAACTTTTCGATTGTTTCATTATCAACCGGCCTTTTTCTCAAAGCAATATTTATTGATCTAGTTAATTTATCTCTATCAAATGGCGATTTTCTTCCATTTTTTTTTATTACTGTTAACTCTCTAAATTGGACTCTTTCAAAAGTTGTAAATCTTTGATTGCAACATGAAGATAGTCTTCTTCTTCTAATTGCTGTTCCGTCCTCTGTTGCCCTAGAGTCAATTACAGAAGTATCTTTTTCTCTACAGAAAGGGCAAAGCATGATTAATAGATTGGAAACTGATTACAAAGTTTAATAACTTTTTCTCTAACCGTCTTTTCAACTACTGCATTATTATTTTTATTTTTTTTAAGACCATTTAGCAACTCGGAAACTAACTCACCAACATATTTGAATTCAGCTAATCCAAAGCCTCTAGTAGTACAAGCAGGTGTTCCCAATCTAATACCAGATGTTACCCATGGTTTTTCTTCGTCATAGGGTATACCATTCTTGTTACATGTTAAATTTGCGTTCACCATTGATCTCTCTGCATCTTTACCTGTGACATGAATTGGCCTTAAGTCTAGTAAAATTAAATGTGTGTCAGTTCCTCCAGAAAAAATTTCAAAACCTGAGTTTTTTAATGTTTCAGATAATATTTTTGCATTATCTACAACATTTCTTGAATAAATTTTAAATTCATCTTTTAAAGCTTCTCCAAAACAAACTGCTTTTGCTGCTATGACATGCATTAGTGGTCCACCTTGTAAGCCCGGGAATACAGCCGAATTAAATTTTTTAGCTAATTCTTCATTATTCGTTAAAATAATCCCTCCTCTAGGTCCTCTTAAAACTTTGTGTGTAGTAGATGTTACTACGTCAGCTAAATCGCACGGATTTGGATAAACTTTGCCAGCTACAAGACCAGAGAAATGAGCCATGTCGACTAGTAAATATGCTCCTACACTATCTGCGATATCTCTAAAAATTTTAAAGTCTATTATTCTTGAGTAAGCACTACCTCCAGCTATAATAAGTTTTGGTCTGTGTTTTTTTGCTAAGTCTTTAATTTGATCATAATCGATAAGCCCATTATCTTTTCTAACACCATAGTGTATTGCGTTAAACCATTTGCCAGATTGAGCAGGCGGTGCTCCATGTGTCAAGTGACCTCCCTGATCTATTCCCATTCCCAAGATTGTATCTCCCGGTTTAAGTAATGCTAGAAAAACTGCTCCATTAGCTTGTGCACCTGAGTGAGGTTGAACATTAGCAAAATTAACATTAAATAATTTTTTTGCTCTTTCTATTGCTAAAGTCTCTGCTTTGTCTACAAACTCACATCCACCATAATATCTTTTTCCTGGGTACCCTTCGGCATATTTATTTGTTAGCACTGAACCTTGAGTTTCAAGAATTGATTTAGAAACAATATTTTCAGAAGCAATTAGTTCTAAATGATTTTGCTGTCTATTTAATTCTTCTTTTATAAATGACATCAATTCAGGATCAGTTTTTGACAATCCTTCATTAAAAAAGTTATAAGTGATTTTGTATTCTTTAGACATTATATTTTATTAATCCTCCTTAGATGTCTTCCGCCTGAAAATTTAGTTTTTAAGAAAATATCTACCATCTTTTTAGCTTTTTTTAAATTCGTTAATTTTGCACCTAAAATAATCACGTTTGAATTATTATGTTCTCTAGATAGCTTAGATGCTTTTTGATTGTGAGGTAAAGCTGCCCTTATTTTATCAAATCTATTTGCAGTAATGCTCATTCCAATACCTGTTCCGCAAATCAAAATACCCATTTTTTCTTTATTCATTTTTTTTACAAGTTTTTTTGCATAATCCGGGTAGTCGACAGATTTATACAAATTATTTGTTCCTACGTCGCTCACTTTAAATCCCTTTCTTAACAAATACTTAGATATATGTTTTTTTAAAATAACACCGGCATGATCTGCAGCAATTATTACATTTTTAACTAAATATCTGCTATTATTGCTTCTCAAAACACTAAACCTATACAATACTATGAAAAAATCACAATATATAGTTCTTAAAAATTGCAATAAGACGCAGTAAATATATGAGAAATTTAGGTAATAACTAAATATGCTATTATTAAAAAGACAAAGAAGACTAAGATCCAGCAAATGGTCAATAAATTTATTTAAAGAAAATAATATTTCGGCCAGTGATTTTATTCTTCCGATTTTCATAACTGACGGAAAAAATCAAAAGCAAGAAATTAAATCTATGCCAGACGTGTATAGGTATAGCCCTGATAACCTAAAACAAATAATCGACGATGCAATCAAAAATGGGATACAGGCAATAATCTTATTTCCTCAAACTCCTCAAGATAAAAAAGATGCAGTTGGGTCAGAAGCGCTAAATGAAAATAACTTAATTAATAAATCAATTAGAGAAATTAAGAAAGGGTATAATAAAGAGATAGGGATTATTACTGATGTTGCATTGGATCCATATACAACTCACGGACATGACGGAATTTTAAAAGATAATTACATACAAAATGATGAGACAGTTGAGAAACTAGTACAACAATCCTTGTTACAAGTTACTTCAGGTGCCGATGTTATAGCTCCTTCAGATATGATGGATGGAAGAATTCTTAACATAAGAAATTCGCTTGAAAAAAATAATTTTAAAAACACTTTAATACTTTCTTATGCTGCAAAATATGCATCAGGATTTTATAGTCCATTTAGAGACGGAGTAGGATCAGTTCAAAAAGAAGGAATTGATAAAAGTTCTTATCAGCTTGATAGTGCGAATTCTGATGATGCGTTAAGACAAATAGAAGGAGATCTAAAAGATGGCGCAGACATAATTATGATAAAACCAGGTTTAACATATTTAGACATTATATCTCAAACTAAAGATAAATATAATGTGCCAATTGTAGCCTATAATGTTTCAGGGGAGTATTCTATGATTAAAAATGGAATTAAAAATAAAATATTTGATGAAAATATTTTAAAAGAAATTATGATATCTTTTAAAAGAGCTGGTGCGAGCGCAATTGTTAGTTATTTTGCTATCGAATATATTGAGAAATTTTTAAATCAAAAATAATTACTTTTAAAAAAAATCAAAGGTTCTTTTCCTTTTAATATTTTAAAACGTTTAACTTTGTGTAATACTAGATAGTGATCACCTGCATTATATGTTTTGTATAATTTACACTCTAAATAACCCAAGGAATCTTTGACAATATTTTCTAGATATAATTTATTGAAAGTATTATTTGTACTCGCTAATTTTTTAGAAATTTTTTTTTGCGTTTTTGATAAGAATATTATTTTATAAATAACGCTTTTCTTTAAAAAGTTTTTTTTAGATTTAGAAGTTTTATCAAGACACCACATAACAATTTTAGGTTTTAAAGAAACTGGGGCAAATGAATTTACTGTTATACCTTCATATTTCGAATCTTTTTTATAAATAATTGAGGTTATTCCTGTAGTAAAAAGTGAGAGACAATTTCTAAATTTATTTTTCAAACTGACCCCACTTAACTTGATTCCATGCTCTTTCATGTAAATAATACAAAATAATTTTAGTGATAACTTCAATTGTAGCTATCCATCCACCGACGGATATACTGCCGCTTACAAACCAAGCTATTAAGAATGTATCTAATGAAGCTAATATTCTCCAAGTAATTGTTTTTATCAAGCTTCTTATTCTAATATCTCTAGTCATTAATTATTTTTATATTTTTTTTATATCCTCTAAATAAATTAAGATTGAATTTGCTAGTTAGCTTTTTACCAGATCCAGGCCTTTTGGTAATATAACTTTTAGATTGAAAATTTTTAATCTCTTGTTCAAAAATATCATTAAATACTAAATTTTTTTCTAAGCAACTTAAGCTACAAACTGAGTATCCTTTATTTTTAAAGGAATTTACTCCCACACCATTATTTAAATTTGGTATTCCTTTTTTATTTATAATAACTAATTTATAATTTTCTGATCTACTCAAAAAAACAGCAATATATTCAGAATCTTCGTTTAACATTAAGCTTCCAAAAAAGGTATCATTTGAACTAATATTAATAATTTTTTTACCTGATCTTTTATTAGAGTAAAGGTTATCTGACTCAGTAATAAACATTTTTCCTAATTTGGTTGATAATAAAATTTTACTGTTTTCGACATACTCAAAGCAATCAATTATTTTTTCTGTATCTTTAAGTTTTATATAATTAGATATTTGCTTACCCTTTTGTGTTCTTCCTAATAGTTTTTCGATTGGCAGTGTATATGATTTACCAAGGTTGGATAATAAAATTATTTGATTTGAAGATTTACTACATAATATCAAATTGCCAGTTTTATCCAATTCATCAAAATTTTTTGGTAAATAATTGCCTTTATTTATTTTTATATAAGCTCCATTAATTATGAAAACAGTGACATCTTCATTAATCTTTAAATTTTCTTGAACCTCATCCGCATCCATTTGATTAAAGTTATCTATTAGCGTTCTTCTTTTTCCAAAGCTGCTATTTTCTCCAAAATTTAATGCTATTTCATCAAATTCCTTATTAATTTCTTTTTTTTGTAATGCTTTTGATCTTAGTATTTTCTGTATAATATTTTTTTCACTAGATAAATTTTTAAATTCGTTTTTAATCTCACGCTCCTCGATTTTTTTTAAATTTTTTAATTTCATATCAAGTATTGCGTCAGCTTGAAAATTATTTAAATTATATCTTTTTATTAAACTTTTTTTAGGCTCCCTATGATTTCTTATTATTTTTATTATGTTATTGATATTTTTAAATACTACTATAAAACCTTTTAAAATATTTAGTCTTTTATTAATTTTTTTTAATAAATAAGAATTTTTTTTGTTTAGAATTAAGTACCTATGTTTTAAAAAATTTTTTAGAACTTCAATCAAAGGCATGACTCGTGGTTGTCGTTTATCATTTAATATATTCATATTAAGAAAAAATTTGGTACTTAAGTCTGTTTGATTAAATAGTGACTCCATTAAAATGTTTGGATCAACATTTCTATTTTTTGGCCTTAATATTATTCTTATTTGTTCATCAGACTCGTCAATAATATTATCAAGAAGTTTATTCTTCTTTTCTAAAATTAAACTTGCAATTTTTTCTACAAGTTTCGATTTATTTACTTGATATGGTATTTGCGTTATTACTATTTGATATAGTCCTCTTCCTAACTCTTCAATTTTATAACTTGCCCTTATTTCAAAAAAACCTTTGCCTGTCTTATAAGCTCTTTGTATTTCTTTTTTGTTATTATTTAAAACACCGCCAGTAGGAAAATCAGGTCCTTTAATAATTTTTAGTAAATCATTTAATTTTGTATTAGGTTTTTCATTAATAATTTTTATCCCATTACATAATTCTGTTATATTATGAGGTGGAATATTTGTTGCCATTCCTACGGCTATACCACTAGATCCATTTGCTAATATATTTGGGAATTGTGACGGTAAAATTTCTGGTTCCTCAAGTTCACCATCGTAGGTTTTTTTAAAATCTACTGTATCGTACTCAATATCTTTTAGTATAGACTCGGCAACTGAAGTAAGTTTAGCTTCAGTATATCTCATAGCGGCTGCATTATCACCATCTATATTTCCAAAATTACCTTGGCCATAAACAAGTGGATATTTTGTTAAAAAATCTTGAGCAAGTCTTACAAGCGCATCATAAACTGATTGATCTCCATGTGGATGAAACTTTCCGATAACATCGCCAACAACTCTTGCAGATTTTTTAAATTGTGATTTTGGTCCTAAATTAAGTAAGTACATAGCATAAATCAATCTTCTATGTACTGGCTTTAATCCATCTCTTAAATCAGGGAGTGCTCTTTGCGTTATTGTTGACAATGCATAAGAGAGATATTTTTTTGCGAATTGATTCTTTAATTCTTCTTTTAAGATATTTTTATTCATTATAAAAAAGTGAATTTAACATATTTCTATAATAGAATTTAATATTTTTATCATGAAATTGTTTATCATAGATATTTTTATTTATATCTAAAATATTTTTTAAATCATTAAAAATATAATCTGATTTTCTATCTATTAACAAAGAGGGAATATAACTTTTTTTAATATTATCTTGGTCGTCATAACCATAACCTAGATCACATAAAGTATCATACTCCCATAAAACAAATTTTTTAAGTGGATCTTCATCAAAATTATTAATTAAATTGTCAAGTGAGTTGTAAATTTTATTAAAAGATTGCCTTTCAGGAAAAATTTTCGAGGAAATTTCAAAAATAGAATTAAAAATTAATAATTTTTTTTTATCATTAAAATATAAAAATCCATTTGATGTTAACAGTTCACAATTAAAATATCCTAGGGAGTCTTCAGTTTTTGACTTGTAATGTAAATGTAGTTTATTTCCAATTTGCAATTTATTTTTATATTTTTTTGAGTTACCACCATAGATAATACCACTATAATAACCATGATTATTTGTGAAAAAATTTGCTATTAATGAATTTTCAGAATAATTTATTAGCTTTACTAAATATCCTTCGTCTGTCCAGATCATTTTAATTACCAATGATAACGTTTAGAAATAAGTGTACTTTTGATTTTAATATTTCTTCTAATTGTTTTCTTGAATATTGACCTATCAATTTAAGTATTTTTCCAGACTTGCCTATAATAATTCTCTGTTGATTTTTGTTTTTTACTATAAGATTTTGATAGATCGTAAAAGATTTTTTTCTTATTACTTTTTGAGTTATTACATTTGTTTGATAAGGTATCTCTTGGTTAGTAAACCTAAATATTGCCTCTCTTGTAATCTCAGCAAAAAATTTACTTTTAGACATTGTATGTTTTTTTTCTAATTTATATTTTTTATTATGTCGCGTATTCTTATAAATATATTTCAAGAAATTATTTAAACTAATCCCTTTAAGTGCGGAAATATAAAATATATCTTGAAAAATATTCAAAAAATCTATTTTTTCGATCTTCTTAAGTGCATAATTTTTTGAAACTAAATCAATTTTATTAAAAATTAAAATTTTGGGTTTATTAACTTTTAAAATTCTAGCTTTTATATCACTTAGCAGGTCTAATTTTGACTTTATATCAATTAATACACAAACTATATCTGAAGTTTTTATTGCTTCATTTGCTGTATTAATAAAATTAATGTTATTTTTTTTGCTATAAAAGCCAGGTGTGTCTATAAATATAATATTACTATCTTGAAACTTAATATTTGCACGAATGTTTAAATTTGTAGTTTGAACTTTATGTGAAACGATTGATATTTTTTTTTTATTTAATGCATTTATTAATGTTGATTTTCCTGAATTTGTCGGGCCTATTATTGAAACTAAAGAAGATTTCATATTTTTAAACTTTGTAATAATTTTTTTGCAGCTGAAGATTGGGCTATTTTTTTCGATCTTCCCTCCGCAGTATAAGTTTTAGATCCGGTTATATTTACTGATACTTTAAAAATTGGTTTATGAGATGGACCATGATTTGAAATATTTTTATAAATCGGTAATTTTTTAAATTTTTTTAATGAATATTCTTGTAGTCTAGTTTTTGGATCTATTATATTGCCGGATATCTTGTTAAATTTATCTTTCCATAATTTTAGAATAACTTTGTTAGTAACCTCGAAACCTTGATCAAGATATACTGCACCTATTATAGACTCACATAAATCACCAAATATTTTTTCATTCCCAAATTTATTTTTTTTTTGTGATTTACTGAGATTGAGAAAGTTATTTAATTTTAAATCTTGTATTATTTTAGCACATGTTGATTTATTTACTAACAGGGCAAGTTTTTTATCTAATTGTCCTTCAGAGTCCATTGGATAAATTTTATTTAAATTGCCTGCAATAACTAACCCTAATACTCTATCACCTAAAAATTCAAGACGTTCGTTATTAATTTCAATTGCCTTTGAGACACTTTTATGAATAAAAGCCTGCTCTAAAAATTTTTTTTTATTAAATTTAATTCCTATTATTTTCTCGATTTGTTCAATTTCTATTTTATTCATTAATTGATCTTTTTTAATATCCTTTCAAATCTTATAGAATGATGCCATTTCCAGAAGGTAAAAAAGTTACCTTTTGTTTTATCATTGGAAAAAAACAAAAATCTTGCTTTTCCTACTAAGTTTTCTTTTTTAACATATCCTACTCTTGTTAAATAACGGCTATCCGATGAACAATCTCTATTATCACCTAAAAAAAAATAATGATTTTTTGGTACTATATACACATCAGAGTCTGTATATGAGCCTGTTGCAAAGTATGCAATTTCGTAATTATTTTTTGATGAAATTTTTTCTTTATAAATTTTCACATTTACTTTCTCATTGCCACAATAAATTTTAGAATTTTCGACAAATGTTTTTATAATTTTGTTGTTATTAATATATAAATCACCACCAATAAATTGTATTTTATCTCCTGATTTTCCTATTAATCTTTTAATATAATCTGTTCTATTATCTGCTGGAGTTTTAAATACTATGACATCTCCTCTATTGGGCTCTTTAAATAAAATTCTCTTTTTTAAAAGTCCAACACTAAAGGGAAATGAATGTTTGCTGTAACCATAACTATATTTTGTGACAAACAATCTGTCTCCTATTAATAATGTGTTTTCCATTGATGATGAGGGAATATAAAATGGCTGTAATAAAAATGTTCTTATTAAAATTGCTAAGAAGATGGCTATTATAATACTGTTTAAATTTTCAATTATTTTTTTTTTCATATTTTGCCAGATATAATCACAAAAGCAATAGCCCAAGGAAAATCATCAGATATACTTAAGTGAATTTTGATATTTTTAGATTTCATTTTTTTTTTTATTTTTTTTTCAGTATTCTTTGTTATTTTAATATAAGGAGCTCCATTAGATTTGTTTAGAACACTTATTTCTTTAAATGAAACTGTTTTTCCAATGCCTGTTCCAATTGCTTTTGAGAAAGCTTCCTTTGCGGCAAATTTTTTTGCAATTGTAAATTTGTCGATTTTTTTATTTTTAAATTCTTGATTTTTAAAAGCTTTACTTAAAAAAATTTTTTTTTTATAATTTATAATCTGATCTACTCTTGATATATTTACAATATCTACACCTAAACCTAATATTTTCATAAATATTTTACTTACAGAAAATTGAATTATTTAACAAATATTAATTAACTTATTTTACTAGTTTTTGAGTAATTCTATCAAATATTATAGCTATAAGGACAATCCCCAAGCCTCCTACAAAAGCCTGACCAATATCTAGTCTTCCTAAAGCTACATAAACCGTTAAACCTAACCCACCTGCTCCAATTAAAGCTGCTATGACAGCCATTGATAAAGACAACATTAAAGTTTGATTTACACCTGCTAATATACTTTTTAAAGCTAATGGTAATTCAATTTTTAAAAGTATGGTCAACTTATTACACCCCAGAGCTTTTCCTGCATCTATTACTCCTTTGCTAACTTGTCTTAACCCAAGATTAGTAAGCCTTATGACAGGTGGAAGAGCAAATATTATAATTGCTACTACTCCAGGTGTTAAACCAACCCCAAAAAGCATAACAACCGGTATTAAATATACAAAACTTGGTATGGTTTGCATTACATCTAGTGCTGGTCTAAGAGAAGCTTCAAAAAAGTTACTTCTAGATGAAAGGATACCTAATGGTATTCCAATAAAGCAGCAGAAAATAACAGCTGTTATAATCATGGCCATAGTTGTCATTGTTTCCTCCCAAATATCTAATAAATCGATGAAAATTAAACTTAGAAAGGTGAAGATTGCAAATTTTAAACTATTTGTTTTATATGCAGCAAAAGTAAAAAAAATTATTACTAATGGTAGAGGTACAAAATTAAAAAAAAAATCTAGTGAATTTAGAACATTATCTATTGGAACTGATATTTTTTTAAAGAGCGGTCGTTGTTCAAACAACCACTCTTTAACATATTTTTCTATCCATTCAGCTATTGGTAAATAGGCATATTTTGATGGGTTTAAAAAGTCCAAAATTATTTAGCTTTTTTAATCCAACCATCAAAGGTGCTTTTATTTGCTTTCACCCACTCTTTAGCGTGCCTTTTTACATCTCTTTCGCTTTTCTCACCCTTATTCATTTTCATATTCTGTGCAGATATATCTGCTAAAGGTATGGAAGCTACTTTAAGTAATTTTTCAACTTTAGGATTTTTCTTTAAAAAATCTACGTTCGCTGCTGGCCTAATATCATCAGCACCAAAACCCAAATTAATTGAAGACTTAGTTGCATTATTTACTTTTGTCGCCTTGGTCTTGGAATATGGAACCTCAATCCAAACAACATCTTTACCGAGTTTAAGTGCTCCAACTGTCCAATTTGGAGTCCAAGTATAAAATAAAACTGATTTTCCATTTTTATACCTTGCTATTGCGTCAGCCATAGAAGCAGAATACTCAGCCTTAACAGGGTTAATGAATTCACCTAATTTGAGCTCAGCGAAATGTTTGGTTATTTGCTTTTCACATCCCCACCCCGGTGGACATGCAACCATATCTGCTTTTCCATCTCCATTTGCATCAAATGTCTTGGCGTGTTTTTTTATATCCATAACACTTTTAATATTAAGTTTGTCAGCGGTTCTCTTGTCAATTAAGTATCCTTGTAGTCCACCTTTTTTCATTACGTAACCTACAGGTTTTACTTTTCCTTTTGCTTCTTTAATATAAGTATCATGAGTTGAGAACCAACCATTGACCCAAAGATCTATATCGCCTTGAGCTGCTGCAACATAAAAGACTGAAGGTTTGATTGCTTGTGGTTTTGCAACCTTGTAACCAAGTTCTTCAAGTGCCATTTTATAAATCTCAGCTTGAAAATAACCAGTGTCCCAATTGGCTTTTGCCATTTTAATTGTCTTAGCATTTGCACTAAAGCTTAATGCCACAACCGACAATATACATAGTACTATTCGTAGTAGTTTCACTTTATGTCCCTCCTATTAGTGCACAAATAGTAACAAAAAAAACAAAAAAAAGTAACCGTATGCAACCATAAAGGTAAATATAGCAGATATAGTGAATTTTGGTTAATTTTTGGAAGATTTGTAAAATTTTATAAGAAATTATTTTTTTAGCAAATTTGAAAATGATTTTCTAATAATTTTTTCGCATTCTAAAAGTTTTTTTTGATTTTTTGATCTCATCACAATTGATGTACCAGATTGTAAATTGTTAAAAAAAGGATAACTACCAATATCAACGACTTTTTCAAAACTTTTTTGAATATTTTTTAATTCATCAGCAATTTCACTTTCTTTTGTTATTAAATCACATGAAATAGAAAGGATTTCTGTGCTATTAGGAATAATTTTATCCAATTCATTAATCATTGCATTTAATATTTCTGGAACACCAGGTAAAACATAAACATTTTCGACATAAAAACCTGCAGCAAATGTTTTTGGATTAGGGATTAATTTTGCTTTTTCTGGCATTTTTGCCATTTTTTTTCTACCATCATTAAAGTTTTTTTTATCGTAGAAATCTTCTAATATTTGATAGGCTTTTTTGTGATAGACATAATTCTGATCAAATACAACAGATATAGCCTCTGCTGTAATATCATCATGAGTGGGGCCGATCCCTCCTGTAGTGAACACATAATTAAATTTATCTTTTAAATATTTAACATGATAAACAATTTCATTAATATTATCCTCAACAATTCTCACTTCCTTGACTAAAATACCCTTCTTATTTAGCCATTTTGCCAAAGCTGACGTATTTTTATCTGGAGTTCTTCCAGATAAAATTTCATTTCCAATTATTATAATAGATGATGTAATATCTTTATTATTATTCATATGATATTTAAAAAAAAACTAATACCTGTAAAATTTGAAAAAAGATATAAGAGATTTTTTGCAGATGTGAAAAAAAATAGTAAAATTTTGACAGCACACTGTCCAAACTCAGGTTCAATGCTTGGATTATTAAAAAAAGGTAATAAATCATGGATTTCAAAAAGCGATAACATGAAAAGAAAATTAAAATATACTTTAGAAATTATTAATGATGGTAAAAGCAATGTAGGTGTAAATACTTTAATAGCCAACAAAATTATAGAAGAGGCTTTACTTAAAGGAAAAATTATTGAGTTTAAAAAAATTTGTAAATTAGAACGTGAAGTTTTTTATTCAAATGACACTAGATTTGATTTTAAACTTAAAATCAATAATAGAAAAGTGTTTTTAGAAGTTAAAAATGTTACACTCTCGAGAGAACAAGGAGTTGCAGAATTTCCAGATTCCATTACCTCCAGGGGGCTTAAACACATAAAGAAATTAGGACTATCAATTAACCATGGTTATGATGCTGTTGTTATATTTCTTATACAACGCGAAGATTGTAATTTTTTTAAAATAGCGAAAGATATCGATCATAAATACTATAAGGCATATAGTGAAAATAAGAAAAAAGGTGTGAAATTTATTGCGTACTCATGTAAAGTAAATAATAAAAAAATTGAAGTAGAAAAAAAAATTAAAATTATAAATTAAGTTCATGAGTTCAATAAAAAAATATAATGAAAGAGATTTTATAAAATTAAGAGAAGCAGGAAAATTAGCGGCTATAGCTTTGGACAGTATAAAAGACAAAATTTTGCCAGGAATTACAACACAAACAATAGATGAAATAATAAGAAAATTTTTAAGAGATCATAATGCATACCCTGCCCCGCTGTTTTATAGGGGTTATCCAAAATCAATTTGCACATCAATAAATCATGTAGTGTGTCATGGTATTCCCTCTGACAAGGAATTAAAAAATGGAGATATATTAAATATAGATGTGACAGCTTATCTTGATGGTTTTCATGGAGATTGTTCTAAGATGTTTTGTGTAGGAGATATTTCGGTAAAAGCTAAAAATTTAATTAATGTCACCAAAGAGTGTTTAAATAGATCAATAAAAATTTTAAAACCAGGTATTCATTTTGGAAATATTGGTCATGTAATTCAAAGTTTTGCGGAGGAAAAAGGATTTTCTGTTGTTCGAGAGTTTTGTGGACATGGTGTGGGTGAAAAATTTCATGAAGAACCGAACGTTTTACATTACGGTAACAAAAACGAAGGTCCAGTATTAGAAGAGGGTATGGTTTTTACCATTGAACCTATGATTAATGAAGGTAAATTTGAAACAAAAGTATTAAAAGATGGATGGACCGCAGTGACTAAGGATAAATCCTTGTCAGCACAATTTGAACATACTGTTGGTATAACAAATAATGGTTACGAAATATTTACTTTAAATAAAAATTAAATGATACCAAGATATACTAGAGAAGAGGTTTTAAAAATTTGGGAGCCAGAAAATAAATACAAAATTTGGCTAGAGATAGAACTGCACGCAGCAAAGGCAATGGAGAAATTTAAAATTATACCAACAGGTGTTGCTTCTAAAATAAGAAAAAAATCGAAAATTGATGTTAAAAGAATTGATCAGATAGAACGAAAAACAAAACACGACGTAATTGCATTTTTAACTTCAATAGCAGAAAAAGTAGGCCCGGATGCAAAATATTTACATCAAGGTATGACTTCATCAGATATTTTGGATACGTGTTTTAATGTTCAATTAAAACAATCTGCAAACATATTACTTAAAGATTTAGATAATATTCTTATAAGTCTAAAAAAAAAAATTAGAAAATATCAAGATACATTTACGATAGGTAGAAGTCACGGCATACACGCTGAGCCAATTACTTTTGGATTAAAACTTGCTACTTTTTACGAAGAATTTAAAAGAAACAAATTAAGACTTAAATCTGCAATTAATGAAATTTCAACTTGTGCAATTTCTGGTGCTGTTGGAACATATGCTCATTTAAATCCAAGCATCGAGAAATACGTTGCAAAAAAATTAAATTTAAAACCTGAACCAATATCAACTCAAATAATCCCAAGAGATAGACATGCAATGTTTTTTTCAACGTTAGGGGTAATAGCTAGCTCAGCGGAAAGGTTTGCGACAGAGATAAGGCATTTGCAAAGAACAGAAGTTCTTGAATGTGAAGAATTTTTTTCAGTAGGACAAAAAGGATCTTCTGCAATGCCTCATAAAAAAAATCCAGTTTTATCTGAGAATATAACAGGTCTAGCAAGGCTTGTCAGAAGTTATGTAAACCCTTCAATGGAAAACATAATACTTTGGCATGAGCGTGACATTAGTCACTCAAGTGTAGAAAGAAATATTGGGCCTGACGCTACAATTACATTAGATTTTTTATTAAATAGACTAAATAACGTTATAAAAAATTTAGTAGTTTATCCAAATAGAATGAAGAAAAATATGGATGCATTGAATGGTTTAATATTTTCCCAAGGAATAATGTTAAAATTAACACAAAAAGGAGTATCAAGAGAGGCTGCATATAAAACTGTTCAAAAAAATGCATTGAAAACGTGGAAAAATGGATCTAGTTTTTATCAGAATATATCAAAAGATAAATTTATATCTAAACATATATCATTGAAAGAATTGAAGCTTTTATTTGATGTTAATTATCATAAAAGATATGTTAAAAATATTATTTCAAGAGTACTTAAATGAGTAGAAGAAAATTAATATACGAAGGTAAAGCAAAAATCCTTTACGAAGGTCCAGAGAGAAACACCATGGTGCAATACTTTAAAGATGATGCTACAGCATTTAATAATGAAAAAAAAGCAATTATTGAAGGTAAGGGGGTTTTAAATAACAGAATTTCTGAATTTATATTTAATCAATTAAATGATGTTGGATTAGAAACTCATTTAATAAAAAGATTGAATATGAGAGAGCAACTGATCAAATCATGTGAAGTATTGCCAATTGAGTTTGTTGTTAGAAATATTGCTGCTGGTTCAATAGTTAATAGATTGGGTTTAAACGAGGGATCCATTTTAAAAAATCCAGTTGTTGAATATTATTACAAAAATGACGCTTTAGGAGATCCAATCGTAACAATAGAGCATATTAAAATTAATGATTGGGCAAATGAGGAAGAAATTAAAAAGGCCACTAAAATTTCTTTACGTATAAATGATGTTTTATCAGGTTTGTTTAGAGCAGTAGGAATTAAGCTGGTGGATTTTAAATTAGAGTTTGGTAGATATTGGAATAATGAAGAAAAAAAAATAATTTTAGTTGATGAGATTAGTCCTGACACCTGTCGTTTGTGGGATACTAAAAATGAAAAAAAACTTGATAAAGACAGATTTAGAAAAGATTTAGGTGGATTAATTGAGGCTTATCAAGAAGTTGCCAAGAGGCTTGGAATCATGCCAGAAGGTACTAATATCAAGGAAATTAAAACAGGTATTTCTAAAACAATTAAATTAAAAAAAAGTTAAATTGAAATTTGAAGTTTTTATCACTTTAAAAAAAGAGGTTTTGGACCCTCAGGGTAAAGCAATCGAAAATGCTTTGGGGTCCCTCGGCATTCAAGGAATTGAAACAGTAAGACAAGGTAAATATTTTTCTATTGTAATTGATGAAAAAGAAAAAAATAAAGCAGAAAAAATAGTAAAAACTGCATGCCAAAAATTATTAGCTAATGAAACTATAGAGGAATATAGTTTTAAAATAGTTAAATGATAGCTAATATAATTGTATTTCCAGGTTCTAATTGCGATAGGGATATAAAAGTTGCATTAGAAAAATTTCAAATAAAATGCAAGATGATATGGCATCAAGAAAATGAATTGCCAAAAGCAGATTTAGTTGTTCTTCCTGGTGGTTTTTCTTATGGAGATTATCTTAGATGTGGATCGATGGCATCTAAATCAGTCATAATGAATGAGGTAATTAAACACGCGTCTACGGGGGCGTATGTTATTGGTATATGTAACGGTTTCCAAATATTAACAGAAACTAAATTGCTTCCAGGTGCTTTATTAAGAAACTATATGTTAAAATTTATTTGTAGACGTATAAATTTAATAGTAAAAAATAATACCACGCCCTTTACAAATAAATATAAAAATAAAGCAAAAATCAAAATCCCAATCGCGCATAATGAAGGTAATTATTATGCAGATGAAGCAACTTTGAAAAAATTGGAGGAAAATGAGCAAATTGTTTTTCAATATTGTGATGAAAATTATGAAATAAATAATAACGGTAATCCCAATGGCTCGAGTTTAAATATTGCTGGAATAGTTAATAAAAAACAAAACATTCTAGGTATGATGCCCCACCCTGAAAGATGTATTGAAAATTTCTTGGGAGAGGCCGATGGAATTCCTTTTTTTGAGTCTTTATTAAAATGATTGAGGTAAATAAAAAAATAGCTGAAAATCATGGCCTTACTGAAGACGAATATGAAAAAATTATCAAAATTATAGGTAAGAAACCAAATTTCACAGAACTTGGTATTTTTTCAGCAATGTGGAATGAACATTGCTCGTACAAGTCGTCAAAAAAATGGCTAAAAACTTTACCCACAAAAAATGAAAGAGTAATTCAAGGGCCAGGTGAGAATGCAGGGGTAATTGATATTGATGATGATGATGTGGCAATTTTCAAAATAGAAAGTCATAATCATCCGTCATTTATAGAACCATATCAAGGTGCAGCTACAGGGGTTGGAGGCATACTTAGAGATATATTTACAATGGGTGCAAGACCGGTAGCTAGTCTAAATTCCTTAAGATTTGGATCTGCAGATCATCCTAAAACAAAATATCTTTTGAACGGGGTGGTATCAGGTATTGCAGGATATGGAAATTGCATTGGAGTTCCAACTGTGGGCGGAGAGATAGAGTTTGATAGCTGCTATAATGGAAATATTTTAGTAAATGCGATGAATATAGGTATTACTAAAAAAAATAAAGTTTTTTACTCGATTGCTAGTGGTGTTGGAAATCCAGTTATTTATGTAGGATCAAAAACTGGAAGAGACGGTATTCACGGTGCATCAATGGCTTCTCAAGAATTCGATGAAAATACAGAAGCTAAAAAGCCGACTGTTCAAGTTGGCGATCCATTTTCAGAAAAATTATTACTGGAAGCATGTTTAGAATTGATGAAAACAAATGCTATTGTTTCCATTCAAGATATGGGCGCGGCTGGACTTACTTCTTCATCTGTAGAAATGGCATCAAAGGGTAAGGTTGGGATTGAGATTAATTTAGACAAAGTTCCATGTAGAGAAAAAGGTATGTCACCTTACGAAATAATGCTGTCAGAAAGCCAAGAAAGAATGTTGATTGTTTTGAAAGAAGGAAGGGAGAAGGATTGTGAAAAAATATTTAATAAATGGGGGTTAGATTTTTCTGTAATTGGAAAATTGACTAATACAAATAAATTAATCCTAATATCAAATAATAAAGTAGTCTGTGATTTGGCAATATCTGCATTATCAGATCAGGCTCCAGAGTATGATAGAAAATGGGAGAAACCAATTACTGAAAAAAAAATAGATTTTAAAACAAAAATTAAAAATTTTCAAATAACGGAATTAATAGAAAAAATAATTTCACACCCTAACCAAACAAATAAATCATGGGTTTGGGATCAGTACGATCATATGGTTATGTGTGATACAATTAATCAACCTGGAGGTAATGCATCTATAATTAGAGTGCACGATACAAATAAAGCTATTGCAGCAACTGTTGACTGTACACCGAGGTATTGCAAAAGCTCTCCGTTTCTTGGTGGTATGCAAGCAGTTTGTGAGACATACCGAAATTTGTGCTCAGTGGGAGCAACACCAATTGCTATAACAAATTGTTTAAACTTTGGTAATCCTGAGAAGCCCGAAATTATGGGACAATTTGTAGATGTAATCAAAGGTATTTCTGAAGCATGTAAAAAATTAAATTACCCGGTAATTTCAGGTAACGTCTCTTTATATAATGAAACAAATGGAATTGGTATTAATCCTACGCCTGTAATTGGAGGTGTTGGATTGATAAAAAATATAAGTCAAACTTCAAACCATAAATTTAAAGAAGCAGGTAATTTAGTTTATATTATTGGAGATACTATAGGTCACTTGGGCCAAAGTATTTTGTGTTATGATATACTTAATATTAAAAAAGGTGAGCCACCGCCATTAGAATTAGAAAAAGAGATAAAAAACGGTAAATTTATAATTGAAGCTATAAAACAAAAATTAATACAATCCTCGCATGACGTTTCTTCAGGTGGAATTATTTTATCTATCCTGGAAATGTGTATACCATCTAAAATTGGTATTAACTTAAATATAGATAAATCGGGCTTTCAACTAATTGAATATTTATTTGGTGAAGATCAATCAAGATATGCTATTGAAGTTAAGCCAGAAAATGAAGCTGTGCTGCTGAAAAATATGAAAAATAAAGGCGTTAGTTTCAAGAAAATAGGAAAAACTATCAACGAAAAATATATTCATATTAATAATAAATATAAATTAAATTTAAATAATTTAATTGAATTACATAATAAATGGTTTAAAAATTATAATAAATAATCAATATGGCAATTAAGCAGTCCGAATTAGAAAACTTACTTAAAGAAGCATTTCCAAATTCTGAAATTGAGATAAGCGATTTAGCGGGCGATGATAACCATTTTGCTGCTAAAATATGTTCCAGTTTATTTAAAGGTAAAAATAAAGTACAACAACACCAAATGGTTTATAAGGCCTTAAAGGGTAAAATGGATAGCGATTTGCATGCATTATCGATTTCTACGGAGGAAAAATGACAGATATAAATAAACAAATTGAAGATGTAATAAATTCTAGTAACGTAGTTTTATTTATGAAAGGAACACCTGAAATGCCACAATGTGGATTTTCTATGGTAGCTGTTAATATCTTAAAACATTTTAAAATTGATTTTAAAAGTTTTGATGTTTATTCAGACGAAAATATTAGACAAGGTATCAAAAAATATAGTAATTGGCCTACAATACCGCAAATTTACGTCAATAAAGAATTTATAGGCGGAAGTGATATTCTTAAAGAAATGTTTGAAAAAAAAGAATTAGAAAAGTTTTTTATAGATAAGGGAATACAGCTAAAAAAATAATTATCTAGAATAATATTCTACAACCAGATTAGGTTCCATTATTGCTGGGTAAGGTATTTCTTCAAACTTTGGTATTCGTGAAAGTTTTGCAGTAAGCTTTTTTTGATCACTTACTAAATAATCAGGCACTTCTCTATCCTTTGAAGAAGATGCTGATAAAATCGTATTTAACTGTTTTGAACTATCTTTGATTTCAACTTCGTCGTTTTCATTTAAATAAAAACTTGAAATATTAACCCTTTTACCATTCACCTTCACATGTCCGTGATTTATTAATTGCCTCGCTTGAAATACTGTATTTGCAAATTTAGCTCTATAAATTACCGCATCTAATCTGGATTCAAGAATTCCAACTAAGTTCTCTCCTGTGTTTCCTTTTCTTCTAGCTGCTTCTTTGTAAACATTTCTAAATTGTCTTTCGTTTAAATTTCCGTAATAATTTTTTAGTTTTTGCTTAGCTTGTAATTGTATTTTATAGTCCGATGGTTTTGCTGAAGCTCTTTGACCATGTTGTCCTGGACCATATGCTCTTTTGTTGAAAGGACTTTTAGGTCTGCCCCATAAATTTACACCTAACCTTCTATCTACTTTATGTTTAGATTTAATTCTTTTTGACATTTAAAAACAGCATTTATAGTTATAGGGAAAATTTTGTCAATAAATCTGGCAAAATTCTAACTATCAGATGGTGCATTTTCCTTAAATAATTTGTAATCGATGCTATCTATTAAAGCTTTAAAAGATGCTTCAATGATATTTGGTGAAACTCCAATAGTAAACCAACTAATACCTTTGCTGTCAGTGCTTTCAATAGAAACCCTCGTAGTGGCATTTGTACCAGTATTTAAAATCCTTACTTTATAATCTACAAGTTTAAGATCTTTTAGATATTGATTAAATTTTTCAGTTTTTAAAAGATTCGATCGTATAGCATTATCTAATGCATTAACGGGTCCATTTCCCTTTCCCTGACATTTTATCTCTTTGCCATTAATCTCTAAGATTGCGTTAGCAAATGAGTCTATCTCATCAGGTTTATTAGATTTTTTTGAAACTATTACTTCATAATCTTTAATTTTTATAAAATTTTTTACTTCTCCTAGTAGTCTTCTAGACAATAGTTCAAATGATGCATCGGCTCCATCATATGAGTATCCTATGAATTCTCTATCCTTCACCTCATCAAGTATTTTTTGTATATTAGGGTCATTTTTATCGATCTTTATATTGAGCTTTTCTAATCTGGATAAAATATTAGATTTTCCAGATTGATCTGATATTACAATATTTCTCATATTACCAACTAAGTCGGGGCTAATATGTTCATAAGTTTTGGGGTCCTTTTGAACAGCCGAAACATGAAGCCCACCTTTGTGTGAAAATGCAGATGCCCCAACATAAGCCATATGTTTATTTGATTTTCTATTTAAAATTTCATCTAATAACCTAGAACATTCAGTTAATTTACTTATCTTTTTTTCATCAATTGAAATTTTAAAATTATTTTTAAAATAGTTTTTAAACATTAGTGTAGGTATAATTGAAACTAGATTTGCATTTCCGCACCTTTCTCCTAAGCCATTTAAAGTTCCTTGTATTTGTCTTGCGCCAGCCATCACAGCAGCTAGTGAATTTGCAACAGCATTTTCTGTATCGTTATGTGCATGAATCCCAATATTTTTACCGGGTATTTTTTTACATACTTCACTAACGATTTCTGATACTTCATGAGGAAGTGTGCCTCCATTAGTATCACATAATATAATCCATTTTGCACCGCTATCGTATGCGCTTTTTATGCAATCAAAAGCATAATTTTTGTTGTTCTTGAATCCATCAAAAAAATGCTCCGCATCAAACATAAAGTTTTTTTTATGCTTAACAAAAAATTTGGTTGTCTCTTGAATATTTTTAAGGTTTTCGTCATTAGAAATGTTTAATGCAATATCAACATGAAAATCCCATGATTTACCTACTACACATACATCGGATGTATTCGAGTCCAATAGAGCTGCAAGACCGGGATCATTTTCTGCGCTTCTGCCATTTTTTTTTGTCATACCGAAAGCAACTAAATTTGAATTTATATTTAGTTTTTGATTAAAATATTCTGTGTCTGTTGGATTTGCCCCAGGCCATCCGCCTTCAATATAATCAACACCTAAATCAGATAGAGCATTTGTAATTTTAAACTTATCTTCCAAACTGAAATCCACACCTTCAGTTTGTGCGCCATCCCTTAAGGTCGTATCAAATATAAAAAGTTTATCTTTGCTCATTTTTTAAATTTCCAAGTTGTTTCATTTTCAGTATCTTCTAATAAAATATTATTTTTTAGTAAATAATCTCTTATTTCATCTGATTTTTTAAAATCCTTAATTTTTCTTGCAGAATTTCTCTCATTAATTAATTTATTTATTTCCTCTTGCTTGATACTAGTTTTTTTATTGAATTTAAACCATGTTTCTTTATTTTCGCTAAATAATCCGAGAAACTTACATGAAGCAGTTAATTGTTTGGCTGCATCTTCTTCTCCATCTTTGGCTTTCTTATAAAGGCTATGAATATTAGCAATCATTTTAGGGATATTCAGGTCGTCTAATAAAAACTTTTTATTGCTGTCACTAATATGAATTTTTTCGTCAATGTAAAATTCATACCATTTATCTAAAATTATTTTTGCATCCTGTAAAATTTTTTCATTCCAATCAAATGGCTGGGTATAATGTGTACTTAGCATTGCCAATCTAACAGTTTGACCGTTATATTTTTTTTTTAATTCGTTAATAGTAACAAAGTTATTTTCGGACTTTGCCATTTTTTTTTTATTGACAGTTACATAACCATTATGTACCCAAAATTTTGCTAATAATTTGTCATTAGCACAAAATGATTGGGCAATTTCATTTTCATGATGAGGAAATATTAAATCTAATCCTCCCCCATGTATGTCAAAGCTGTTACTCAAATATTTTTTTGACATCGCAGAACATTCAATATGCCAACCAGGCCTTCCTTTTCCAAATTTTGAATCCCAACTGGGTTCATTATTTTTACTTGGTTTCCATAAAACAAAATCACCTGGATTTTTTTTAATTTTTGATATTTCTACCCTAGAACCTGCATCAAGATCTTTAATTGTTTTTTTTGAAAGTGCCCCATAAGAACTAAATTTATTTATATCAAAAAAAACATGGCCTGCTTTTTCATAAGCATAATTTTTATTTAGTAATGAATTTATCATTTCAATCATTTCTTCTATATGATCTGTTGCTTTAGGTTCAAATGTAGGCTTCAAGCATCCAAGATAATTGCAATCCTCATTAAAAGAGAGTGTAATTTCATCAGTTAATTTTTTAAAATCAATGTTTTTTTCATTGGATGCCTTTATAATTTTATCATCTATATCAGTTATATTTCTTACATAGGTAACATTATCTTTTCCATAAATTGTTTTTAAAACTCTAAATAATATATCGAATACAATTAATGGTCTTGCATTACCAATATGAGGAAAATCATAAACAGTAGGTCCACAGACATACATACGAATGTTGTTTTTATCTATTGGAACGAATATCTCTTTTTTTTTAGATAATGTATTACTTAATAGTAAATTCTGCATGTTTGATTAATATAAGAATTAATCAAATTTACAAACTGGAATTTCTTTCATTTTATGTAGGTTGGTTTCTCTTATTTTTAGGTATTTTTTATAGTTTTTTGAATTTGGATTAACCATGGCTTCCTCTAATTCCTCGTAACTCATTCCTAATTGATTTTCGTCGTTTCTTCCATCGACCCACAATCCATCTGTTGGTTTTGCTGAAATTATTTTTTCATCAATTTTGAGTTCTTTTCCCATCTCCCAAACTTCAGTTTTCGTACAATCTGCGATGGGTGAAATATCTACTCCTCCATCACCATATTTTGTATAAAATCCTACTCCAAAATCTTCAACTTTATTTCCAGTTCCCACAACAATACCATTATTAGATCCTGCGACTTGGTACAACGTAGTCATTCTAATTCTAGCACGACTATTAGCAAAAGCATGCTCACTATTATTTTTAGTGAGAGCTTTTTCAAAGTTTGCAAATACTTCATCTAAATTAATATTTAAAATTTCAATATTTTTAAATTTAGTTAAAAGCCATTTGCAATGTTTTTTGCTTAAATCATCTTGCTCTTTAATTTGCTTAATAGGCATTGATAAAGCGAGTGTTTTTATACCAGTCATTGAACAAATCGTACTCACGACCGCAGAGTCTATACCTCCTGATACACCAACAACTAAACTAGTAGCAGGTTTTGGCATACTTTTAATATATTTAATTAACCAATCTTTAATAAAATTTATTCTTGATTCTGGTGTCATTACTTTAATTTAACCAATTCTTGCAATAATAAAATTAATAATTATGACGCAAATTTAATTTTATTTTTTGAAAAATGCGAATTTTTCTTAATTTCTTCAGATATTAAAAATGCTAACTCAATAGCCTGGTTTGCGTTAAGTCTTGGATCACAATGAGTATGATATCTATTCGAAAGATCTTTATCGGTTATATTTTGTGCACCGCCGGTACACTCAGTTACGTTTTTTCCTGTCATTTCAATATGTAATCCACCTCCAAAAGTTCCTTCGGATTGATGTACATCAAAAAACTCTTTCACCTCTTTTAAAATATTATCAAAAGGTCGCGTTTTAAATCCTGTAGATGATTTAACAGTATTACCATGCATTG
Source organism: uncultured Pelagibacteraceae bacterium (assembly GCA_902517865.1). Taxonomy (GTDB): domain Bacteria; phylum Pseudomonadota; class Alphaproteobacteria; order Pelagibacterales; family Pelagibacteraceae. The sequence goes on from CABYDT010000004.1 coordinate 62,375, forward strand.
GATCACATGACCATATTACATTTCGTCCTGCTTTTTTAATCTCTTTAATTAATTTAGGTAATTTAATTTTAACTTTGTCATGACCTAATCTAATTATTAGAGTAATTTTTCCAGCATCATTATCTGGATTTAAAATCTCTGTAAGTTTAATAATTTCTTTAGGATCTGAAGTTGGTCCACATTTTATACCTATTGGATTTTTTATACCTTTGCAATACTCAACGTGCCCCCCGTCGAGTTGTCTAGTTCTATCTCCTATCCATAAAAAATGTGCAGAAGTATTATGGTATTCACCAGTTGTTGAATCTATTCGTGTCATAACTTCCTCTACCGGTAATAATAAAGCTTCATGGCTAGTATAAAAATTCACTGTTCTTAATCTTCTATTAGTTTCTGATGTTATTCCGCAGGCTTCCATAAAAGATAGTGAGTCGCTTACTTTTTCTTCAATTTCCTTAAATTTTGTTTTTGCGTTATCATTTATGAATGACATGTTCCACAGATGAACTTTATTTAAATCTGCGAAACCTCCTTGAGAAAATGCTCTTAAAAGATTTAATGTTGACGCAGATTGTGAATAAGCTTTCAATAATCGATTTGGATCGGGTTTCCTGCTTTCTTTCGTAAATTCTGACCCATTAATATTATCGCCAAGATAGCTGGGTAATTCTATTTTATCTTTTTTTTCAGTTGGCGAACTTCTAGGTTTTGAGAATTGTCCGGCAATTCTGCCAACTTTTATAACTGGTAAATTTGATGATACAGTTAATACTAATGACATTTGTAATATTACTTTAAAAAAATCTCTAATATTATTTGGATGAAATTCAGCAAAGCTTTCTGCGCAATCTCCACCTTGTAATAAAAAAGCTTTACCCTGAGAAACATCGGCTAAATTTTTAAGTAAAGAGCGAGTCTCGCCTGCAAATACTAATGGCGGAAAACTTGATAGTTCGTTTAAGATATTCCTAAGTTGTTCTTTATTTTCATACTCCGGAATATGCTTTACGGGTTTATCTTTCCAGCTATTTAATTTCCACTTGGCCATACAACTTAAAGTATATAAACCTAGTTACAAATATGACAAGTAATTTATTCTACAGTAACAGATTTCGCTAAATTTCTAGGCTTATCTATATCGTGGCCTAAAGACAAGGCTGTAAAATAAGCCAAGTTTTGTAAAGGCAGTGTCAAGAGGAATGGATTTAGATCATTTGATGATGTTTCAACCTCAATTTTTTCCCATAAGTTTTCAAATTTAATTTCATCAGAGCTTTTGTTGGTTATTAGTAACACCTTTGCTCCTCTTGCAATGACTTCTTGCATATTAGATAAGGTTTTCTCATAATGATCATCTCTTGGTGCGATAACAACAACTGGCATACCCTCCTCTATCAACGCCAATGGGCCGTGTTTCATCTCTCCCGCAGGATAACCCTCAGCATGGATGTAAGATAATTCCTTTAATTTTAATGCCCCTTCTAATGCAACAGGATAAGAGTGGCCCCTGCCCAAAAACATGGAACCTTTGGCTTTTGTAAATGTATCACTCAAAGTGCTAATTTTTGTTTCGGTTTTAAGTGTTTTCGAAATTAAATTTGGAAGTAATTTTAATTCATTAATTTTATCTGTATATTCATTATCTTTAATCTCACCTCTAATTTTTGATATTTTTAAGGTAATCAAATACAAAACTAACATTTGGCCTAAAAAAGCCTTAGTAGAGGCAACTCCAACTTCTTGACCACAATGTATAGGTAATACAAATTGTGCGTCTCTTGCAATAGAGCTTTCTACTACATTTACTACAGCGCAAGTTTTCATTTTGCGTTTATTGCACAAATCTAAGGCAGCATATGTATCAGCAGTTTCTCCAGATTGAGAAACAAATATATATAAATTTTGTTTTTTGAATCTGTTATTCCGATACCTAAACTCAGAAGCAATATCCACATCTACTTCAAGGTTAGTTAATTTTTCCAGCCAATATTTAGCTATTACACATGCATGGTAAGCAGTACCACAACCTATTAAAATAATTTTATTGAAGTCTTCCTTTTTCCATGGAAAATTAAAAATATTTAATTCATTATTTAATTTATTAATATACTCCTTAATACATGCGCTTATTGTATTTGGTTGTTCAGCAATCTCTTTGGCCATGAAATGTTTAAAGTCTCCTTTATTAATATCTAAATCTTCTTTTGACAATTCTAAAACTTTTTTATTTATAACTAATCCACCTGTATTATAAAATTCAACCTTATCTTTTTTTATAATGCAAAACTCGCCATCATCTAAATAAGTGATTTTATTTGTCATAGATTTTAAAGCGTAAGAATCTGAACCAAGGTAGTTCTCACTTGGCCCATATCCAACAGCTAGAGGAGACCCTCTCCTTGCTCCAACTAACAAGTCTGGGTAGTCGGTAAAAATTATACCTAAAGCAAAGCTACCGTGGAGTTTGCTTAAAACTTTTGTGATAGTATTTTTAATATTATTAGTTTTTAAATATTCTGTTATTAAATGAACTATTACTTCTGTATCAGTTTGAGATTTAAATTTATGCCCATTTTTTACTAAATGTTTTTTTAATAAAGTCGCATTTTCTATTATGCCATTATGTACCACTGATACTTTTTCTGATGAATGAGGATGCGCATTTATTGTATTTGGTAAACCATGCGTAGCCCATCTTACATGTCCAATTCCTGTTACACCATCAAGCTTAGACGACAGTACACTTTTTTCTAAATTATTAACTCTACCCTCGCATTTAATTTCATTTATAAAACCTTTGTCTATGGTAGCTAAACCTGCAGAATCGTATCCTCTATACTCTAATTTTTTTAAAGAATTCAGTATTATTGATGATACTGGTTTATTGCTAGATATTCCGATTATGCCACACATTATTTATTTCCTATTTTTAAAAATTTTTTGATTTGCTCTTGTAAGGGCAAGTTTATTCGAACCAACATTTTTTGTTATAGCTGATCCTGCTCCAATTATCGAATTAGATCCAATTTTAATCGGAGCAACTAATGATGTATTTGACCCCACAAAAACATTATCCTCGATTATTGTTTTACTTTTCCTTTTTCCATCATAATTACATGTGATAGTACCAGCTCCTAAATTTACTTTTTTACCGATTTTAGTGTCACCAACATATGACAGATGATTTATTTTACTATTTTTGCCAATATAGGATTTTTTAACCTCTACAAAATTTCCAATTTTTGAATTATCATCAATTGTACTCTCTGGCCTAATTCTAGCAAATGGGCCAATTTCAATATTGTTTTTTATGATAGCTTTTTCGATATGAGAAAAAGACTTAATAATTACATTGTTCCCTATAACAACATTTAATCCAATTACCACATATGGCTCAATAGTTACATTTTTACCAAATTTCGTATCTTTGCTTAAATAAACTGTTTCAATATCTACAAACTTTACACCAGCTTTTTTAGCCAAAGATCTTAATTTTTTTTGCATAATATTTTATAGGCTATAAATGTATCTTTTAGTTAGATCAACATTTCAAATTTTAATTAAAACTATGTTAATTTTGTGATTACTGATAAAGATACAAATAATTAACAAAAAGCATGGAAAACTGTATAATTTTTGATTTAGATGGAACCTTGGTAGATACAGCTCCAGATTTAATGAAGGCTCATAATTATGTGATGAAAAAGTATGGATACCCTGAGCAGCCAGCAAGCTCAATAAGATTTTTAGCTGGACGAGGGGCGAAGCAGATGATCATAAAGTCAGTTAATACTCACGAAAAAAATCAAAAAGTTTCTAGCTCAAAAAAAATTGATAATATGACTGCAGATTTCATAAATTTTTATAAAAACAATATATCTACTAAGTCGAAACTAAACAAAAATGTAATTAATTTATTAAGCTGGTGTAAGAAAAAAAATATTCATCTTGCAATATGTACTAACAAGCCCGAATACTTAGCTGTAAAACTTCTAAAAGAATTAAATGTAGATAAATATTTTATTTTTGTAGCTGGCTCAGATACATTTGAATTTAAGAAACCAGACCCAAGACACTTAACAAATATAATAGAGATATTAAGCATAAAAAAAGAAAACACAATTATGGTAGGTGATAGTGAAACAGACTCAGAAGCAGCGATTCAAGCAAAAATAAAATTTATATTAGTTGCTCACGGATATACAGAAAAAGATGAAAAAAATATAAAGCACGACTATTTAATAAATGATTTTAATATGATCAAGGGAATATCTGAAAAATTACTTAAAATTAAATAATTTTTTGACTTTTTCAATTTAAAAATGATAAATTGTATTGCCTATGCATTTTGTAAATATTAATTCAAAAGAAAAAAGATCTAATTTATTTTCGAGTCTTAAGTCGGGAAAACTTTTAGTTTTTCCAGGGGCCTACAATGCATTAGTAGCTAAACTAATCAAAGATATTGGGTTCGACGGTATATATGTATCAGGAGGAGTTATGTCAAATGATCTGGGTCTTCCAGATATTGGTTTAACAACATTAGAGCATGTTAGCAATCGTGCTAAGCAAATTTCTCAATGTACTTTATTACCAACGATTGTAGATGCTGACACTGGTTTCTCTGATTGCAAAAAAACTGTTGAGACTTTTGAAACATTTGGACTTAGTGGTTTACATATTGAGGACCAGATTCCAGAAAAGAGATGCGGGCATCTAGATAATAAAGAACTAATTTCTAAAGACGAAATGGTTAATAAAATCAAAGTAGCTGTTAAGGCAAAAAAAGATAAGAATTTTTTAATTATAGCAAGAACAGACGCCAATTCTGTTGAAGGAATTGATAAAACAATTGAAAGAGTTAAGGCATATGAAGACGCAGGTGCTGATATGATTTTTCCAGAAGCAATGAAAGACGAAAAAGAATTTGAGATTATTAGAAAAAATGCAAAAACATTTTTGTTAGCTAACATGACTGAATTTGGAAAATCTAAACTTTTAAGTAAGAAACAACTTATAAACCTAGGCTATAATATTGTAATTTACCCAGTTACAACTCAAAGATTAGCTCTAAAGAATGTGGAGGATGGATTAAATTCAATATTTAAAGATGGGCATCAGAATAATGTGATAAAAAATATGCAGAGTAGAAAAAGGTTGTATGAATTAGTAGAGTATGAAAAGTATAACCAACCCGGTAAAAAAATTACTGATTTTAACACAGATGGTCATGAATAATGAATAATGAGATTAAAAAAGGATTAATTGGTGTAATTAGCGATGAAACAAAAATATCTGAAGTAATGCCAGATATAAATTCTTTAACTTATCGTGGATATACAGTTCAAGAACTTTGTGAAAAATGTAATTTTGAAGAAGTTGCTTATTTGATTCTTAATGATGACTTGCCTAATAAAAACCAATTATCAGAATTTAAAAAGAATGAAAGAAATAATAGAGAGATTTCAGATAATTTAAAATCAATTATTAAAAACTATCCAAAAAAAGCTCATCCAATGGATACTACTAGAACATCTATCAGCCACATGGGGTTAGAAGATCCAGATGCATCGAATAATTCAAAAGAAGCTAATATGAGAAAATCATTAAGATTACTTGCAAAAGTCTCTACTGCTGTAGCTGCGAACTTTAGAGTAAGAAAAGGGCAAGATATTATTGAACCTAACAATGATTTAGATTTTTGCGAAAATTTTTTTCATATGTGTTTTGGAAAAGTCCCCAGTAAAGAAGTTGTCAAAGCATTTGATGCATCGATGACATTATATGCTGAACATAGTTTTAATGCATCAACATTTACTTCAAGAGTGATTACTAGCAGCTTGTCAGATATGCATGGAGCAGTAACTGGAGCAGTAGCTAGTTTAAAAGGACCATTGCATGGAGGTGCAAACGAAGCAGTCGCACATATGCTGAATGAAGTGGGCTCTTCAGATAAAGCTGAGGAATTTATTTTAAACAAAATTAAAAATAAAGAACTAATCATGGGGTTTGGTCATAGGGTTTATCGTAATGGTGACTCAAGGGTTCCTACAATGACTGAATACTTCCATAAAACGGCTAAATATTATAAAAATTCTGAATTACCCAAGATTTCAAAAATTCTTGAAGATACAATGCTTAGAGAAAAGAATATTAAACCAAATTTAGACTTTCCAGCAGGTCCAACATATCTTTTGATGGGTTTTGATATTGATTTTTTTACACCTATTTTTATTGTATCAAGAATTACTGGTTGGTGTGCTCACATAATGGAACAATTTGAAAGCAATAAGTTGATTAGACCTCTTTCTAAATATACGGGCACTTCTCATAGAAAAATTTCAAAATAAAAAAGGCGGTAAATTTATACCGCCCTCTTTAAATTTATTAATATTAATTATTTTGTAAAATCAAATGCTTCGACCCAAGATCCTCTTGTGGAAGCTTTAGAATATTCAGTGGCTCTTCCTTCAAAGAAATTCATGTGTTCAACTCCATTTAACATGGTATCTAACCACTCAAGAGGATTCTCTTTTACATCGTAAATTTCATCCATTTTTAATTGTGCTAATCTTCTATTAGCAATCCAACGGATATAATCTTTAACTTGCTGAGCTGTTAAACCCTCAATCGGACCCATTTCAAAAGCTAAATCGATAAATGCATCTTCATGATCAACTATTGTCCTGCATGCATCTTCTATTTCCTTCTTTAGAGATTTATCTAGTAAACCTGGGTTTTCTTGGCAAAAGGTATTAAATATCTTTATCATTGAGTTACAATGCAAAGTTTCGTCCCTAACTGACCAAGTAACAATCTGGCCCATGCCTTTCATTTTATTGAACCTAGGAAAGTTTAATAAAATTGCAAAACTCGCAAACAACTGTAAGCCTTCGGTAAAAGCAGAAAAAACAGCGACTGTTTTTGCAATTTCTCTTTTGTTGTTTGTATTAAAGTTTTGCATGTAATCGTACTTATCTTTCATTTCCTTGTACTTTAAAAACGCCGAATATTCTGTCTCTGGCATCCCAATAGTATCAAGAAGATGTGAATAAGCTGCAACATGGATTGTTTCCATGGCCGCGAAAGCGGTCATCATCATTAAAACTTCTGTTGGTTTAAATACAGTTGTATAATGTCTTAGATAACAATTATTAACCTCAACATCTGCTTGAGTAAAAAATCTAAAAATCTGTGTTAAAAGATTTTTTTCGTGAGCGGTTAGTTTTTTTTGCCAATCTCTTACATCTTCTGCCAGCGGTACCTCTTCTGGTAACCAATGGATTCTTTGTTGAGTTAGCCAAGCATCATAACACCATGGATATCTAAATGGCTTATAAACAATTTTTTCCTTAAGCAAACCGTGATCAACACAATAATTTTGATCTATAATTGGCTTTTGACTTTCGTTAATTTTTGGGGCTACTGACATGATAGACACTCCTCATAGTTATTATTTTCTTCATTATTATTATTTCCTTTTGTTTTTGTCGCCTTAGCAACAGTTGTATTTACCACCTCTGCACGCTGTATTGATTTCGACCTACAGTAGTACAGACTTTTGAGACCCTTTTTCCACGCTTGATAATGGATCTGATGTAAATCTCTTTTATGAACGTCAGCTGGTAAAAATATATTAAGTGATTGAGCCTGAGTAATGTGTGGCGTTCTATCAGCTGAGTGATCAATTAACCATCTCTGATCTAATTCGAAAGCTGTTTTAAATACATCTTTTTCATTATCAGTTAAAAAATCTAGATGCATTATCGAGCCTTGATTAGTGGTAATTGAAGACCAAGTTTCATTATTATCTTTGTTATGTTTTTGCAATAATCTTTTTAAATACTTATTTTTAACGTTAAACGAACCTGACAAAGTTTTATGCGTATAACTATTGGCAGCGATAGGTTCGATACCTGGTGAGGCTCCCCCGCAAATAATTGAAATTGAAGCTGTTGGCGCTATTGCGGTTTTATTTGAAAACCTTTCCATTACTCCGTAATCTTTTGCATCAGGGCATGGACCTCTCTCCTCAGCGAGTTTTTTTGAAGCTTCAGTTGTTTGTTTGTCAATTTGTTTAAATATTTTATTATTCCATGCTTTTGCCATAACTGACTCAAATGGAATGTTGTTTTTTTGTAAAAAAGAATGAAAACCCATGACTCCTAATCCCACGCTTCTTTCTCTCATTGCTGCGTAAGTTGCATCCTTAAAAGAATTAGGTGCACGTGTTATGAAATCCGTTAAAACATTATCTAAAAATCTCATCACATCTTCAATAAAACCGTTTTGATCTTTCCATTCATCATACGTTTCGATATTAAGGGATGATAAGCAACAAACCGCTGTTCTCTCTTTTCCAAATTTATCAATTCCAGTCGGTAGTGTAATTTCACTACATAAATTAGAAGTTTTAACAGTTAGTCCTGCCATTTTATGATGTTGAGGTATCATCCTATTAACTGTATCTATATAGACAATGTATGGTTCGCCTGTTTCTACCCTCGCTGTTAATAATCTTATCCAAAGATTTCTAGCTTTTATTTTGTTTTGAACAGTTCCATCGTACGGACTCTTTAATGCCCAGTCGCCATCTGTTTCTACAGCCCTCATAAATTCATCAGTTACCAAAACTCCATGATGTAAATTTAATGCTTTTCTATTTGGGTCTCCTCCTGTTGGTCTTCTCATCTCAATAAATTCTTCAATTTCGGGATGGTCGATCTGCAAATAGCAGGCTGCGGAACCCCTTCTTAGAGATCCCTGACTAATAGCTAAGGTTAGTGAGTCCATGACTTTTATAAACGGTACAATTCCAGAAGTTTTGCCAACCCTTCCAACTTTTTCGCCAATTGATCTAAGATTACCCCAATAACTACCTATTCCACCTCCTTTTGCGGCAAGCCAAACATTTTCACTCCATAAATCTACTATTCCCTCAAGGGAATCTGAAGCTTCATTTAAAAAACAAGATATTGGCAATCCCCTCTCTGTTCCTGCGTTTGATAAAACCGGTGTTGCTGGCATAAACCATAAATTGGAAATGTAGTGATACAATCTTTGAGCATGCAAGTTGTCATCTGCATAAGTTGCAGCAACTCTAGCAAATAAATCTTGATAGGACTCTCCCTCGCTTAAGTATCTATCGGTTAAAGTAGCTTTTCCAAAGTCAGTAAGCTTTGAGTCCTTTTCTCTATCAATCTTTATTGTTATTCCTTTTTCATTTTGAAAAAGTTCTGTTGAATTAGTAAGTGAAAATAAATCAGGTTTTTTTATCTCTTTTAAATTCTTGGTAGAATCTTTAATGATGTCTGATTGGTTTTTTTCGACAGCATTTTTTATTGCCAGAGCTATGTTTTCTTGCATTTTATTCCCTTTTTTAGTGCTTTTTTAAGTAAAACAACTAGATGTTGTGTATTAATATTCTTAATATACTATAAGTATAAGTAATACAATAGAACATAACATGAACATTTAAAAAAAACAAGCTGTTAATTATTATCTTTTATTAAGTTATTAATTTTATTATTAAATTTTTGTGAACAAAATTGATATCCACATAAATCACAATGGCTTTAGAGAATATGATGCAAGGTGGCTTTATCCTGATGAAATAAATCTTGCTGGTTTGGAGCATTTGGGACTTGGATTAGGTACTCAAATCTTAAATAAAACAGGCAAAGTATCACCTCGAGTTGTAGTAGGTTATGATTATAGATCTTACAGTGAAGAGGTGAAAAATTCTCTAGTTAAAGGTCTCTTAAATTCAGGATGTAATGTTGAGGATGTAGGTTTGTCATTATCTCCAATGGCATATTTTGCACAATTTGAATTAAATGCAGATGGTGTTGCGATGGTTACTGCCAGCCATAATGAAAACGGTTGGACTGGAGTCAAAATGGGTATTGAGAAAGGCCTTACTCATGCACCTGAAGAAATGAAAGAACTAAAAGATATAGTAATCAATCATAAGTTTATTAAAAAACAAGGTAAATATAAAAAAATAGAAAATTTTAGTCAAATTTATAAAAATAATTTAATTAATAATAATAAAATAAATAAAAAAATTAAAGCCGTGGTAGCATGTGGAAATGGCACAGCAGGAATATTTGCGCCAGAAATAATTAAAGGTATCGGTTGTGAAGTTGTTGAAATGGATTGTGATCTAGATTTTTCCTTTCCAAAATATAACCCAAATCCTGAAGATTTGAAAATGCTACACGAAATTTCAATGAAAGTAAAAGACACCAATGCAGATATAGGATTTGGATTTGATGGAGATGGAGATAGGGTTGGAGTAATCGATAATAATGGGAATGAGATATTTTCAGATAAGATTGGCCTTCTTATTGCGAGAAACTTAGCGCCCCAATTTCCAAATTCAAAATTTGTAATTGATGTTAAATCGACGGGTTTGTTTTCAAAAGATGAAATATTGGAAAAATATAATTGCAAAACAATTTATTGGAAAACTGGTCACTCTCATATTAAGAGGAAAGTAAATAAAGAAAAAGCACTGGCAGGTTTTGAAAAAAGTGGACACTTTTTTTTTAATAAACCATTAGGGCTTGGTTACGACGATGGGATAAATTCAGCTATACAAGTCTGTCATTTGCTAGATAATAATAAAAATAAAATGAGTGATATAATTAAAAATCTTCCAACTACTTATCAAACACCAACAATGGCTCCTTACTGCAAAGATGAAGAAAAGTATAAAATAGTAGATGATATGACTCAAAAATTTATCAAATTCAAGGATGACAATATCAAAATTGATGGGGAAGAAATAAAAGAAATATTGACTGTCAATGGTATTAGATTTTCACTTGGTGATGGCTCGTGGGGATTAATTAGAGCATCATCAAATAAGCCTTCATTAGTCGTTGTAACCGAAAGTCCGACATCCGATAATAGAAAAAAAGCAATTTTTGATTTTATTGATGAGCAATTACAAAAAACTAATAAAGTAGGAAAGTACGATCAAAAAATATAACAAACGAATTTATATAATTACTCTATTTTTTCTAAATTTATCTATATCCTTTGTGCTAAAGCCAAATTCTTCTAAAATTTGATTAGTATGCTCCCCAAGTGTTGGTGATCCAATAAACTTTTCATTATTGGTATTAGAAAATTTAATTGGCATTCCAATTGCCTTGCTTTTACCAGCTTTTTTATTTTCAACTTCAATTATCATTTTTCTATGAATTGTTTGACTATCAATATGCATATCTAAAATTGAATTTATAGGCCCGCATGGTAAACCTTCTTTGTCAAAAATTGCTAACCATTCTTGTGAGGTTTTTTTTGTAAGTTCAGTATTTAATATTTCTACAAGAGCATTTAGATTCTTCATTCTATTTTTGTTATCGCAAAATCTTTCATCTTTGTTTAAATCTTCTCTTTTTAATGCTTTGATTAAATTCATCCAACTATTTTGATTTGATGCTCCAATAGTTATCCATTTATCTTTTGTTTTAAATGCTTGATAAGGTGCTGTTAGAGGGTGCGCAGATCCTAATGGACCGGGAGAACTACCAGTTGCTCCAGCTATAGCTGACTGCCAATAAGTGTGGATGATTCCAGCTTCATACAATGAAGTATCTACTTTTTGACCTTTGCCAGTTTTTTCTCTATTTATCAATGCCGCTAAAACGCCTGTTGCACCAAGGATTCCTGCGGTTATATCAGTTAATGGTGCACCAACTTTCATTGGTGGTTTTTCTTTGCTTTCACCAGTTATACTCATTAAACCACTAGCGCCTTGTGCAACTAAGTCAAATCCTCCTTTATTTGCATATGGTCCAGTTCTGCCATATCCAGAAATTTCACAAAGAATTATTTTTGGATTAATTTTCTTTAATTCTTCGTAACCTATGCCAAGCCTCTCTAAAGTCCCTTTTCTAAAATTTTCTACTACAACATCTGATTTGGCTACCATTTTTTTAAAAATATCAATACCCATTTTATCTTTTAGATTTAAACCCAGTCCTCTTTTGCCACGATTCATAATCATAAAAGCAGCAGACTCGCCTTTGACATCTGGTGGTAAAAATTTTCTTGAGTCATCCCCTTCAGGAATTTTTTCTATCTTGATAACGTCTGCACCTAAATCTGCCAGCATTAAACCACAAGCTGGTCCTGCCATAATTTGCGCTACCTCTAAAACTTTTGTTCCTTTCAAAGGACCTGGCATGTCATTTATTTTTAAACTTTGGTTTAATTTTATTTAAGAAAGATTTGTATCCTATTTTGAAATCTTCCGTGTCATAACATTTATAACCAATATTATTCAATTTTTCTGAGACTTTCCCAGTCTTGATTATTTCTTTTGCGAACAGTTTATGCCATCTTGCCACTTTTGGTGCACCCTCACAAATTAATTCTGCTGTTTTTAATGTTTCATTTTCAACTTCATCATCGTCAACGACTTTATTAACAAGTAATTTTTCATAGGCTTCATCAGCATTATAAATTTTACCTTCTAATAAAATTTCCATAGCGATTGAATAATTTGTAATCTTCAGTAGAGCTTGAAGTTCATTTGCTGCCATAGTTAATCCCAATCTCTTTATTGGCACTCCAAATCTTGAATTTTTTCCACAAATCCTTATGTCACAACATGCTGCTATTTCAAGACCACCTCCAACACAAATGCCCTCAATCAGAGCAATGGTCGGGATTGGACAATCTTGAATGCTCTTTAGTGTTCCATGCAAAAATTTGCCATAAGCTTTGGCAAGCTTACTAGTCGATCTTTGTTTTTCAAATTCTCCAATATCGTTCCCAGGTGAAAAAGACTTTCCTCCCTCTCCTCTGATAATGATACATCTTAAGTTTTTATTTTTGCTAAGTTTTTGAAATACACTTCCTAACTCTTTCCACATGGGTTTTGTTAATGCATTTAACTTTTCAGGCCTATTCAAAGAAACCTGCACGCAATAATTATTTATGTCTTTTAATTTTATTAAAGAGCTCATGATCTATAAAAAAATTCAACCAAAGTCATTGGTACCGCAGGAACATATGTTACTAGCATTAATAAAAATAATAATACGCAAATAAACATTATATTTGCCCTTGTCACATCCCAAATATCTGCTTTTGCAACTGAGCAGGCAGTTACTAACACGCTTGCAACTGGTGGTGTTTGCTGCCCTATCGCAAGATTTAAAGTTACAATAATTCCAAAATGAACTGGATCAATGCCGACTGCATTTACAAGCGGCATTACAATTGGAACTGTTAAAATTATTGCAGCAACTGAATGTAAGAAAAAGCCAATAACAAGTAAAAATACATTTAATATCGCAAGAACCGCATACTTGTTTTGTGTCATATCAATAATTGACTCAGCTACTTTTTGAGGGATTTGTTCTACAGTTAAAAATTCGCCAAGCAATACTGATGCCGCAACTAATAACATTACTGCAGCTGTTTGAATCGCTCCTTCTGTTGCAGCTTGATATAATCTTTTAAAATCAAATTCTCGATAGATAAGACCTATAATCAAAGCTGCTACAACTGCTAAACCAGCGCCCTCTGTAGCTGTTACGACTCCTCCGAAAATACCGCCTAAAATAATAATAGGTAGCAAAAATGCTAATGCCGCTTCTTTCGCTGTCTTTCTTAAATTTACTAAATTAAAATTTTCTTCGATTGGTAAATTTTTTCTCCTAGCATAAATATATGCTGCAAACATCATTAAAAAGCCTCCAATAATTCCGGGAACAACGCCTGCAACAAATAATTGAACAACTGAACTCTGTGCCATTACAGCATAAACAATCATTGGAATTGAGGGTGGTATAATAATTGCTAATGATGCAGATGAAGATGTAACTGCAGCTGCAAATGGTCCTGGATATCCTTTTTTCTTCATTGCAGGAATTAATATTGACCCTAGAGCTGCTACGTCGGCAACTGCTGACCCCGATATCTCAGCAAAAAACATAGAGGTAGCAATATTAATCATACTTAAACCACCCTTTATAAATCCTACTAAAGCAGATGCGAAAGCTATTAGCCTTCTAGATATTCCTGAACTATTCATTATTGAGCCTGCAAGTATAAATAATGGAATTGCTATTAATGGAAACTTCATAGAACCATCAAACATAACAATTGCAGTATCAATTAAAAAACTAGTACCAGTTTTCATTACCATGGCTATAATTGTCGTAACTGCTAAACCTATTGCAATTGGAACATTGATACTCAATAAAAATAGAAGAACCACAAACATGGTCAAAATAATCATGTCAAATCTCCTGTGGACTCTTCTTCATCGCCAACTTGTAAGACTAAATTGCTATAGTCTTTTGGAATCCTTAAGGTTTCGGACAAAATAAATAATAATGATGATATTGGTATGACTGATTGAACTAGAGTTTGCGGTACCCATTCTAATGTGACTAGCGTCTCACCTTTTATCAGCGTTAAAACTAAATACCCATAATAAGCTAATAATATTAAAAAACAGTATATTACTAATTTTGAAAATACAAAAAATACTTTTCTTAGAGTTAATGGAAAGGATTTCAGTATACTAGGAACTCCAATATGTGCTCCTTTTAACGAAGCGTATGCAGATCCGTAGTAAGTTAGCCATGCAAGTTGAACTGAAGCAACTTCATCGTACCAGGCTAAAGCGTGACCACTGAATCTAAAAGTAACACCAACTAATACATTGATAGCTAAAGCTATCATCATAATGAATAATATTACTTGTAAAAATTTTTCGTAACCTTTTTCAAAACCTTGCAATGTCATAAATTAAACCAACCCACTTGTTTAGTGGGTTGGTAATATATTTAATTATTTCGCTAAAGATGATACTTTTTTAATTAAAGAACCGCCAGTAGATACCTCTGATGCAAATTGATCGTAGATACCTTTGCTTGCTTTAATGAAAGCATCCTTATTAGCTGTGTTTACCTTAACTCCAGCACCTTTAATTACTCCTAATAAAGATTTTTCTAAACTTGCCGCTTCTTTGTAAACAAATTTTTGAGTATCTTTAGCTGATTTCTCTAAAATTTTTCTTACATCTGCAGGAAGTTTATTCCAATGATCTTTGTGCACAGTTACATATGCAGGCGTATAAACGTGTCCAGTAATTGATAAATATTTTTGGACTTCTTGAAATTTAGCACTTGCTATTTGAGCGTATGGATTTTCTTGACCATCCATTGTCCCTGTTTTTAAAGCAGTGAATACCTCGGAAAAAGCCATTGGCGTTGGGTTTGCTCCGTAAGATTGAAACATCTTAACTCGCCATTTAGATTTTGGAGTTCTTAGCTTAATACCTTTTAAGTCTCCAGGAGAATTAATTGCTCTTACATTGTTTGTAATATGTCTAAAACCATTCTCCCAAACAGCTATAACTTTATAACCAGTTTTTGCTTCAAGATTTTTAAACATTCCTGGTAGAACTTGTTTTTCAACTTTGTTCATGTGTGATCTATTTTTGATAATAAATGGCATATCAAATACACCGAATTCATCATGAATAGATGCCATGACTGATGATGGCAACCACATATTAACAGTTCCAAGTTTTAATTTCTGCATTCCTTGTTTGTCTTTTCCTAATTGAGAAGACCCAAATACAGATACTTTACCTTTGCTACCTAATCTTTTATTAGCTAATTTTGCAAAATGGTCTACTGAAGCTGAAAATAATGAACCAGGTTTTCCTACATGTCCAAATTTTACTTCAACCGAGTTTGCTGAAAAAGTTACTAATAAAGTAGATAGAAAAATAGCAAATAATTTGTTTATTTTGCTCATTATACTTCTCCCCTTATTGTTAATTATTAATAATCTATTAAATAACTGAGCCATAATCTAGATATTTTGTTAATTTTTAAAAAAATTACTTCGACAAGTGATCAATTGCGGCCATAAGACCGCCTTGTTTAAATGGAATTTTGGATTTTCTTAAACCCATTTCAACGCCTGCTAGAGTTCCTGCTAACATTAGATCATTAAAATCTCCTAAATGACCTATTCTAAAAATTTTACTTTTTACTTTTGCTAATCCCATGCCTAAAGCCATATTGTAATCATCAAGTATTATTTTCCTTAGAGCATCAGCGTCATGCCCATCTGGTACCATGACTGCAGTTAAAGAGTTAGAGTACTCTTCTGGTTTTTTACATAGTATTTCAAGACCCCAGTCTTTGACCGCTGCTCTTGTTGCTTCTCCGTGACGTGTATGTCTATCTAGAACGTTTTCTAATCCTTCCTCCATTAACATGTTTAAAGCTTCATCAAGACCATAAAACATTTGTGTTACAGGAGTATAAGGAAAAAACCCATCTTTGTTCATTTCTAACATTGGTTTCCAATCCCAAAAAGATTTTGGTAAATTAGATTTTTTATACGCTTCTAATGCCTTTGAACTAATAGCATTAAAGGACAAGCCAGGTGGTAACAATAATCCTTTTTGAGAACCACAAACAGTAACATCTACTTTCCACTCTTTGTGTTTAAAATCGATAGATGCTAATGAGGAAATTGTATCTACTAACAATAAAGCTGGATGCTTTGCTGCATCCATTGCTTTTCTAATATCAGCTAGTCTACTACAAACACCTGTTGATGTTTCATTATGGACGACAAAAAGAGCTTTTATTTTATGCTCCTTGTCTTTTGATAATTTTTCTTCTACAATTTTTGGATCAACACCAGTTCTCCAATCTCCAGCTACAAAATCCACATCTAGTTTAAAGCGTTTAGCTTGCTCGTACCATAAAGATGAAAATTGGCCAGTTTCAAACATCAAAACTTTATCCCCTTCGCTTAAAGTATTTACAATTGCAGCTTCCCATGCACCTGTTCCTGAAGAAGGAAAAATAATTACTGGTTCATCCGTTTTAAAAATTAATTTTACTCTTTCCAACACTCTTTTAGCAATATCGGCAAATACAGGTCCTCTGTGATCAATCACGGGATAATCCATTGCTCTTAAGACTCTATCAGGTACATTTGTAGGACCAGGAATTTGTAGAAAATGCTTTCCAGGTTTAAAAGAATTAGATTTCGCCATATACTTGTATATACTTTTATATATAAGTTAACTCATATTTTATATTTTGTACATAGTTTATGAAAGAAGACATTATTGATTTTATTGAGGTTTTGATTTTGAAAAGCCCGCCTGAAGAGAGGCCCCATTGGGTCAGTCACTTTGTGGTTCCTAATGCGAATGAGTTGATGATTAGAATTAAAACTAAAGATGGGCTAGAGGGCTTTGGTCTTGCAACAAGTTATACTGATATTGAGCCTATTGTAAGACCGTTTAAAAATCATTTAGCAGAAGAAATTATTGGAATGAATCCTTTTTACCCAGAATTGTTATATGAGAAAATTTTTAATTTAACAGATACAAAAAAAGCAAGTGAAAATAAATGGTCAAGAGAGGCAATAATACGTATATCGGCTGCACTTGATATTGCTTGTTGGGATTTAATAGGTAAGAAAGCAAAGCTCCCCTTGTACAAAGTATTTGGAGGATACAGAAATAAAGTGCCATGCTACATTACTTGCGCTTACTATAGAGTTAATAAAAGTAATTCAGAACTAGAAGATGAAATCTTAAAACTTGTCGATCAAGGACATAAGGCATTTAAAATTAAAGTTGGGGCATTAAGTCTTGCTGAAGATATGAAACGTGTAGAGATAGTTAGAGATGCTATAGGATATGATAGAGAGTTAATGATTGATGTAAATCGAGGATGGAATTTAAAAACGGCAATTGAGGGATGTAAATTACTAAAACAATTTAAACCTACTTGGATAGAAGAGCCTGTTAGATGGGCTGATGATAGAAGAGAATTAAAAATATTATCAAGAAAAACTAATATACCAATTTCTGGTGGTGAAAGCGAAAATACTATTTTTGGCTGTAGATCATTAATTGAAGAGAATGCAATTCAAATATTACAATTTGATTGCACAATGTTTGGTGGTTTTACAAATGGGAAAAAATTGGCTGCTCTTTGCGAATTAAATCACGTTGAAGTTGCTCCACATCATGATTGCAATATTCATGCCCATTTAGTTGCTTCAACACCTATGGGTAAAACAGTCGAATCCTTTGACTCCATAAGAGATCCACTTCAATCTGGCTTGTTTGAAAATCCACCAGAAATTAAGGATGGTTGGATAAAATTGAATGATCAACCAGGATTAGGTTTAACTGTGTCAGATAAGTGTATAAAAAAAATTGGAAAACTCGTATATAAAAGTAAAAAATAATGAAAACAGAATTTAACTCAATCACATTAAGTAATGATTTAAAGAAAAAAATTAAAGGCAAAGTACTTTTCGATGAATTTTCTAGAGGCAGATATAGTACTGATGCATCCCTTTATCAGATTAAACCGATAGGTGTTGTATTGCCCAAAGATCAATTTGATGTTTTAAATATAATAGAATATTCTCAAAAAAATTCTATTCCATTACTTGCGAGAGGCGGTGGAAGCTCCCAATGTGGTCAAACAGTTGGTGAATGTATTGTCTTAGATTATTCAAAGTATCAAAACAAAATTTTAGAATTCAATGCGAAAGAAAAATTTGTTTGGGTTGAACCTGGTATAGTACTAGATCAGCTGAATGAATATTTAAAACCACATGGTTTGTGGTTTCCAGTAGACGTTTCTACAAGCAGCAGAGCAACGATCGGTGGTATGACAGGTAATAATAGTTGTGGTTCCAGATCTCTTTATTACGGCAATATGGTTAATAACGTTTTAGCAGTTGAGTCTATTCTAGACGATGGATCAATTCACACCTTTGAAAATATAGATAAAAATTATCTTTCAAAAACAAATGATCAAAATAGAAAATTTCAAATAATTAAAAAATGTATAGACATACGAAAACAAGTTGAAAATGAAATTAATGAACACTGGCCAAAAACACAAAGGAGAGTTGGAGGTTATAATATTGACTTAATAAACCCAAATGGATTTAATTCATCGAATATACTAGTGGGATCTGAAGGAACTCTATCATTGTTTAACAAAATTAAACTCAAATTATCTGGAATTCCAAAAAAGAAAATTTTGGGAGTTTGCTACTTTGAAAAATTTCACGAAGCTATGACCTTAACAAGAGAAATGGTTAAATTGAAACCTACAACTGTTGAGTTGATGGACAAAAATCTTCTAGACTTAGCCAAAGAAATTCCAATT
Source organism: uncultured Pelagibacteraceae bacterium (assembly GCA_902517865.1). Taxonomy (GTDB): domain Bacteria; phylum Pseudomonadota; class Alphaproteobacteria; order Pelagibacterales; family Pelagibacteraceae. Next base: position 81,580 of record CABYDT010000004.1, read on the forward strand.
TATGCAGATGGTATTAAAAAGTATGTTATTGGTGATCCAAAGGCTGTTTTAATGGTTGAATTTATTGATAATGATTTAAATCTTATTAATAAAAAAATCAAAGATTTAGAAAATCTTGTGAAATCTCAAAATAAAAATAATAATTTTTCGTATTTTAAAGAAATTAAAGATCAAAAAGAGATATTTGAAATAAGAAAAGCGGGTCTAAATATTTTAATGTCGATGAAAGGTGACAAAAAACCTGTAGCCTTTATAGAGGATTGTGCCGTTACCCTAGATCATTTAGCCGAATACACCACAAAGTTAAAAGAAATTTTTAAAAAATACGACACAAGTGGAATGTTTTATGCGCATGCTTCTGTTGGAACATTACACGTTCGACCTGTGCTCAATATGAAATCGGATAAAGATATCAAAAACATGAAAAAGATTGCCGAAGAGGCGTTTGAGATGGTTAAACAATACAAGGGTTCACACTCAGGCGAGCATGGTGATGGCATTGTTAGATCAGAATTCCATGAAAAAATGTTTGGAAAAAAAATTATAAATGCATTTGAAGATGTTAAAGACACATTTGATCATAAAAATCTTTTAAATCCAAATAAAATAGTAAGACCTTATAAATCTAATGATAGGTCATTGATGCGTTATAAGGCTGACTATAAAACTGAAAAAATTTCTACTCATTATGACTGGTCAGAGTGGGGTCAATTTTCCGATGCGGTAGAAATGTGTAATAATAATGGTGCATGCCGTAAATTAGATTCAGGAGTTATGTGTCCATCGTATCGAGTTACTAAAGAAGAGAAAGATCTAGTTAGAGGTAGAGCAAATACACTAAGGCTTGCGCTTTCCAATCAACTTCCCAAAGGCTCATTTGTATCAAAAGAAATGTATGAGAGCATGGAACTTTGTGTAAGTTGTAAGGCGTGTCAAAGAGAATGTCCAATGTCAGTCGATATTGCAAAAATGAAAAGTGAATTTTTATCTCATTATTATAAAAAATTTAACATGAGCATCAAAGATAAAATTATCTGTAGTATGCCAAAAAACATTCGTTTCTTAAAAATAATAGCTCCAATTTTTAATAAAATAAAAAATTTCCCAATAATAGAAAGTATAATTAATTGGTATGGCTTTGCTACGCAAAGAGAAATGCCGGTTGTGCAAAATCAATCTGAATTAAAAGTTATTTATAAATCTCAATCAAAATCTGATAAAAAAGTTATATTATTTGCTGATACCTTTAATATTAATTTTGAAGTGAAAAATGTTCTTTATGCAATTAGAATATTGAACAAATTTGGATACCAAGCAATTATTCCAAGTTTTGACAATGACAATTTAGATAGACCACTTTGTTGCGGAAGAACCTATATTTCTTTTGGACAATTAGATAAAGCAAAGGAAGAATTAAACCGCTTTATCAAATATATTATGAAAAGTGGAAACTTTGAAACACCAATTGTAGGTTTAGAGCCTTCTTGCTTATTAACATTTAGTGATGAATTTAAAACATTAAAAGGGTTGACCAACAGAGAGCAATTAAAAAATAAATTTTTCTTGCTTGAAGAATTTATTTTAGATCAAATAAAAATTAAAAATAAAATAAATCATATTAATTTTGATAAAGAGGTTATTATTCACGGACATTGTCACCAAAAATCACAGAATAGAATGAAAGGTCTATTTAAATTATTAGATACGTTTAATATCAAATATAAAATGATAGATAGTAGTTGTTGTGGTATGGCAGGTTCATTTGGGTATAACAGTAAAAATTATGATATTTCAAAAAAAATGGCTTTTTTAAGTTTGATTCCAGAAATCAACAAAACAGATAAAAATGCTTTTATTCTTGCTAACGGTACAAGCTGTAGACACCAAATTTCAGATTTTTCTGAAAGAAAACCTAAACATATCGCTGAGTTGTTATTTAATTTATTCGAAAGAATAAATTAAATCTATTTGCCAACAGCTTTATAAGATGATGCTCCTTTTGAGGCTGAGCCAGCAATTCCATTTATATCAACGGGTTCCAATATGTGCATTTCTGTAAAAGCACCTGATGACATAGTAACCATTTTGATACTAGCTGCCGCTTCAAAATTTGGTAAATCAAATTCTGCGATAAAATCATATACACCCCTGGTAAATGTAAGTTTTTCGCATTTGCCACCAAACTGACTGGCAAGCGAGTTGGCTGCTGCCATTCTATCTGAGGATGGATCTTTTAAAAATCCTCCCATTGCTTGTTGCGAGTAAGAAGCTGCGAAGATATATTTTGCCACTTAAATATCCTTTCTAAATTATTTTATTTTTAAAACATTAAATATAAGTTAAATAGAACAAATATTTTTCACTTTATAATTGAATGAATAATTTTTTTAAAAACGTTTTACAGGATATTAAAGATATATCGATACCTCTATATAAAATTCTAATTCCATTCGTATTTATTTTAAAAATTTTAGAAGTTTCTGGATTAATTGAAATTATAGCCAGAATTCTTGAGCCGTTCATGGTACTTGTTGGACTAGAACCTGAATTAGGCCTTGTTTTTGTTACTGGATTATTTGTAAATATTTATGCCGCCATAGTAGTTTTTGCAAACACTGTTCCCAGTCTAGACTTGAACGTTGCTCAAATAACAGTTTTAGCGACGATGATATTAATAGCGCATGGCATACCTGTTGAGTCAACTATATCGAAGGCTACAGGTGTTGGATTTACATACACTATATGTTTGCGTCTAATATCTGCATTTGTATTAGGATACATATTAAATCAAATATACTCAAGTTTTGGTATTCACCAGCAGCAGTTTAGTACTTTTATTGATTTGCAACCTCCACCATCAGAAGTTATTCCGTGGTTTATAAATCAATTTATAAATCTAATTTATATATTCTTTATAGTATGTTTATTGGTTACATCTCTAGAAATTCTTAAACTTGTAGGTATTGAAAAGTTATTTTTAAAAGTTTTTACTGTTCCCTTAAAATTCTTTGGGATTCAAAAAGAGGCTATGAATATAATAATAGTAGGCATGACATTGGGTATACAATTTGGAGGAGGATTGTTAATAAAAGAGGTCAAATCTGGAAAAATTGATAAGCAAAGTGCATTTTTATCGGTTTCGATGTTAAATCTTATACATGCTATGATAGAAGATACATTGCTGATGTTAATGATCGGCGCTCATATAAGCGGTGTGTTTTTTGCAAGATTAATTTTTGGTTTTATCTTGTGTTATTTTATATTCAAAATATATGTTAAATTTCAAACTAAACTTTCCAAATCATTATAACACAGCCTGCTAAAGCGAGTGACATGCAATAATTAAAAATTTTAATTTTATTTTTATTATTTAAAAATTTTCTTATTAAGGAACCAAATAAACACCAGCTAATGATTGAAGAATAAGCAAAAAGGATTCCTAATAAAATCAATATAATAGCATCATAGAGATAGTTTGAATTTATATCAATAAAGGACGAAATTATTACAACAGACATTAAAACGCCTTTTGGATTGATATACTGAAAAAAAAACATTTTTGTAAAAGTAATTGGGTTTGTTGATTTTTGGTTATCTAAACTTGAATTAATTGCAATTTTGTAAGACATATACAATAAAAAAATAGATCCAAAAATTTTTAAGTATAATTGTAGAAAATTATACTTTTGGAATATAATTATTAAACCAGCACATAATAAAATTAAAAGCGAACCCCAACCTAAAGCAACACCATGAATTAAAGGCAAAGTTCTTTTAAATCCAAAATTTAAACCTGAATACGAAGCTAAAAGATTATTGGGTCCTGGAGTGAAACTTGCAATAGTAAGTAGAAAGATTAAAGAATATAAATTCATAAATAGCTTGAGATAATTTTATTTTTTATTTATATAATATTGTGTCTAAAGCAATACAAATTAGTAAATTTGGCGGTCCAGAAGTACTTGAATTAAAAGAAATAAATTTGCCTAAACTAGGACCCAAAGAAGTGCTGTTGAAAAATAGTTCTATTGGACTAAATTTTATTGATACATATCATCGTTCTGGACTATATCCACTAAATTTGCCTTCGGGTATTGGAGTTGAAGGTTCTGGAGTAGTAGTTGAGAAAGGAAGCGACGTTAAGCTTTTTAAAATTGGTGATAGAGTTGCTTATAGTTCAATGCCAATAGGAGCTTATTCTGAGATACATATAATGCCAGAAGAAAAGCTCGTAAGTGTACCAAATGACATTAGTCATGAAATTGCAAGTTCAATGTTATTAAAAGGTATGACTTGTGAATACCTTCTACATAGAACATATAAGGTTACAAGCAAAGATACTATTCTATTTCATGCTGCAGCAGGAGGCGTAGGGCAAATATTTTGCCAATGGGCTAAAAAAATTGGTTGCAAATTAATTGGAACAGTTGGTTCTGAAGAAAAAATTGAGATTGCAAAAAAAAATGGTTGTGATCATGTTATTAATTACACTACAGACAATTTTGCTAAAAAAACATTGGAAATAACGGATGGCAAAGGAGTTGATGTTGTTTACGATGGAGTGGGAGAAAAAACATTTGAGGGATCTATTGAAACTTTAAAAGTCAGGGGGATGTTTGTAACATTTGGAAATGCATCTGGGCCGATTAAAACAATCGAATTAAAAAAACATATAGCCCCAAAAGCAATTTTTATTACACGTCCATCAGTATTTCCATATACTTCAACCAGAGAAGAGTTGGAGATGTCAGCTAAAATGGTTTTTGAAGCATTTAAAGAAAAGAAAATTAAAATGGAAATTGTAAAAAAGTATTCTTTGAGTGAAGCTAGAAAGGCGCATGAGGATTTAGAAGCTAGAAAACTCAAAGGTCCAGCAATTATATTAACTTAAGTATTTCTTGACAATCTAGCGGCACAAAGAAAACAAGTAAGAGAGAACCCTACTTTATTGAATAAATCTCCGAAATTATAAATAATTTCTCTTGTCAAAGCTGTTTCAACTGAGGAGTCATAAAAGGAAATTGCTAAGCCCAAAGGATATATTGCCCAACCGTACACAATAAATTTATTTACTATACTTAAACAATTTTGAATATGCATCATTCCATTTACGTTATTTGCCTGAATTACTTTTGGTAATATAAAATTAAATATGTATAAAATTCCTAACCAACTTCCAAATCCAATAATAAACATCATATAAGAGAAATATAATGGCATTGTACTATTAGAGAATGAGCTCTCAGAAAAGTAACCAGAAACTATCATTAGAAAATTTAAACTTAGCGCAATACTTACAATTATTTTGTTTGTTTTATAAATTTTAGAAATTACAAAAAATGTATATAACATTATTGGTGTAGCAATAAACCAAGTAATGTAACGGTATTCAGTTGGATAATTTATATTAGGATTATTTAAATTAGATAAAGAAAAAAATTCCCTCATATTGTAATATTCAATAACCGCTAAGAAAGTTGTCAAAAAAGCCAAAGTTGATATTGATTTATACTCATTGCTTAATTTATACCTTTCAAGAATGAAATAAGCGCTGGCTGCGAGCATAGCAATTAAAGTAAATTCAAAAGTATATGATGTTGTTAATGTAAATATATTCATTATTATTTTTTGTCCCTTTCGTCATCATCAAATACGTCAATGTTTGTATATATTGCTATTGTTCCACTTAATATCATTAAAAAAATCAATATTGCAGTAAAAATATCTTTTGGCAAAATAATTGCAACTATTGCTAAAATTAAAAATCCAATAGGAGCATAAGCTTTTAAATTCATTAATTACTTCTTATATTGTAAAAAATCAAAATCACAACCTTCATGTGCTTGTAATACAGAGTCATAATAAAGTTTTAAATAACCTCTTTTAATATTTGGTATTTTTTTACTAATTTGTTTATTTAATCTATTTTTTAACTCATTTTTAGAGATGATTAGATCTAATCTTTTATTTTTTACACTTAATTTTATTTTGTCTCCATTTTTAATTATTGAAAATGGTCCACCAACAGATGACTCTGGTGAAACATGCAAAATAATTGTACCAAAAGCTGTGCCGCTCATCCTTCCATCTGAAATTCTAATCATATCTTTAACTCCAGATTTTAAAAGTTTCTTTGGTATTGGCAGATATCCTGCTTCTGGCATTCCATAAACTGTTTTTGGCCCTATATTTTTAAGTATGAGAAAATCGTTCTTTGAAATTTTTAAACTTTTGTTATCAATTAATTTTGACATTGATTTAATATCTTCAAAAACAACTGCTTTACCAGTTTTTTCAAATAATTTTTTGTCCGCAGCTGATCTTTTTAATATCGCACCACTTGGGCAAATATTTCCAAAAAGACTAATTAAACCACCATGTTTTTCAAAGGGTTTTTTTCTAGATCTGATTACATTCTGATCATGAAAACTTTTTGAATTACTATTTATTATTGTGGATAGACTTTTACCTTCTATATTGCTCGTACCTAGTTTTAACAGTGGTTTAAGTTCTTTGAGTAGTGCCTTCATTCCTCCTGCATGATAAAAGTCCTCCATATAAAATTTACCTGTTGGTTTCAAATCAACTAATACCGGAGTTTTATTGCTTATTTTATTAAATTCTCTTAAGTCAACTTTAATTCCCAGTCTGCCTGCAATAGCTGTTAAATGTATAATAGCATTTGTTGATCCTCCTAGTGACAAAAGGCATACTAAAGCGTTGTAAATATCTTGCTTATTAATTTTTTTTATTTTCTTAATTTTTTTTCTAGCGATCTTTGCGCAAATAATGCCTGTTTTCTCTGCAATGTTTAATCTTTCAGAATAAACAGCTGGTACACATGAAGAGTCTGTCAAACATAAACCCATCACTTCAGAGATACACGCCATTGTACTTGCTGTTCCCATAACTGAACATGTTCCAGCGCTTGATGCTAGTTTGTTTTCAACCTCACTAATTTTATGACGAGATATTTTTCCCTCTCTATAATTAGACCAGTATCTCCTACAATCGGTACAAGCTCCCAGCCTATTATTTTCAAACTTACTAGTAATCATTGGTCCGGCAGGCAAAACTACGAATGGTTTTTGTGCAGATATCGCGCCCATAATCATTGCAGGTAATGTTTTGTCACAACCTCCTAATAAAACAACTGCATCTAATGGCTGGGCCCTTATCATCTCTTCAACGTCCATTGACATCAAATTTCTAAACATCATGCTAGTGGGATGTAAATATACTTCACCTAATGAAATCACCGGAAATTCAACAGGTAGACAACCATTAGAATTAATTCCTCTTTTTAATGCGTCAATCATTTCTGGAAAATGGCGATGACAACTATTGAAACCGCTAGATGTGTTGATAATTCCAACTATTGGTTTATTGAGGGATTCATCTGTGTAACCCATTGATTTAGCAAAAGATCTTCTTAAATAAGATGAAAATTCAATATCCCCGTAATTTGTTAAATTATTATCAAATCCTGATTTTTTTATTTTTTTTTTCATCTAAGAAATTTTGAACTTTGTATATTTTGGAACTAAATAATCAAAAATGCCTAATGATCCACCTTCTCTACCAAATCCTGACTCTTTTACGCCACCAAAAGGAATTTCTGCAGATGCTAGCATCATATCATTAACGCCGACCATTCCAACTTCAAGTTTCTCAGAAGCGATATGTGCATTTTGCAATGATGAAGTAAAAACATATCCTGCTAATCCAAAATTAGTATTATTTGCTATCTCGTAAGCATCATTTGGATCCTTAAACTTAATTATTGGAGCAACTGGCCCAAAAGGTTCTACTGTCATGATATCTGCTTTACTAGATACATTATTTAAAACTGTAGGCTCATAAAAGAAACCTTTATTAAATTTTTTGCTTTGAGATCCTCCTGTTAAAACTTTTGCTCCCTTAACTTTTGCATCTTCCACTAATTCAATAATATGCTCTAGACCTCTTTTATTTGCAAGCGGACCTACATTCGTATCTTTGTCCAACCCATTTCCAAGTTTTAACCCTTTGGTATTTTTTGTGAAAATTTCACAAAATTTTTCATAAGAATTTTCCTGAACAAAAAAACGTGTTGGAGATATACATACTTGACCGGCATTCCTAAATTTAAAATTTGAGCATGTAACAGCAGCTTCATCAATATTTGCATCATCAAAGATTAAAACTGGCGCATGTCCTCCTAGTTCCATTGAAACTTTTTTAATTCCCTCTGCCGCTAATTTAAGAATTTGTTTTCCAACTTCTACAGATCCTGTTAATGAAACTTTTTTTATTATAGGTGAATCTAAAAGATATTTTGATATAAAAGATGATTTTCCTGTCACAAAATTTACAACTCCATTAGGTAATCCTGCTTTTTTACAAGCCTCTATCATATGCATACATGTTCCGGGTGTTTCGCTAGCTGGCTTTAAAATAACACTGCAACCTGCTGCAATTGATGCAGCAACTTTTCTAGCTGGTAACAAAATTGGAAAGTTCCATGCACTAAAAGCTGCTACAACTCCAACTGGCTCATATCTAACTTGCAACCTAACATCACTTGATCTTGACTCTATTAGTTGTCCATAAATTCGTTTTGTCTCTTCTGCAAACCAATCAAATTGCTCTGCAGAAGCCAATGTTTCGCCTCTAGATTCTGCAAGTGGTTTGCCTGTTTCTAATGTCATGGTGTTTGCAATTGTATCAACGTTTTCCCTTATATTATCTGCAATTTTTTTGATTATTTTTGACCTCTCCCAAGGAGAAGTTTTTCTCCAGCTCTCCATTGATTTTTTTGCAGATTGTAAAGCTTGGTCAAGGTCTTTCTCTTTCGAGGATGGTATAGTACCTAACAATTCCTCGTTACATGGATTAACAACACTAATTTTTTCTTTTGTGTTGTTCGACCATTTCCCATCTATAAAATTTCCTAAATTTTGATACATTTTAATTTAAATTTTTTGCTTAGAATATTCTATTTGTACATCTTCGCACCAATTACCTACATTCCAAGATCCATATGCACCCATTCCTCCAAGCTCATCGGTGCCACTATATACTGGCACATGTATTACAGATAAACCATTAAAATTAAAAGCCTCTTTCAATATTTTTTGTAATTCTTTAATTGAGTAACCTCCAAAAAACCCTTTTACTCCCTTAACAGACTCTGCCATTTTTACATAATCGACTTCAACACTGTCATTAGTTTTAAATTCCTTGTCGTATTGTGCATATTGTAAACCTGTAATCGCAGACATTCTTCTATTATCAAATATTACAATCATACCTTTAAGTTTAATATGAACAGCATCGATTAATACCTGAGGATTCATCATAAAAGATCCATCACCTGTAAAACTAATTGGGTATCTTGGTTTATTAGCTATTGCAGATGCTAAAATGGCGCTCGGTGAAAAACCCATATATGAAGCTCCTGTATCTGTATAAGTTTGAAAAGGATTTTTGTCTTCTGCAATTTGAAATCCATTTGCCTGCACATCTCCAGCGTCAAAAAATTTAACGCAATTGTTAGAATTTGAGAAATCAATAACGGTTTTGATAGCTGCAGGTTGCGTCAATACCGATTTTTTAAAAGCATCATCTTTTAATGTTTCGTTTTTATAAATTCTAGATTTAAATTCTGTCCACTCCTTTTTCTTACTCACGCAAGTTTCTATCCAATCATTTTTAGTATTAGATTTTTTAATTTTATTATTTTGCAAAGAGTCATTAATTTGATTTAAAATATTTCCAATGTCACCATTTAATCCCAAAGTATTATTATAATGCATCATATCTGAAAGATCTGCATTGATATTAATTACAGCTTCTGCTTTTGGATATCCAATGCCTGAACAATCGGATTGACAAACTGATCTTGATCCAATTGATATGAGTAGGTTAGCATTTTGCATTGCGTAATTTCCTGAAATTGATCCTTTGCTACCACCAACGTGCATATTGTTTTTATGTTCATCACTTAAAACTCCCAGAGATCCAGGTGCAAGAACAACAGGAACATTTAAAATTTCTGAAAATCTCGTAAGTTCCTTAGAAAAATTTCTAGAGCCGCCTCCTGCCTTAATTACAATTTTATTAAATTTATTTATGGAATTTTCAAATTCTTTTATTTTGTCTTCACTTAATTTATTATGATTTTCTAATTTATCTTTTCCTGGCAAAGTGTCTAAGTTTAAATTTTTAATTATTTTCGGCTGTGTATTTATTGGCAACATAAAATAAAAAGGGCCGGCTTTATAGGGGTGTTTAGTTTTTAAATACCCTTTTCTTAATCCATCTCTTATTGACTCGGGTGTATGAAATACATGAGACTCTGACATTAATGCAGTAATTTTTCCATACAAATCTTGTTCGCGTTTAGGAATCTGCTGCATGTTATATCCTTCGCCATGTGTTGTTTCATCACCATAAATATGATAAACGCCAACACCATTGGATGATGAAGCTAATGATCCAGCCATTGCTTGAAGTGCACCAGGTCCTATTGAGGTAACTACTGCAGGTATTTCATTATATTGCCAGCTCAGTGCAGTTGCGGCATGTGTCATTTCAATCTCATTTCTAAAATTGAAAGTTTTAGTTACACCGAATTTTTCATAAATTCTTAAAATTTCAGCAAAGTCTGTAGAGCCATGGCCAAAAATTGCGAAATATTTTTTTACATTTTGTTTTAATAACCCTAAAATAATTCCCTCTGATAAAGTGACATCTACATTTCGAGGTAGCAATTTCTTATCAATACAATCTAAAATGTTTCCATTATTTTTTGCTAAAATTGATGCCCTTTGTTCTATAGCTTTTAGATTCATGCTTGATTAACCTCTTTTAATTTTTTTTGATTTCTGACATCTATTACTCTTTTTCTAACTTGAAGAGCAATTGTTAAAATTATTAACATGAAGAATAACACACAAACTATAGAACCAAAAAAAATAGAAGGATCTCCTGCTGACAATGACATAGCTGTGCGATATTCTTGCTCAATAGTTCTACCAAGCACTAAACCAAGAACAATTGGTGTTACTGGCAGTCTAATTCTATTAAAAAAATAACCTATTAAACCCATAATAATCATTACATTTACATCTAAAAAAGAGTTTCTTATTGCATAAGAGCCGACAACAACCATTATAAGTATTCCAACTGCTAAATGGTGCGGTTTAACCCTTAATATTTTAACAATATGTTTGATAAAATTTACCTGGAATAAAAATACAACTATATAAGCTAATAATATTGCTAGATATATAGAGTATACTTGAGGTGCATTTTCTATGAATAACATTGGTCCAGGAACTAAGCCATGTATCAAGAGACCACCAAGAATAATAGCAGTTGCAGGGTCTCCAGGTATGCCAAGTGAAAGTAAAGGAACCATTGCGCCTCCAGTGACTGCATTATTTGCTGTCTCAGGAGCTATCACTCCTCCTAAATGTCCTTTTCCATAAAGTTCTTTTTCTTTTAAATCTTTTTCAGAATTTTTAGCATGAGAATATGCTAAAAAGGCAGCAATTGGACCACCTGATCCAGGTATAGCACCTATAGATGTACCTAATCCTACACACCTAAGCATTAAATTGAAATATTTTTTTAATAAAGCAAAACTTGGTAATTTTGTTTTTACTACATCAATATCATAATTTTTTTGATCCTCATCACAAATTCTGCTGTTAAAAACTTCAAGTATATGTGGGACTGCAAATAATCCTATCATTGCTACAAGCAAGTTTACTCCTTGTAACATTTGAACATTTCCAAAAGTAAATCTTTGGACGCCCTCAATTTCATCGGTTCCTATTGTCATCAACATCAGTCCAAGCAACCCTGCAACAAGGCCTCTAAATAATGATTTTTCAGCTAATCCACAAATTGTAGAAAATCCAAAAAGCACTAACATAAATATTTCCGCTGGACCAAATTTAATCGCAAACTTTGATATAAAATCTACCATAACTATCATTAAAGATAGACTGATAAGACCTCCGATTGTGGAAACGATTACAGCCGTACCTAATGCAATACTTGCATCACCTTTCTTTGATAGAGAATATCCATCTGAGACCGTTGCAGCAGCTGATGGTGTCCCTGGTATTCCTATCAAAATTGCTGAAATAGAACCACCTGTCATTCCACCTATATAAGTTGCTAACAAGAGAGAAATTCCTGTAACTGGTTGCATTGTAAAAGTAAAAGGTAACATCAAAGCAAGTGCCATAGAATAAGTTAATCCAGGTATTGCGCCAAAAATAATTCCAGCAAATGATCCGATACAAATAGCAATAAATACTTCGTAATTATTTATTAATCCTAAAGCTGTTATTAAATTTTCCATTTATATTATCTGTATTAATGTTCCTCTTGGTAAACTTGATTTTAATAAAATTATAAAAATAAAATAAATTAAAGCTGTCATTAAAATTGGAAATGCAAAGTTTAATTTCCAATTCTTTTCTTTTAGCAAAAATCTTGTAATAAAATAAATAACAATTGGTGTTGATAATATGAAGCCAAATAACTCTAATACATAAGCATAGATTAAAAATAATATAACACAGATAATTATATTTCTAATTTCATTTTTTTTTAATGGCTCCACACTTTGTTTTGGTCTGAACCCTAATTTATATTGATACAAAAAAACTAAACCTAAAATTGACATACATATTCCTAAAAAAAATGGAATAGTACGAGGGGTATTCGCGTATTCTCCAAGATCACCCTCTATTTGAAAAAAAACTAATATTAACCAAATAATGGAAAAAGCAAGAACACCCAACCCTAAGTATAAGTAGAACTTGCTTTTTTCCATAACGAAATACACTTGTTTTATTTTTTAGCTAAACCAAGTTTATTCATTAGCTTTTTGATTTTTTTATCGTCTTTAGCGATTTTCTTACCAAAATCTTTAGCATTTAAGTAATTAATCGTAAAACCGATTTTTTTAGATGCAGCTTTAAACTCAGAGCTGTTTGCATACGCTGCAGCAGCTTTTTCAAGAGCTTTAATTTGAGCTTTTGGAGTTCCTTTTTTTGCAGCTAAGCCTCTCCACATAACAACATCAACTTTTTTATATCCAAGTTCTTGCATGGTTGGGATATTTGAGTCTGATGGTATTCTGTTTGGACTAGTTACTGCTAACATCTTTAATTGACCAGCTTTATGAAAAGATCTGAACTGACCTGGCCACTGTACAGCAGCGTCAATTCTTCCCGCTAGTAACTCAGCAGGTGCCTTACCTTTTCCATATGGAATATATGTAACCTTTCCACCAAGTGCATCAAAAACAATTGCTGATGTTAAATGAGTGAAAGAGCCTTTACCACTAATTCCAACTTTTAGTTTACCAGGATTTTTTTTAACATATGCTGCAAGTTCTTTTACAGAGTTAAAAGTACCTGATTTAACTGCCAAAACTGGGACTTCAGTAGTCATCGCTGATATAGGTTCAAAAGCTTTGTAATTAAACTTTGTTTTCCCTTTATAGTGTGAGGTGCTTACAGAGTTTGAATTCCAAACTATGTCGTGACCTGAAGCAGGCCTTGATTGGATATACTTATATCCTACTGCTCCTCCACCGCCAGTTCTAGATACTGGTACAACTGTGCCTCCAAGGTTTTTTTCCAAACCTTTTGCAACAAGTTGTCCAACGCTTTTAGCTGTTCCACCAAACAAAATTGTCATTTCGACAGTTTTTTCAGGAAACTTAGCAAAAGCATGAGTTGAGATAGTCATAGCAAATAAAGAAATACCTGCTATTAAACTACCTATTTTTTTTACTATTTTCATTTTGCCCCCTTTTATTAGTGCCAATAAATCAATTTAACGATTTATTTAGCGACTTCCTTTGTTTTTCTCTAAGCGCACTTAATATTTTTTCAGGTGTTGCAGGTAATGATTTTATTCTAACACCTACGGCATCATAAATTGCATTCATGATTGCAGGTGCTGTTGGAACCATTGCAGGCTCACCTATACCTTTTGCGCCTAAAGGACTAAGAGGATCTGGATCCTCTACAATTTTTGTTTTAACTTTTGGAACATCAAGAGAAGTTGGTAAAATATATTTAGCTAAATTGCCAGATGATGTTTTTCCATTATCCAACTCAAAATTTTCCATTAATGCTTGACCTACAGCTTGAACAACGCCACCTTCTACTTGTCCTTCAACTCCTTTAGGATTGATTGCTCTTCCAACATCGTGACAAGCCCAGATACCTAATAATTGTACTTCACCTGTAGCTGTGTCCACTTCAACTTCAGCAACTTGACCACCAAATACATACGCTTGCCAAGGTTTTCCTGAACCGTCCTCGGGGTGTAGCCCAGTATGATGGGAAGTGTAATTTTCGCCACCTACCGGCACTACCCCATATTTTTTTTTGCAGATTTTTATTGCTTCACTCATTGGAATTCGGTAATTAGTTCCTTCACTCCAAATTTCACCATCGTGAGCTTTTAATGTTTGAATATCTACATTCCATTCCTTGGCTATTTGCGCAAATAATTTATTTTTTGCTTGTCTACAAGCTAATGCAACTGCATTACCTATCATGTAAGTTTGTCTTGTAGCGCCTGCGTGTGCAGCTTCAGGACTCCTAGATGTATCATTTTCACCAATCATTACATTTTCTGGTTTAACACCAAGCTCTTCAGCAGCGACTTGAGCTAAAACAGTTAATATACCCTCACCTATTTCGGTTACTCCTGTAACAATTTTGGCAGTTCCACCGTCATCAATCTCAGCCCATGCGCCTGCTTGATCCATTGCTGCAGTTCTAGCTATACCGTACCATGCAGCTGCCATACCTCGACCACGTTTTTTTGTTAAACTCATTTACTTACTCTGCTCCTGTTTGTTTCAAGTCTAGCTCCTAAAGTGCAGGATTCTCTATTGTCTGAACTATTTAAATCTTTTCTTTCTTCTCCTCTGTGATTTGAAGATCCTTTATCCCATTTACATAATTTTTCTAATTCGTCCAAAACGTTATTTATACTTGCAGAATTAAGTTTTTGTTTTGTATGTGTCAGATCTCCTTTTTTAAAAGCATTAACTCGTCTAATCTCAAAAGGATCAAGATTTAATTTTTCTGATGCTAAATCCATCATTGATTCAGTTGCAAATTCTGTTTGTAATGCTCCAAAACTTCTAAAAGCCCCACTTGGTGTGTTATTTGTGTAAACCCCAATTGTATCCATTTTTAAATTTTCAATGTGATACGGCCCTGCACCAAGAATAGCTGCTTTTCTCATTACTCCCTCTGTTGAACAACCATAAGCGCCACCATCGGATAATGTTTTAATCTCTACTGCAGTTATTTTTCCATTGTTAAGCAATCCCATTTTATAATGAGTTTTTGTTGGGT
The DNA here is from genome assembly GCA_902517865.1 of uncultured Pelagibacteraceae bacterium. Taxonomy (GTDB): domain Bacteria; phylum Pseudomonadota; class Alphaproteobacteria; order Pelagibacterales; family Pelagibacteraceae. The sequence continues at coordinate 96,969 of CABYDT010000004.1, forward strand.
GTCTTTTTGCGGTTGAAACAATATCTTCTTCTCGTGACATTACATATTTGATAGGTAAACGAGTTTTCATTGCTAATAAAGCTAACATTCCCTGATAAATCATATCCTCTTTGCCTCCAAATCCTCCTCCAACTGGTGACATAATAAATCGAACTTTATGAATTGGTAAATTCATTATCTTTGCCATCATATGACGATGATGAGTAATGTTCTGGCTAGGTGATACAATTGTTAGCACACCGTCTTGGTCTACGTAAGAAATTCCTGCCATTGGTTCGAGATATGCATGATCAACTGGTTGAGTGGAAAAGTCATCTTCAATAATCACATCCGCTTTAGCAAAACCTTCATCAATATTTCCTTTTCTGATAGGAATATGTTTTACTACATTTGTTTTGTAGTCTTCATGAATTAAAATTTTATTTTTTAAAGCTTCCTCTGACTTAAATAAACACGGTAAATCTTCATATATAATTTTAATTTTACTTAGTGCCTCCTTGGCAATTTCAACACTTTCAGCAGCAACAGCAACAATAGCTTCGCCAACATATCTCACTTTGTTTTTAGCTAAAACAGGCTGATCTTCGACAAAAACACCAAAATTATCAATTCCAGGAACATCATCTGATGTAACAGCTGTAACAACCCCTTTTAACTTTAAAGCTTTGGATAAATCTATTTTTTTAATCTTTGCATGAGGTCTGTCACTTCTAAGAACTTGCATGTGTAGCATATTCTGCATTTTCATGTCAGCAGCGTACTTCAAATTTCCAGTAACTTTGCTTGGTGCATCAATCCTTTTAACATTTGCACCAATAAAAGAGTTTTCTGGTTTATAATATTTATCAAATACGTTTTTATTTTGTTTTTTATTTATTACATCTCTAGCAATTTCTACTGCTTCAAAAATCTTTTGATAACCAGTGCATCTACATATATTGCCACCCATCTCTTCTTTTATTTCTTCTAATGATGATTTCGGATTATTTCTAAGAGTAGATGTGGCTGCCATCACCATTCCTGGTATACAAAATCCACATTGACTTGCTCCAGTTAAACAGAATGCTTTTTGTACTTCTGACATTTTATCTGGAGTTCCTAATGACTCAACTGTTTCAATTTTCGAACCATTTACTTTAGCTACCGGCATTAAGCAACTTTTTATAAGTTTGCCATTAACAAATACTGAACAGGTACCGCATTCGCCAGCTCCGCACCCTTCCTTGGTACCAGTAAGATCCAAATCTTCTCTCAAAAAATCCAATAATCTATAATGAGATTTAGTACTTCTCTTAATATTTTTACCATTGATTGATAAGTTTAATTTAATTTCTGACATGCAAATATTCCTTTTCAAGGTTATCTTTAATAAAATTTAAATTTAAATTTTTCGATGTATTTTTTTCTAATGATTTTAAAATTGATCTTACGATAAAATTTTGCAAAACTTGTTTTCTATAATCTTTTCTTGTTCTTGAATTTATAACATTTAACTCTAATAGCGAAGCTTCAAAAATATTTTTATGAGAAACTTGCTTACCAATTAAAAATTTTTCTACCTTTAATAATCTTTGAGGAATTTCACACACTCCTGAGACAGATATCCTTATGTCTTCAAATTTATTGTTTTTTACTTTTAAAACACAAGCTACACATACGGTTGAAATTACTAAAGATCTTCTATGACCAACTTTTTCGAAACACGCTTGGTAGTCATTTAAATTATCCATATCAAAACCAATAACTAAATCTTTTTTTCCCAAGGCTACTTTATTTCTTCCCCTAACAAATTCTTTCAATGTAAGTGTTTTTTTTATAATTTTGTCGCCTTTAATAACTCCAATAATCACTTTAGCATTAAGTGATAACAAAGCGGGAGTACTATCTGCTGCTGGCGATGCATTAACAATATTTCCTCCTAATGTTGCTTGCTCTCTAATTTGATCATCAGCAAACCATACTGAGATTTGTGGCAAAATTTTAAGGTTTTTTCTTATTTTCTTATCTAAAAAAATATCTTGGAAAGAAGTTGCTGCACCTAAACTTATATTTTTTTTTGCAAACTTCATATAATTAAGTTCTTTAATTTTAGATACATCAATTATATTTTTGAAATAAACATCTCCAGCTCTTCCTTCTCTAGCCCAAGGCATTGTATCTGTACAACCTGCTACAATACGATAATTTCCAATACTATTACACATCTTTGCATACTCTTTTAATGTTTTGGGTATGTAGTAATTATCGTATTTTAACATTAATCTAAATTAACCTTTCGTCATTTCGAACTACTACTTTTATTGCGTCTTCAATTCTCTCTCTTGTATACTTAAGTCCAGTCTGAAGATCCTTCATTGGAAATGTATGAGTATGAATTAATTTTGCATCAAATCTTTTTTGCGCCATTAAAGCCATTGCTCTGTGGCATGCAGATTTACCCTCTCCTCTTGTCGCGTAAATATAAGCATTATTTCTAACAAGATTTGCAATATCAACCTCAACAGGTTTTGAAGGGAACGCTGCCAAACCGATTTTACCTCCACGTCTAATCATTGCAGAAGCATCATTAATTGCATTAGCAGCACCAGAACACTCTAATACGTAGTGTGCTCCAATCCCACCGGTTAGATCTCTAACAAACTCAACAGGATTCTGTTTTTTTACATTAACTACATGATTAGCACCTAATTTTTTTCCTATCTCAAGTCTATTATCTCTAGTTCCTGTTAATACAACTTCTGCTCCCAGAGCACTAGCTACTCCAACCGCACACAGACCAATTGGACCAGGTCCAGTAACGACCATAGTTTGTCCTGCAAACAATCCTCCCATAACATCTAGAGTATACATACTAGTTCCAGCTGTAACTGCTAAAGTTGCTTCTTCATCTGACATGTCATCAGGAACATGCACAAGAGTTTGCGTTCTATTTGTCATATATTCTGCAAAAGCGCCGTCAGTTGTAAAACCGTTGGCTTTATGACCTTTAGATGCAAAACCATAGTTTAAACATGAAGTATACCAACCTTTTCTGCACATTTCGCATCTTCCACATCCAGCGTGGATTTCTACTGCAACCCTATCTCCCAACTTAAATTCAGTAACTCCCTCACCCAATTTTACAACTCTTCCCATTGCCTCGTGACCTGGGGAATAATTTTTATTGAAAGGTAATTCACCTTCAATTCTGGCAGGGTTACCGTGACTAATAATTTCCAAGTCAGTTGCACAAATTGCAACTGCATCAATTTTAAGTAAAACTTCGCCTTCTTTTGGTTGTGGAACAGGTTTTTTGACAATATTGATATTGTCTGGATCGTTTAAAACCCAGGCTCCCATTTCTTTTGGAATATCAAAATTCTTATTGTGTCCCATCATATTATTATTACGCGGCATGTTTTTCTCCTTTTTTTTTGGTTTGTTTAAAATATTTACTTATTTCGTTTGCAGATGCGGCAACAGAAACTCTAATTTTTTCAATATAATTTTTATTATCTCTAATTTTAAATTTTGGTGATGAACAACTAACTGATGCATAAGGATTACCATTATTATCAAAAATAGGAAAACCTATACAAAATACGCCTTCTTGAAATTCTTCGTCATCATATGCAAATCCATTTTTTTTTATTCTATGAAGTTCTTGCTCTAATGAGTTGAAGCTAACATGTGTTTTATCAGTAAATTTATATAACCCGTTCTTCAAAATTTTTTTTCTTTTTTCTTTGTCTAAAAATGCCAAAATGGCTTTTCCTGATGCTGTCGCATGAAAAGCATTGTCTTTATTTAAAAAACCTTGATCGACCCTTACAGGATGTTTAGATTCTATCATTTTTAAAGTAATTAATTTTGAACCTTCAAAAGTAGCTAAATGGACGGCCTCGCCAGTTTTGTCATTAATTTTCTTGAGATGAGAAAACGAAAAATTCGTAAATGCAGATTTGCTGTGAGGCATTAACTTAGTAAATTTAAAAAACTTTGAGCCTAGTAAATATTTTTTTGTTTTTAAGTCTTGATACAAGTAACCTTTATCGCAAATTGTTGATAGCATATGATGAGCTGCCGATTTTTTGTAACCTAACTCGTCACATATCTCTTTTAATGCGATTCCGTTCCTGGCATCTTTGCGAAGAAAATAATCTAAAGTGTCTAAAGTTTTTTCTATTGATCTAACAGACATAGTTAAAAATATTTAATTTAGCAAAGTTTGTCAATAATGAATATAAGTTTATTATTATTAAACTAATTAATTTTTCTACTTTTAATTGAAATTTAAATATTCTACGAAAGATCTAACGGATATCAATAGTAAAAAAATACCAAACATTTTAGATATTACCTCTTTGTCAATAGAATGTACTATTTTAGCACCTAAAGGTGCTAATAACATTGTGACAGGTACAAAAATTATAAATCCAGGTAAATTTACAAAACCAATGCTAAATGGAACTTGAACATTTGAAAAAAACGTTCCACTAATTGCCATACTTACTGCACCACAGACTGCATTTACTATGCCTATTGTGGCAGAGGTACCGATCGCTATATTAATTGAATATCCCAAAACTTTTATAAATGGCACTCCAAGTGAACCTGCTCCAATGCCCAGCGGGACTGACATAAAACCCATGAAAATCCCATAAGTATTTTTAACAAAATTTGGTATATTTTTTTTTTTTTATCCAACTTTGTTTCTAAAAAAAATAAAAAAAATTGCTACACAAAATGCAAAAAATGAAAACATTAATAAAAGCTGGGGAGTTTTTAGATTTGTTGCAATGAATGTTCCTATTAAAATTCCAATAGCTACAGCAATACCAAAGGATTTGACTAATTCGAAATTGACTGCTTTGTATTTCATATGAGATAATGCAGATACTATTGATGTAGGAATTATTATTGCAAGCGAGGTGCCTAAAGCCATGTGCATCTTTACAGTTTCATCATAACCTAATTGAGAAAAGGCGTAATATAATGCAGGAACCATTATAATACCTCCTCCAACACCTAATAGTCCAGCAATAAAACCTGATACAGCAGCAGAGACAGCTAAAACAGTAACAAGAATAATAATTTGATTTAGATCTAAACTTTCAATCAATTTAACTTACCATTTGTATTTTTTCGTTGTTTTGAACGACAGTTAAAATATGTTCGACTTTTTTGAAATCAGAGTCTCTAGCCATCATATTATCTGATAAGTACCTTTTCCATTTTGATGACCCCTTTTGACCATGATATAACCCTACTGTATGGCGCATAATTTGGTTAACTCTTGTACCTTTTTTAACTTCAGATTTAACATAATTTATCAAATTCTGTATTACTTCTTCTCTTGATAAAACTTCTTGATTTTGAAAAATTATTTTTTCAATATCTGCTAATAAATACGGGTTTTGATAGATTGCCCTCCCAATCATTACTCCGTCAACATAATCTAATTGTTTTTTTATATCTTCTATTGATGTTATTCCGCCATTTATAATTATTTCTAGCTCGGGATTACTCTTTTTGATTTCGTATACCATTTGATAATTTAGTTTGGGAATTTTTAAATTTTCTTTTGGAGACAGTCCCTTAAGTATAGCTTTTCTAGCATGTAAAATTATCGTTTTCACATTTGCTAATTTTATTTTTTCTATAAAATTATTTAAATAATCAAAATCCTCTGTATCATCAAAACCTATCCTTGTTTTCGCGGTTATAGGTAAACATGTATTTCTTTTCATTGTGTCTAAGCACTCGTGTACTAAATCCGGCTCTTTAATTAAGCATGCTCCGAATTTATTTTTCTGAACTTTTTTACTTGGACATCCTAAATTTAAATTAATTTCGTCGTAACCATAATCCTCTGCAATTTTTACACATTCTGCCAACTCCTTTTTGTTTGATCCACCAAGTTGCAAGGCTAAAGGTTTTTCAAAATTATCAAAACCAAGAATTTTCTTTCTATCCCCATTGATTACTGATCCTGTCGCTACCATCTCAGTATATAACATTACGTTCTTACTTATTAACCTAAGAAAATACCTGTCGTGTCGATCAGTGCAATCCATCATAGGTGCAACTGAAATTTTTCGATTTAGATTAGACATATTTTTTTATTTTATCAGAATAAGATATTTTTTTATGATTGATATAATCTTCATGTATTTTTTCTAATTTATCTAGATTGTATATATAATTTACCATGATTCCGAACGACTCCTTATAACCATAATCGGTAGTATTTCCGTTAATTATAACATCTTCAATGCTTGCACCATTACCCAAATGAAATCTTGAAACTTGATTAAGAGGTTTCTTATTTATTTTTTCTTTTAGTAAATAATGTACAACAAGTTTTTTTATAGAATTTTTTTGTTCCTCTATTTTTTCACTCAAATTATTAAAATTGTCATTTTTTAAAAATTCTAATTTTTTTGTATCAAAATCATTCAATATACTTTTTAATTTTTCTTCAGTTAAAGCGAGGCACCACTTTCTAAATCCAGGCAAAGGAGATAAGGTACCAAAACATTTTATGTTTGGGCAGTCATTTTGTATTTCATATACAACGCGTTTAATTAAAAAGTTACCTAGTGTGACTCTCATTAATCCCTCTTGACAATTGCTTATTGAGTAAAAAGTTGCTGTATTAGATGTTGACATAGTGCCACTCGATGGTTTCAATAATTCTTGAATAGATCTTCCTAAACCTTTCCCAAAAGCTACTTGTACAAAAATTAATGGCTCATTAGTCAAAACTGGATGAAAATAGGCATAAAATCTTCTATCTTCATCTAGGCGTCTTTTTAAATCATTCATATCACGTATTTTATGAACTTTTTCATATTTAATTATTTTCTCCAGTACGGCAGCTTTTGTATTCCACGTAATTCTTTCAAGCCTCAAAAATCCAGGGTTAAACCAAGATTTAAATAAATGCCTTATATCTTGATCAAAATCTTTAAGATCTGGATTCTGTTTTATAAAATTTAATAAATCCTCTCGCATTGAAACAAGAATAGAGGTTCCATTTGGAGCCATATTAAGTCTTCTAATTAACTCCTGTCTTCTTCCCTCAATTTCGTCGCCCAATCTGTCTAAATTATTTTTTGATTTTTCAATTGTGAATTTCTTTATTGCATTATCAATGTTGTTTAAATTTGGTTTATATTTTTTATTAATTTCTTTAAAAAAACTTAGCTTTTGATCCGTATCTAAAATTTTATATATTTCACTTATTTCCCGTGCGATTGCAATTCCTGATGCAGTTCCTTTGTAAGATATTAAATCGTCACAAAGTGAAAGTAATGACTTAAGATCTCTATTCTTAGAAAACTTTTTGCCTAAAAGAGACTGACCTATGTCAGCGATAGATGATAAAATCTTTTTAAAATCCAGCATCTTTACCCATTAATTTATCAGGTAACCATGTAACCAATTCAGGGAATATGCATAATATTACAATACTTAAAGCCATCATAAACATGAAAGGTATAGAACCTTTTAATATCTCCGACAAACTAACATCTGGAGTAATTCCTTTTATTATATAAAGATTTAAACCCACGGGTGGAGTAATTAAACCAATTTCCATATTAATGGTAAAAACTATTGCAAACCAATAAGGATCAAAACCAAACTCAGTAATTATCGGCAACAAAATTGCTGATGTCATAACTATTACTGCAACTGGAGGTAAAAAGAAACCTGCTATTAACAAGAATATATTTATGTAAAAAAATAATACCCACTTATTTAAACTTAAATCAACAATTAACTGAGCAATTGATTGAGTTACATATAAGGTCGATAAACTAAATGCAAAAAAATATGAAGCGCAGATTATAAACATAATCATCACACTTTCTTTCATTGATACTTTTACAATGTCCCAAATTTTTCTAGGTTGATATATTTTGTAAACAACTGCTATCATGACAAATACTAAAAATGCGCCTACACCTGAAGCTTCTGATGGCGTTGCTATTCCTCCATACAAAACATAAAGGACACCAACTACAATTGCTAAGAATGGAAATATTCTAGGAATAACTTCAAGTTTTTCTTTTAAAGTTGGTGGTTGTCTATTTCTTAAAATTGCTGCTGAATCCTTATCAATGAAATAGGAATAAATATATGCCCAAACCATAAATAAAAAAGCAAGAAGCAAACCTGGAATTACTCCACATAAAAACAACCTACCTATTGAAGTTCCTGTGGCTAAACCATACACAATTAAAACAATGCTTGGTGGAATTAATACACCTAAAGTCCCACCTGCTGCAATGGTTCCTGTCGCCAGGCGAGCAGCATAACCTCTTTTTCTCATTTCAGGTATACCCATCGTACCAATTGCTGCACAAGTTGCCGGACTTGATCCGCTTAATGCAGCGAAAATTGAGCATGCTCCGATATTTGAAATTACCAACCCGCCAGGCAATCTCCACAACCACCTGTCTAGCCCAGTATATAAATCTTTTCCAGCTGGAGAATTTGCAACAGCCATTCCCATTAATATAAACATTGGAATTGATAATAAAACAAATGAGTTAATTCCTGAGAAAAATGTTTCTGCAACAACCCCAAGTATTTGAAAACCTTCAGCGATTATTAAGAAAGTAAGTGCAATAGCACTTAAACCAAAGGCAATTGGAATACCCGATAATAAAACTATTAATGTCGATGCTCCAACTATTATTCCTAATGTTATTGGATCCATTATTGAAATCCTTTGTACTTAACTATTAATCTTAATACCTCTCCTATGTATTGCAATGTCATTAACGTTGCTCCAATTAACATAGATGAATAAGGGATCCAAAGTGGAGGATCCCAAATAGAATTTGTTGTGTATTTTTTTACCCAGGCTTCATAAGTGATTTCCCAAGCCAAATAAAATAATACCATAAAGAATAACAAACAAATTATTGAAGTAAAAATTTGTAGAAAAGTTTTCTTTTTTTCGTCAATTAAAGTGTAAACATACTCCATATTTACATGGCCACCTTCTTTTAAAACATATGGTGAGCCAATGAAAGTAGATGCAACTAACATCATTGTTACAAGCTCAGGCTGCCATGTTATTGCATTTTGAAAAAGATATCTTTCAAATACTAATTCTGTAATTAAAACTATTGATGCTAATAAGCACCCTGCAGCAAATATACCGCATATTTGTGCAAGTTTGTTTGTGAAATTTAAATATTTTTCTAACATAATAAAAACCCCTGCTTCTTATAAAGCAGGGGATTTATTTAATTATTATTTAACAGCTAAAGCTTGGTCAATCAATTTCTGACCGCCAGGGACTTTTTCTGCAAAATTTTTATATGAAGATTTTTTTGCGATAGCTAACCACGCATCAAAATCTTTTTGAGTCATGTATGCAAGTTTAACACCAGCTTTTTTATATGCTTTTTCCATTGTAGTGTCTAAACCAGCCGCTTCTCTAGTCATATACTCTTCTGCAACTTTTCCAGCAGCCATAAGTGCTTTTTGTTGCTTCTTATTTAAAGAGTCAAAAGATTTTTTTGACATTAGAATTGGCTCGTACATAAACCATAATCCAAATTTTCCTGGAGGTGTAGCACATTTTACTTGTTCATAAATTCTGTATGAAACAAAACTTCCTGAACTAGTATTTGCACCAGTTAATACTCCAGTTTGTAGTCCATTGTAAATCTCAGAAGATGGCATTTTTTGAATACCTGCTCCAGCTGCTGCTAACATTTGGTTAAATGCTTTACCAGCTGCTCTGAATACTTGACCTTTTACTGTGTCAGGACTTGTAATGCAATTTTTTTTAGAAACAAAGCCACCTGCTAACCATGCATCTGAAAGCACGATAACTCCTGCATCATTGATTATTTTTCTTATTTTTTTCATCATTGGAGATTTGTTTACTCTTAGTGCATGTTGATGGTTTTTAACCATACCAGGCATCAAAGTAATATCAAATTCTGGATGAAATTTTGCAGCATATGCTAATGGGAAAGCAGAAATATCTAGCTGTCCAGTAGTCATTGGTTTCCACTGCTCTTTTGGTTTGTAAAGTGATTTTGCTGGGTAGATTCTAATATCTATACCAACATTTGCTTTTTTGATTTCATCAGCAATGATTTGAACCATTTCATGACGAACATCAAATTTACCATCTTTTCTCTTTGTACCAGGCCATTGGTGACTTGCTTTTAATGTTTTAGCAAATGACTCTCCAACTGCTGTAAAAAGAAAGACAGTAGTTAGTGCGTAAATGAATGTTTTTTTTATATTCATTTCTATCCCCTTCTTTAGTTAAATTGTTTGTTGGTTATTGAACTATATTTTGATATTAAATTCAACTCTATATAATGAATAAAAATGGCCCACTATCTGGATTATTAGTATTAGATCTTACTAGAGTTTTGGTAGGACCATATTGCACAATGATATTATCTGATTTAGGAGCAAGAGTGATAAAAGTCGAGGCCCCTGAAGTAGGTGATGACTCTAGAAGCTTTGGACCATTTATTGATGACCAATCTGCATATTTTATGTCACTAAATAGAGGAAAAGAAAGTATTGCATTAAATCTTAAAAATGAAAATGATAAGAAAATTTTTGAAAAAATTTTAAGTAAATCCGATATATTAGTTGAGAATTTTAAACCTGGCACACTAGAGAAATGGGGCTTTGGATATAAAAAAGTAAGTAAAAAATATCCAAAATTAATTTATGCATCTGCGTCTGGTTTTGGACAAACAGGGCCTTTTAAATCTTTACCAGCCTATGATATGGTAGTGCAAGGAATGGGAGGGCTTATGAGTGTGACTGGTCACCCAAACTCAGAACCAACCAGAGTTGGTACTTCAATTGGTGATATTACTGCTGGATTGTTTACTACAATCGCTATTAACGCGGCACTATATGACAGAAAACAAACTGGTAAAGGTATGCATATTGATGTCTCAATGCTTGATTGCCAAATTGCTATTTTAGAAAATGCGATTGCGAGATATTTATCTAAAGGTGAAATACCTGGTCCTTTAGGATCAAGGCATCCTTCTATAGCCCCCTTTGAAGCTTTTAAGACAAAAGATAGTTATATAATTATTGCTGCCGGTAATGACAAGCTTTTTGAAAATATGTGTAAAGTTTTAAAAATTAATCTTCATACACATGAAAAATTTAAAAATAATGGAAATAGAAGTAAAAATATTGATGATTTAAAAAAAATTTTAGAATTAAAATTACAAACTAAATCTACATCAGAATGGTGTAAAATTTTTGAAGAAAATAAAATTCCTTGTGGACCAATTAATAATATAAAGAACGCTGTTGAAAGTCCTCAAGTAGCTGAAAGAAATATGATTGTTTCAGCCAATCATAATAAGATTGGAAATTTTAAAATGGCAGGAAATCCAATTAAAATGTCTCCTTACAAAGACCCTTCAACTAGAGGTGAAATTCCTGATTTGGATCAACACAGAAAAAAAATTTTAGACGAATTTAATTAATCTTTTTGCTCTTCAGTATTTTCTACGGGATTTTCATCTAACGAGTCGTCATCGTCATCATCGTTAACTTGATCTTCATTTGAGCTTGAAGCCTGAGGAACTTTTCTAGATCTTTTTGAAGGCAATATAGGTTGTCCAGATTTTGAAACTTCGCCTTTGTAAATCTCTTCAAACGCATCACCCTCTGGAGCATCAAAATCTTCTTTCTCAACAGCATCTTCTGGGTGATCTCTTGCCCTATCAATTGTAGCGTCTTCTAAAGCTTTTCTCTCAATTAATTTATCACCAATTTCTCTGAGTGATATCACAGTTTTTTTATCATTATCTTCAGGTACTAATGGTTTATCCCCAGCACCTAATTGCAAAGTTCTCTCTTTTGCTAAGATAACCAAATCATACTGATTGTCGACTTGCTCTAAACAATCTTCAACTGTAACTCTTGCCATGGACGTGCTTATAAAGACTTAATAAAAAAATATCAAGTAATTAAAGTTGGTTTATAGGACTTAAATTTAATTAATAATAAAATGATAGAAGAAATCAAGTAAACTAGCATTAATTTAAATATACTGTTTACTGACATGCCAATATCTATCAAATAGCCAAAAATTACCGGTGCAAGAGCTGTCGAAAAAACCATTAAGCTAACAGTTAATGCCCTTATCGATCCAAGGTATTTTGTACCATAAATTTCAGACCAGGTAGAAGTAATTAAAACGTTTGAGGCTCCATTTGTGATTGAAAGCATTATCATAAACAATATGGGCGAAAAAATTAAATTAGAATTAATTATAATTAAAAAAGATAGTATCATAGGTGTTAAGTAAAATGGCAAAATTTTTCTTGCGCTAAATTTATCAATTAAAATACCAAATATACCTAATGATATAACACTAAAAATTGTGTAAAAAACGAAACCTCTGGCAAGATAAAACATATCCCAACCTTTACTTTCAAAAATAAAAGATTGATTTAAAAATATCCCTGTAATTAAAAATGGGGGAGCCAATATTGCAGGTAATAGAAAATAAAATTTAATATCTCTAATAACCTCGCCTCTTTTCCAATTTTTGATTTGCTGTACTTGTTTTTCTTGAAAAATTGTATCTGATACTCTCTCTTTTTTTATTAGAAATAATAATAGTGGAATTACAATTATAAATAAAAAAATCGAGATACCTATCCAAATGTTTTTCCAATAAAAAGTACTTAATAGAAAGATCACAAAACCTGGCAAAATTCCTTCTCCTAATGATAAGCCCAACCATGAAAATCCTAGAGCTTTTCCTCTATTCAAATTAAAAAATTTAGCCATAGAAGTGCTTGATATGTGGCACATCAATCCCTGTCCAAATAATCTTAAAAAAAATAAACCAAAGAAAAGCATTACAATAGAATTCAAAATCCCAATAAATAAACATGTGCTAGCTAGTGAAAAACCTACAAATAAAGTAAATTTACGCAAAGACGTTTCGTCAATCAATTTGCCCGCCCAAATCAAAATTAAGCTACTTAGCAAAGTAGCTGAAGAATATAGTGTGCCAAACTCTGTATTTGTTAAATTTATTTCTTCTCTAAAAAAAGGATTAAATATTCCAATAAAAAATGTTTGCCCAAAACTAGAGCAGAATGTTAGAATAAAACCAAAGAATAAGTATTTAAAATTAAGTCTAATAAAACTATAATTATTCATGAAAAAAAGGAGTTTTTAATGCCAAAAGTATCATTTATAGGCTTGGGTGTCATGGGATATCCTATGGCAGGTTATATAGCAAAAGCTGGCCATGATGTAACTGTTTATAACAGAACTAAATCCAAAGCCGAAAAGTGGATAAAGGAATTTAATGGTAAATTAGCTGAGACACCGAAAGAATGTGCAAGCAATAGTGAATTTATATTTTCATGTGTTGGAAATGATGATGATTTACGTGAAGTAACAACGGGTGTAAATGGCGCATTTCAAAATATAAAGCCAGGTGGCGTATTTGTTGATAATACGACTGCATCAGCAAAAGTTGCAAGAGAACTATTCAATATTGCTAAAGAAAAGAAATTTGGTTTTTTAGATGCGCCTGTCTCAGGTGGTCAAGCGGGAGCAGAAAATGGGGCATTAACAGTAATGATAGGCGGAAATGAAAATGATTTTTTGAAAGCCCAGCCGATTATCGATTGTTATAGCAAAAAAATGAAATTACTTGGTCCGTCAGGTAGTGGTCAGCTTGCTAAAATGGTCAATCAAATTTGTATTGCGGGACTTGTTCAGGGTTTATCAGAGGGACTAAGATTTGGCCAAAACGCAGGTTTAAATGTTGAAGACGTTGTTGAAGTTATTTCTAAAGGTGCCGCACAATCCTGGCAAATGGAAAATAGGTTTAATACAATGCTTGATAACAAATTTGATTTTGGTTTTGCAGTTGATTGGATGAGAAAAGATTTGGCAATTGCTTTAGAAGAGGCAAATTCAAATGGTTCAAAATTACCAGTAACAGAAATTGTTGATAAATTTTACAAGCAAATACAGAAAGATGGCGGAAATAGATTTGATACCTCGAGTTTAATAACCCTATTACCAAAAAAATCATAGTGAATACACAAATACCTAAATTTTATGATAACAAAGATTTAATCTACGATGAAATATGGAACCTTTTGTCAAGAGGTGTTGTAGATAGAGGTGAAGACTTTAGATTACCAACTGTAATTCTTAATGACGGTAAACTTTCTGATGGGAGAGTTGTTGTTTTGCGTGGAGCATTTAAAGACACAAATACAATAAGGTTTCATACTGATTATCGATCAGACAAAATCAGAATATTAAAAATTAATAATAATATTTATTTTGTTTTTTATAATAAAAAAAGAAAAATCCAGGTTAGAGTTAAAGGAACAGCTATAATCAATTATAAAAATGATATTGCTCAAAAAGCCTGGGAAAAAACTCAAGTAATTAGTAGAAAATGTTATTTAGCTACTAACCCGCCAGGCACAGCATCAGCTAATCCAACTTCTGGTTTATCAAAAGAGCTTGAAGGAAAAAATCCAAAACTTGACAGTACTGAAATTGGTTATAACAATTTTTGTGTAATCGATACTAAAATAAGTGAGTTTGAGTGGTTATACTTAGCTTCCCAGGGCCATAGAAGAGCTAAAATATCCTTAGTGAGTGAAAATAAATTTACTTCTGAATGGGTAACGCCTTAATATCAGTTTAAATTAATTATTTTTTAAATTTTGTTTAAAGTTTTTCCAATTATTGACGTATCTAAGTGCATTTTCTTTTATAGCAACGATATCATCATCTGTGACTTGTCTAATAACTTTACCTGGTGAACCAACAACTAGAGACCTATCAGGAATATTTTTATTTTCTGCAATTAATGAATTTGCGCCTATTATGCAATTTTTTCCTATCTTAGATCCATTTAGTATAGTAGCGCCAATTCCAACTAAACTATCGTCACCAATCGAGCATCCATGAAGCATAGCCAAGTGTCCAACAGTAACTCCTTTGCCTATGGTTAGAGGAAAACCAGCATCTGTATGCAAAACACAATTGTCCTGTATATTTGATCCATCTCCAACTTCAATATTTTCAATGTCACCTCTTAAAACGGCTCCATACCAAACACTGGAATTTTCTTTTAAAGTTATATCTCCTATAACTATAGCGTTATTAGCTATCCAAGTTTCAACATGTCTTTGAATTTTTTTATTACCTAATTGATAAATTGTCATTTAATATATAAATTAATTATATAAAATATTTTTAAAATGTCTTTAACTAAAACGCCTATATGTAAGTTTGGAGAAAAAATTATAAATTTTTCTTTAAAATCTACTGAAAATAAGAATATCAAATTATCTGATATTAAAGGCTCAGCAGGGACATTGATAATTTTTATCTGCAATCACTGTCCATACGTTAAGGCAGTAATTTCGGAGATAGTAGAGACATCTAAAGAATTGCAGAAAGTCGGAATTTCAACAGTAGCTATTATGTCTAACGACACGGTAAATTATAAAGAAGACAGCTTCGAAAATATGAAAGTATTTGCAAAAGATAACTCCTTCAATTTTCCATACGTAATTGATGAGAGCCAAGTTATAGCGAAAGAATTTGGTGCTGTATGTACTCCTGATTTTTTTGGTTATAATAATAAAGACGAACTACAATATCGTGGCCGACTTCGTGAAATGAAAGAATTAAAACCAGTACCAAATAAACCAAACGAATTATTAGACGCCATGATACAAATATCAAAAACTGGTTTGGGGCCAGAAATACAATTCCCGAGTATGGGATGCAATATAAAGTGGAAATAATATGTTTGTAATTACAACTAGGAATTTTCCCCCGGACGTGGGCGGTATGCAATTTTTAATGTTTGGTATTGCTAAAAATCTTGTTAGACACGGACCTGTTCAGGTATTTGCCGATGATTTTAAAAATTCTAACGATTTCGATAATTCACTAGATTTCGCAGTTAAGAGAATTAAAGGAATTAAATTTTTGGCAAAATATAGGAAGGTTTCGCAAATCCAAAATTTTGTATCCTCAAAAAATAATCCAAGAGCAATAATTTCAGACCATTGGAAAAGTATTGAAAAACTACCTTTAAATTTTTGCAATAAACAAAAAATTTTGTGTTTAATTCACGGAAAGGAAATTAATCATCCTATAGGTTCTCCTATACATACTAGAATGATAAGTTCATTAAATAAGTCATTTAAAATAATTGCAAATTCTAATTTTACAAAAAATTTAGCTATAGAAAAAAAAATCGCCTCTAACAAAATTGAGGTAATAAATCCAGGTATTGATTTAAACCACAGTATTCATGACTCAGATTTACAAAATGCAAAAAAAATAATTAAAAATAATTCACCGATAATAGTAACTATAGCTCGTTTGGAACAAAGAAAATCTATTGATAAGGTTTTGTTATCTATTAAAAATTTAAAATCTAAATATGAAAGTTTAAAATATATTATTTTAGGCGATGGTGATGAATATAAAAATCTAAATAAAATTGTCAGCAATTTGAAACTTAATGACACTGTAGATTTTATACAAGATGCTTCTCAAGGTTTAAAAAATGCTATTTTAAAATCCTCAAATATTTTTGTAATGCCCTCTATACAACAGGGGCGCTCTGTAGAAGGTTTTGGAATAGTTTTTTTAGAAGCTGCAAAATATGGTGTACCATCAATTGGGGGAATAAAAGGAGGGGCGGCTGATATAATTAAAAATGGCGAAACTGGTCTCTTATGCGACGGCGAACAACAATCTGAAATTTACAATGCTTTATTGAAGATGCTTGATGGCGACAAATATATTGAGATGGGCAAATCAGCCGAAATTTATTCAAAAGAATTTTCATGGGAAAAACAAATAAAAAAAATAATAAATCTTATTAATGAAAGGAAATAGATATGAATATAAAAACTCTTAAATGGCTAGGGACATTTTTCGTACTAGTTGGAATACTTTTAACAAATTTAAATTTTTATCCTATAAATATTTTTTTTCATGGATTTGGGGTTTGTGTTTGGACTTTAGCTGGTTACTTATCTAAAGATAAAGCGGTATTGACAAACTTTGGGCTTCAAATACCTCTTTTTGGGATAGGATTTTTTAATTTAATCATTTGAGATATTAATCAATTTTTCTGAAATTTTTTTATAAACATCCTCTGCACTTAGATCTTTTAAGTGAGAAGTGGATATGGATTTAAAATTACTTCTTTCAATACTAACTTTTTTTGGAGTTGTGTGAGTTCCAAAAATTACAATACCATCACAATTTAAATGTGCAGCAATATGTGCAGGTCCTGTATCATTCGAAATTACGAACTTTGAGTTTTTAATGATACTGGCAAGATTTTGAATTGATGTTGGATTATTATTGTTTAATATAATCTCGAGACCAAGTTTTTTTGCTAATGTAATTTCATCATAATTTCCAGGAGCTGTTACCAAATTTAAATTATGATGCTCTTTTTTTATAATATTTATTAATTCTTTAAAATACGGCCACCTTTTATGAACTAAATTTTTTGATGAAAATGGAGCAATATAAATATAATTTTGAAATTTAATTCTATAATTCTTGTCAACTGCCCAATTAAAATCTGGGTAAAGAGTATTTTCGCATTTTTGAATTCCTGATCGCTTTAATTGTATTTGAAATCTTTCTAAAACACCCTCTTTATCAAATGTTTCTTTAGTTTCATCAGATGTAAGTATATTTCTAGTAGAAGACCAAGAAGATCTTAAA
This sequence comes from uncultured Pelagibacteraceae bacterium, assembly GCA_902517865.1. Classification (GTDB taxonomy): domain Bacteria; phylum Pseudomonadota; class Alphaproteobacteria; order Pelagibacterales; family Pelagibacteraceae. The sequence goes on from CABYDT010000004.1 coordinate 114,729, forward strand.
AATCTTTGATAGAAATATGTTCTTGAAGAGTTTTGAAGATCATAAACTTTCGAAAATTTAAGGTAGTTTAGTTTTCTAAATAAACCAAAATAATAAAAAAAATTTATCCTGGCTTTTCTTTCATCTAAAATTATATTGTCAATATGTGGACAATTTTTAAAAAGGTTTGAAAATTTATTAGTTGTCATGAAATAAATCTTATCTGATTTATGATGTTCTCTTATATCTTTTAAAACACCAGAAATTTGTACTATATCACCCAAAGAGCCATGTTTGATTATGAGAATATTTGACATATTAAAATATATTAAATATCAGCAAGTTATGAATTCTTCTAATAAAATTTTAGCGCCAATTTCAACAGGCGAATTAATTGATAAAATAACAATTTTAGAGATTAAGATAGAAAAAATACAGGATAATAATAAACAAAAATTTATAAAACATGAGTTAGAAAGTCTTAACAAATTACTTGCAGATATAAATTTTTCCGAGGATCAAAAAAAAACTGTAAATTCCTTAAAAGAAGAACTAAATACTGCAAATCGTAAATTGTGGAAAATTGAAGATGATATCAGGCATCTTGAATCTATTAAAAAATTTAACGAAGAATTCATTGAATTGGCGCGAAATGTTTATTTAACAAATGATAAACGGGCTTCTCTTAAACAAAAACTAAATCAAATTACTAATTCTGATATTGTTGAAGTCAAAAGTTATAAAAAATATTAATCTATATCTAGACTTGGTATTTGAGCTCTAAGTCTTGTAACAAGGTCTGTATCGACATCAGCCAAAAGTATTCCTTCGCCATCTTTTTTTTCGGCCAGCACTTCTCCATCCGGTGAAATAATAAGTGAGTGACCATAAGTTTCTCTTTGGTTTGGGTGAATTCCAGTTTGTGCTGGCGCAAAAATATAACACATATTTTCTATTGCACGTGCTTTTAACAAAATATGCCAGTGTCTTTCTCCTGTATTTTTAGTAAATGCAGATGGAACTGAAATGAAAATTGCACCATCTTTAGTAAGTTTTCGATACATTAACGGAAATCTTAAATCATAGCATATTGTTAAGCCAATTTTACCCCATGGCAAGTTGTGAATTTTCAAACTGTTACCAGCTTGAAATTTTTTTGACTCTTCATATGTCTCGCCATTTGGTAGTTTTACATCGAACATGTGTATCTTATCATAATAATTAACAACTTTTCCACTCTGATCTATTAAAATAGATCTATTAAATAATTTATTATTTTTATCTTTGACTGGCATTCCACCAATCAAAAACCATATTTTATTTTTTTTTACAAACTCACAAATCGCTTTTATAAAATTATTATTTTCAAAACCCTCCGCCTTTAAGAGAAGTTCTTGTTTATCTAAAGAAAATAATGAGGAATTTTCAGGCGTTGTAATAAATTCAGCATTATTCTCGATTGCTTGTTTTGAATAATTTAAAATTTTAGAGAGGTTTTCATCTACATTATCTGATGAACATAATTGGATACATGCTACTTTAAATTTCAAAATTACCTATTTATCGAGCTTATAAAATTCCAACTACAATCAAAACTTGGAATAAAGATTTCAGATATTTCGCAATTACCACATGCTTTATCAAATGTTTTTAACCAACTATCAACTTGACGCGGTTTTTTATTTTTAGAGCCAACTTGAGCTGTTATAACTCCATTAGATTTTACAATTCTTTTAATCTCAGAAATATTTTTTTCAGCAAGGTTTATACAATACTGATCATCATTTAAATCTATGAACAAATGATCGTATTTTTCATTTTCACATTTTTTAATGTTTTTAAATGCATCACCCCAAATACAATTAACTTTATTACTTTTATTAACATTTTTAAAAACAGTGGGTAAATACATTTGGCATGCTTTCACTACCTCTTCATCTAATTCAAACCAGTCAATATAATTAAAGTTATTATTGATACATTCTCTTGCGACTCCGCCATCTCCTCCTCCTATAATTGCAGCGGAATTATTTTTTTTTGAAAGCTTTAAACCAGAATTAACAAATGTCGACGAATAAAGCTTTTCATCTTTTTCAGCAACCTGTATTTCGTTGTCAATAAATAATGCATTTCCAAACTCTTTGAGTTTTAAGATTTCAATATGCTGGCCCATTTTAGATTTAAAATCTTTAATTATTTTTTCAACTACATAGGATTTCTTGTACCCATCAGAACTATAAATATCATGATAATGATGTATCGTATCTCTTGAAAACTCTTTTTTAACAACACAAGAATGATTTATTTCTTTTTTAAGAATATTTAAAGAAACATTTGGATTAATTCTTCCGCATGTAAAGAAATCAAAACTTATAATGCCGTGTTCAGGAAAAGTGTGAAAGCTCATATGGCTTTCTTTTAGTAATGCTACCATTGTAAGTCCTTGGGGTGAAAACTCGTATTTTGATATATTGATAATTCCTACTTTTGCTGCTTTTGCAATTTTATTTATTACTTTTTCGTAAAATTCTGGTGTGTAATCTTCTTTAACTCCTAAAAAATCTAAAGTTATATGATCTCCAACTTTAACCATTTAGGTATCTCCCTTTTTATAGTTTTTAACCTTTTTTAATACTTTTCTCATTAAACTATATGACAAAAGTTTTGGTTTTCCAACTCTTAGACAATCTATATACTGACTCGCAAGATACTCAACCTCTTGTGCTAGCTCAAAGGCTGTTGATAAATTAATATCAAATGCCACTTGCCCGTGGTTCTCTATTAGACAAGCCTTACGATCTTTTAACGATATAATAATATTTTTAGATAATTTTGAGGTACCGAAGGTATCGTATTTTGCGCATCTAATATCCTCACCTCCTGCCACTGCAACCATATAGTGAAAGGGCGGAATTTTTTTTCTTAAACATGATAATATTAAGGCATTATGTGAGTGACAATGAACAATTGATCCTGAGTATTTTTTTGCCTTATATATATCTCTGTGGAACCTCCATTCCGATGAAGGGTTATGTTTTTTTATGTGGCGTCCTTCTAAAGAAACAAAAACAATATCACTAGATCTTAAACTTGAATATTTTTTACCACTAGGAGTAATAAAAAAACCATTTTTATATCTAACTGAAATATTGCCTGATCTAAGAGGGGAAAGATTTGTGGTATTAAGTAATTTTGAATATCTTATAATTTCCTTTTTAATTTTTAGTGAATTCATTATAATATTTTTTTTATATCCTCGGGCTTAAAGACTCCTTTTTCAGTTATAAATCCACTAATTAAATTTGCTGGGGTAATATCAAACCCCAAATTAAGACCTTTTGTATTTTTTGGGTAAATATTTACTTTTCTAATAGTATTATCTTCGTCTACACCAACGACTTGCTTTAGCTCATCATCAGATCTTTCTTCAATTGGAATGAGTCCTCCATTCTCTAAATTTGGATCATAAGTTGTGCTAGGAAGAGCTACATAAAACGGGATATTGTTATCTTTGGCTGCTAAAGCTTTTAAATAAGTTCCGATTTTATTTGCAACATCACCATTTTTGCTAACTCTGTCTGTACCAACTATACATAAATCCACTTCACCTCTTTGCATTAATAAACCTCCTGTATTATCTGCTATCACTTTATGATTTATTTTTTCGTGAATTAGTTCGTAAGATGTTAGAGATGAACCCTGGTTTCTGGGTCTGGTCTCATCTACCCAAATATTAAGATTAATCCCCTCGTCTCTTGCTTTATAAATAGGCGCCGTAGCAGTTCCCCAATCAATCGTAGCTAACCATCCTGCATTACAATGCGTAAGGATATTAATTTGTTTCTTTTTAATTTTTTGCAATATTTGTAGTCCATGTTCTCCAATTTTTTCACAGATCTTTATATCTTCGTCACATATTTTAATACACTCTTCCAGTATAGATTGCGTAATGTTTTGAGTATTCACTTTATTTAAAATTCTATTAACAGCCCAAGATAAATTTACAGCCGTCGGTCTTGCTTTTTTTATCTCTTCGGCTTTTTTCTTCACAAAATTAATATCTTCTTTTTCTTTGGAAGCTAAATATAAAGCATAAGCAGCTGTCGCTCCAATAAGTGGCGCTCCTCTTACTCTCATTTCCTTAATAGCATTAAATGCATCAATAAAATTATTTAGAGAAATAATTTCGAAATTGAAAGGTAATTTTGTTTGATCAATAATTTTGACTACTTTTTTTGCAGGTTCAAACCATATAGTTCTATAATTCTCACCTGCAATTTTCATTTTTTTAAAACCCTACCTGCAATAGTTGCTAACTTTTTTATTGTTTTTTTTGTTCTTTTTTTTGGATCCGTGATGATTGCAATATCTAAGCATTTTGTTGCAGGATCTTTGTCATCAACATATTTTGTGTAATTTTCTATAATATCTTTTATCATTTCTTTTGCTTTCGATGCGTTTTCTAACAATACTTTAATAACTTGTTGAACATCTACATTCTCGTGGTCAGGATGCCAGCAATCGTAATCTGTTACCATTGATATAGAGGCATAACGAATTTCTGCCTCTCTTGCTAGTTTTGCCTCTGGCATATTTGTCATGCCTATAACGTCAGCTTTCCATGATCTATATAATTGCGACTCAGCTAATGAGGAAAATTGCGGTCCCTCCATAGCTACATATGTACCTCCTCGTTGAAAGGGAATTTTTAATTTTTTAATAGATGACTCGCATGCGTCCATCAAAGATTTCGACGTTGGATGAGCCATTGAAACATGGGCAACTATTTCATTATCAAAAAAAGTTTTCTTTCTCGCGAAAGTTCTGTCAATAAATTGATCAATTATAACAAATTTACCAGGTTCAAGTTCCTCTTTCAAAGAGCCAACTGCAGATACTGAAATTATATCGGTCACTCCCCTTTGTTTCAGCGCATCTATATTAGCTCGGAAGTTTATATTAGATGGGGATATCAAATGTCCCCTTCCATGTCTTGGAATAAAACAAAAGCTTTGTTTTGCAAATTTTGCTTCTAGAATTTGGTCAGATGGTTCGCCCCATGGAGTTTTAACTTTTATCCACTTTTCGTTAGATAAACCCTCTATATTATATAACCCACTGCCACCAATTATTCCTAATTTACTCATGACTAATTAACTTAATTATATTAATTATTCTTATAATGAAATTAGAAAAAACAATTAAATCAATTCCTGATTATCCTAAAAAAGGTATTCTTTTTAGAGATATCACATCTCTATTAGAAAATAAGAAAGCTTTTAATACAACTATTAAAAGAATGTATAAAATTACAAAAAAAATACCCCATAATAAGCTTGCGGCTATTGAGTCTAGAGGTTTTATTTTTGCTTCTGTCCTCGCGTATTTAGAAAAAAAACCTTTAATATTGCTAAGAAAGAAAAATAAACTTCCAGATAAAAGAATTTCACAAAAATTTACCCTAGAATATGGAAAGGCAACAATTGAGGTACATAAAAGATCAGTCAAAAAAAATGATAAAATATTAATTGTTGATGACTTGATCGCAACAGGAGGTACAGCTCTTGCTGCTGCGAAACTAATTGAAAAATGCAAAGGGAAAGTCGCGGGATATATATTTTTAATTAATTTATTCGATTTACCTGGTAATGAAAAATTAGAGAAAAAAGATTATAAGTCTTTTAGTTTAATAAAGTTTCCAGGACATTAAATATTTTTAATGACAAGACTCATTAAATTTTTTTAATCTCCAATAATTATATGGCCAAGGTGTTAAAAAACCTACTAATAACATGATAGGTATCACCCACCATGTCAAAATTGCTCCTCCAGTTAAGAGATAGTCAGTCAAATTCATCGCGATTTCCATTGATAACATAGATATAAAACTCATTCCAAATGCAGTTTTAATTGCATCTTTAAGACTAAAATTTTGTTTTAAAAGAATAAAAGTTTCTAATAAGATGCTAGTAATTAACCCATTAATTATAGCCAATGTCATAATACCGAGTATAGGGAAAGGTATTTTTGTGAGTTGGAAAAAAAGAATTGTTCCAAAATCGCCTATTGAACATCCAAAAACGCACCAAAGTGTATTCTTCGCACTTTTAATCCAAGTATTTTTACATTTCCAGTGAAAGTTTTTTAGTGCTAAATCCATTATTTAGTTAATATTAATTTTTGAAATCATCCCAGCCTCTAAATGACCTGGTACATTACATCCTACGTATAACTCGGCGCTTGTTGAGAATTTCCAGATTAACTCTCCAGATTTATTTGGTTCAAGCAAAACGCTATTCGAATGACTATGTGCCATTTTTTTATCATGCTTAGACATTTCTTTCATTTTTATTTTATTAATTTTAGTGGGAAGCAAAATACCTTTTTTCATCATTTCAAGCATTTCTGGACCATGTTTTTTATGCATTTTCATTGTAGCGATATTGAATTCATGCACTAGCATACCTTTATTTTCTACAATAAATTTTATGGTTTCATTTTTCTTAACGTTAATAATTTTGGGTTCGTAATAGTTATCGTACATTGAAATTTTAATCGTTTTATTTACTTCAGAAACTTTACCTTTTGTACCAATCATTTTCATTGGTGCTGCAAATACATTAAAAGATATCTGCATAAATATAGTTAGTAAAATTAATTTATTCATTATATTACCTTTCATTCAGTTTGAGTTGATATCGATATTTTTTTTCTGGCCAGTACGATTTAACATAAGCTAAAACATTCTTAATTTGGTTATCAGTCAGCTTATCTGAAAACCCCCCCATTTTACCTTTGTAATTTTTTACATATCTACCTAATCCATATTTTGTGATGTAAAAAAGTGTACTATCGTCATGATGCCAGGTGTGTCCATCTCCATTCATTGGAGGAGCAAGTCTGTGACCATCTTTATCTAGTTTCGCATCCCAATTTATTTGACCTGATAAATTTTTTTTATGACAGGACGCGCAGTTCTTTAAATAAAGAGCTTTACCTTCGTTAAATTGTGTTGTTTTAATCGATGATTTTTTAATTGTTCCTACAATATTATGATTTAATGACAAACTATCAGTTGTAAAAAAAATTATAGTTAAAAATATATACTTTCGCATTCTTTATTTATAATTTTCGAAAATTTTACCGCTATTAGTCAAATGGTAGCGGGAGGCAGAGTTGAACTGCCGACCCCGGGCTTATGAGTCCCGTGCTCTAACCAACTGAGCTATCCCGCCGTTAAATTCGTATTGATATATACTACTTTTATTTTTTGTTGCAAACAAGATATTAGACAATTCTATTATTTAGGATTTTTAAGTGAGTCCTATGTGAGTCCGTTGAGTCCTAAAATTGAGTCCTATTCCCTTGGGGTATAAATTAATATTAAATGAAATTTTGTAATATTTCTTTTTCGATTGTCCAAATCGATTTAAAACTATAATTGAAGATTCCTTCTGTAACTACTAATGTGGCATGTGTATCACAAACTAATATAAAACCTTTTCCAATCCCAGAGTGAGCAACACTTCTACCCCTGCAAGCTGCTGCTATAGGAGTGCTATCAACAGGATGCCAACTTCCACATCCACAATTATATGTCTTGTCTTTGTTTAGGGTGCTTAAAGACTCATGAGGTGGATGTAGCTCCTCATTAGCAAGTTCTTCTCGTAATTCTTTTAAGTTTTTTAAATATTTCATTTATTATTTTTTTTCCATAGTTCATATGATTTCTTTACATTCGAGCTATAGACTGTTTTTAAACCTAATTTAAATATTCCAGTCCCTTCAACATAATTTGCAAAATCACAATTCTTATCTATTAAAACAAATGCTCCACTAAGTTTTCGCCTCCAAAGTATACCAGTTTTTTCAGAAAAAATATGTTTTTTACCGCATCCACAAATATATTTTTTACCAAAAAAATCTTTTGTACGTGAGTCTGCATCGGAATTTTTTGCTTCTAAAATTGATAATCTCTCCAAGTATTCAATAAATTCTTCAGCCTCAATTATTTTCATACTTAAATATTATCAGTGTGTCCTATGTGTGACCAGATTTAAGTTGATATTGAATTAAGATTGTATTTCAAAGCTCTTGAACAATAGGCAAAAGGCTTATGAGTCCCGTGCTCTAACCAACTAAGCTATCCCGCCACAAAAATTTAATTTACAATAGTTTAGATATTAAAACAACTTGGTTATCTTGTTCTGTAAGCTTTATATTCTTTGTAACTTATAGATCCAGATTTATCTTTATCGATAATTTTAAATTGTTTTTTTCCAGTCGATTTATCTTTGAAGTAATATAAATACTCTGATTTAGAAACTAGTTTATTACTGTTCCAGTCAAGCTCGGCAAATCTAATCATCAATTCTCTCTCGTTTATGCTTTTTTTATTTATTGCCTTTTCTTTTTTCGGTATATTTAGTGGCTTAGATGACTCTTTGGTTTTCTTAATATCAGATACATTGCTGTCCTTAACTTTGACAACTGGTCCTGTATTAATTTGAGATAATGCAACAACAGCCAATAGTACTGCTGCACCACCAATTAATAACATATTATTAGATTTACTTTTTTTTGTTCTACGAATCTTTCTTTTTTTTGCCATAAGTAATTAGCTTTTAATTTAAAGTTTTTTTTTTGTCAAAGCTATTCGCCAATCAAATGTACTAAAACTGTTCTTTTTTGAGGCTTTATTCTGTGTTCGAACAAATAAATACCCTGCCAAGTGCCCAATTTTAACTTTTTATTTCCAAAACTAAGCGATAGATTTGTTTGTGTAAGAGCTGATTTAATATGGGCGGGCATATCATCTTTTCCTTCATCATTATGTATATACAAATTCTCATTCATTGGAGCGATTTTGTCAAAAAAGTTTAATAGATCTTTTTGTACATTTGTATCTGCATTTTCTTGAATTAGTAATGAAGCGCTAGTATGCAGTATGCTTATATTTATTAATCCTGTGTTTAATTTTGATAGTGTAATAACGTTTTCAATTAAATTTGTAATATTAAAAAGTCTCTGTCCTTTTGTCTCTAGGGATATTTCATTTGTTTCTTGAATCATACCAATATTAATAATCCTGTTATTACTAATGAAATTGCCAAAATTATTTCAATTATTTTTTTTATTTTATAATTTGATATAAAGTTTTTAATAGTACTACCAAATACAGCCCAAATAGTTATTGATGGTAAACAAACAATTGGTGCTAGAAACACAATAAAAATTAATCCAGTTATGAAATTAATATTTTCTGGAAAAAAAACAGATGCTGCCGTAGTTGCTACTAACCATGCTTTTGGATTTAAAAATTGAAAAAGAGACGCTTCATAAAATTTTAATGGTCTTCCTGAATTTTTAATGCTCTTAATATCTAGTGAGCCAAACATTTTATAAGCTAAAAAAAACAGATAAGCACATCCTAAAAATTTTAGTACGATTTGTATTGAAGGATATTTCTCAAAAATTACACCTAGACCAAGAGTGACTAGGGTAATTTGAATAGTATGGCCTAATGGTATTCCAAGTAAATGGGGAATTGTTCTTTTAAACCCAAACTTTATACCAGAAGCTGTTAACATCACGTTGTTTGGCCCTGGGGTTACAAACATAATAAAATAGAAAGTAATTAACCCAATAGTTAATTCAACATCTATCATTTAGATAATTAAATATATACGAGTGAAATGATACAAACTACTATAATTGCAACAGAAACTACGTAAATTGTATTAGATTTTTTTTCTTTTTTTTCCTCTAATTTTCTTTCTGATTGTAATTTAAAAATATCTATTGATCTGCTGTCCTCGCTGGTTTCAGATACAAAATTCATGTTTTTTTTTGGTGGCATATTTTAAAAATTAATTGATTAAACAGTAAATTTTGGTATTTTTCAACTAACAATTTTAAAAAAATGGGATACCCAAAGAAACATAGAGGAAGAAGAAAAATCGGATCAAAGAGAAGAAGAAACAGAAGAAAAAATAAAAAGAAATAATTAATTCTCTGTTTTTTTAATCCACCCGCCTCCTAAGACGCGTGTCCCGTCACTATCTTTTTTGTAAAATACACAAGCTTGACCCGGAGATACACCCTCCTCTCCTTTATCTAATAATATTTCATTTCCGGCATAGTTAAACTTACAATTTAATAATTTGCCAGTAGAACGAACTTTTACCATTATATCATTATTCAAATCTTTTTTATTATGTGTCAAAAAGTTTAAATCTCTTAAAAATATTTTATTTACTAATAAATCTTTTTTATTACCTACTACAACCTCGTTTTTGATAGTATCTAACTTCATTACAAATAATGGCTCTGAATTAGAAATTTTAATACCTTTTCTTTGTCCAATTGTGTAATTGACTATTCCATTATGATACCCGAGAACTTTTCCATTTTTGTCTACGATATTTCCCTTTTTAAAAGACTCTGGTCTTAATTTTTCTATAATTTTTTTGTAATTTCCACTTGGTACAAAACAAATATCTTGACTGTCTGGTTTGTTGGCAACTATTAAGTTCATTTTTTTTGCAATTTCCCTAGTCTCTTTTTTAGATAGATTAGCTAATGGAAATCTTAAATATTCAAGTTGTTCCTGAGTAGTCGAGAATAAAAAATAACTTTGATCTCTATCCAAATCATTTGGACGATACATTTTTGGATATTCTTTATCAATACGTTTAACATAATGACCGGTTACAAGAGCATCTGCATTTAATTTTTTTGCAAATTTAAAAAGGTCTCTAAATTTTACTGTTTGATTACAGTCAATACATGGAATTGGAGTTTCGCCTTTGATATAACTATCTGCAAATTTTTCAATGACCTCATCATTAAAAATATCTTCGTAATTCATTACTTGGTGTTCTATTTTAATTTTATCGCACACCTTTTTTGCATCATAAATGTCTTTACCAGCACAGCACGTACCTTTTGTTTTGCCAATTTTGCCATAATCAAATAATTGAAGTGTTATTCCAACGACATCATAACCATGTTCTTTAATAATTGATGCAGCGACAGAAGAGTCCACTCCACCTGACATAGCTACTACAACCTTTGTTTTTTCATTTGACTTTCCAGAGCCAATCAAATCTGTTTCATTTTTTTCTAATATTGGTGTAAACATATATTTTTTATAGCACGTTATTATTAATTATTAAATTATGATTTATGACTTTGACCCTGGAGATTTTGTTATTAACCCGAATAAAAAGGAATGGGGTATAGGGCAAGTTCAATCAGTCATAAAAAACAAGGTAACAGTTAATTTTGAAAATGCTGGAAAAAAAACAATCAATATAAGTATAGTCTCATTAGAAAAGTACGAAGATGAAACAAGATGAAATTCAGAAAATTATTTTAAAGCTTATACCTACTTTTTTAAAGGCCGGCGAAGAGTCAATAGAGCTTTTTAATAAAAAACTCAAAATCAATACAAAAAACGATAATACACCTGTCACCAATGGTGACTTAGCCGTAAATGAAATGATTATAGAAAAATTAAAAACCATATCACCTAATATTGAAATTGTATCAGAAGAGAATATTGGGGATGTTGAAACTAAAGAACGGGAGGATTTATGGTTAATTGATCCAATCGATGGGACTAACTCATATATAAATGGTGGAGACGAGTATACATTAAATGCAGGTCTTGTAATAAACAAAAAAGCTGTTGCAGGAATTATATATGCTCCAAAAAAAAATAGGCTGTTTTTTTCATATGGTACTGATAATGCTTATGAAATTAAAAATAATAAAAAAATTAAAATTGATTGCCAAAAATTAAATGATAAGACTATAGCTTTATCTAACTCATCTTCACCTTCCGACAAGATCATGACAATTTTAGATAATTATAATGTAGTTAAATTTAAAAGTATGAGAAGTTCCCTTAAATTTTGTTTGATAGCTAATGGTGAGTTCGATTTATATGCTGCAAATCCGAGAGCTAAAGAGTGGGATATAGCTGCAGGTCATGCAATTGCAGAAAATGCCGGTGCAATTGTATCAACTCACAACAATGAGCCGATTCGATATGGTAAATCAGACTTTAGTAATCCATCTTTGCTAGTAAGAAAAAAGGACCTTCAATGTTAAAAACAATATTAATAATTATAATATCAGTTTCCATTTTAGGTATTTTGATTTTTAGTATTGTGAGAAGAGCCATGAAGAATAAGATCGAAGAATTGGTTAAAAACGAAAAAAAGAAAAAAAAACTATAATTTTTTTTCAAATACCTTCAATTCTTTTTTGTCTAATGAAAGTATATCTTTTGATAGATCATAAGAAAAACCATTTCTAGCTAACACCCCTATATCTTTCTTGTAAAAAATAGTTCTATTTGCCTCTGGTCTGTATGGTCCAATTCTTCGCTTTTTACATATTCGGATTGCCGAATAGAAATCAGGGTTGTTGTCATCTTTAGTAATTTTGTGAATAGTTTCTTTTAATAACTTGTCATCAATACCTTTGTTTATCAAGTGCATTCTAATTTTATTAATTGAATATCCTCTTTTTAAAAAATTTTTTGATTTCAGTTCGCTGTATAACTCATCGTTTAAGACATTAAGGTTTTCTAATTCATCGACAACACTTTGAATTTTTGTCATTATCTCATTTTTTGGTATAAATTGAAATGGATTAGCCTGTATTTTCCTAAAAAGGTACAATTTCAAATCTTTTTTAGATGGCTGATATTTATCAAGGTATCTTAAAGCTAGCTCTTTAATATCTTGCTCCGTTTCAATTTTTTGATTGGTTGATTTGATCTGTTTCATATATATTCATTTACCATATGTTAGAAACAATCAAAGAATTTTTTACGATTGAAATGATTTATCAGTTTGTCAATATTGGTGTTATACCATTATGGCTGATTGTGATTTTTGCGCCAGCATCTAAGTTTACTAACGCACTTATCAATAATCTTTTTATACCTACAGTTTTAGCCTTCACATACGGTTATATGGTGTATCAACAACTTTATCCACTGGGTTTGAATGAAGAAATAAATTTCGACACAGTCATTGATAACTTCAACCTATATTTAGGCTTAAGCTACTTAATTGAACTAATGAAAAATGAATTATTTGTTCTTATTTTTTGGATACATTTTCTGAGTTTAAGTTTATTTTTAGGTCATTGGATATCAAAAGATGCTTTAAAATATAATATGCATAAATCAATTGTGTTTTTTCCATTAGTACTTACTTATTTTACAGGGCCTGTTGGATTATGTTTTTACTTAATACTTAGATTGTTAGTAGTTCAAAAGTTTAAATTACATGAGTAAAATAAAAAAAATTGATTTTTACTTCGATATTAGTAGTCCGTACTCGTATTTGGCTCATACCCAAATAAGAAAGTTTGAAAAAGATAAAAAAATAAAAGTAAATTATTATCCTGTGTTTTTAGCCGGACTGCATAGAACTGCTGATATTACGCCGGCTGGATTACATCCTCAAAAAGCTAAACACATGATAAAGGATTTAAAAATGTGCGCTGACTGGTATAAAATTAAGTATCAATTTAACAGATATTTTCCCATAAAAACAATACATATAATGAGGGGATCTGTTGTTGCAATTAAGGAGGGTTTCTTAAGTCAATATGTTGATAAATTTTTTAAAGCTGCATGGGTTGATTCTTTAAACTTAAATGATGAAAAAATTTTTGAAAAGTTTTTGAAAAACATGGATTTAAATCCAGAAAGTTTTATCCAAAAATTAAATGATCCAAAAATAAAAGATGATCTTAAAAATAGGACTGACAATGCATTTAAAAAAGGGATATTTGGATGTCCAACTTTTGTAGTGGGTTCAAAAATTTATTTTGGACAAGACAGATTGGAATTTGTTTTTAGAGAAGCCTTGAAATAATTAAATATTCTTAATTTTAAAACCTGATTTTAAAAGAGCTTCATATCCACCAGCTACATGACTGATATTTTTAAAACCCATTTCATTTAACGATTTCACAGCTAAAGCGCTTCTCCAATTTGATGCACAGAATAATATTTTAGGTTTTTCTGGTGCAAGTTCCGTTTTATAATATGGACTTTCAGGATCTAACCAGAATTCTAACATCCCCCTCGGAATATGAGTTGAATTTTCTATTGTCCCTAATTTTTTTAATTCTCTAATGTCTCTAATATCGATTAGCAAGGTTTCTGAATCAGTTTCTAAATTCTTTTTAGTTTGTTCTGCATCTAGTGTGACAATATCCTTCATAGCTTCATCTACTAATTGTTTTGATGTTTTTATATTCATATAATATCTATATCAATTATCATAATGAGAGAAAATACAAAACTTAAAAAATTTTCCTTGAATTCAACTGCAAAAAAAACTTTTAAATTAAATAATATTAAAAATAATTTGATCATTTTTATTTACCCAAAGGATAATACACCCGGATGTACTTTAGAATCTTTAAATTTTAAAAAAAAATATAGTCAATTTAAAAAATATAAAACAGATATTGTCGGTATATCAAAAGACAGTATTGAAAGTCACAAAAAATTTCAAAATAAATATAACTTCCCGTTTGAGCTTTTATCTGATGAAAATATTAAAGTTATTAAAATGTTAAAAGCCTGGGGAGAAAAAAGATTATATGGAAAAAAGTTTATGGGCGTTAAAAGAACTACTATATTAGTTGATAAAAAATTAAAGATTTTAAAAGTTTGGAATAACGTAAAAGTTAAAGGCCATGTAGAAAGAGTGCTTGATTTTGTTAAAAAAATTAACGAATAAAGTCTTCTTTTTTAATTTGTAAAAAATAAAGCACACTTGTCAAATCAGTAAAGTTTATTTGAGTTTCTATATTATCTTTAATAATTTTATGTGAATTATATCCAATCCCAAGTCCAGAGTTTTTTAACATGCCAAGATCATTTGCACCATCTCCCAATGCTACAAAATCCTTAAATTCAATATCTTTTTCAGCGGATAGTTTTCTCATAAATTCCAATTTAGAATTTTTTTCACCAGCTATAGGTACATAAGTACCTTTAAAGGTATTATCATTTTCAAACTCGAATTCATTGCTTATAATATTTTGAAATTCCAATCGTTCACCAACATAAGTTGATATAGGTTTAAAGCCTCCGGTTATTAAGTAAGTGTTGAAGTTATTACTATTAAGAGTTTTGATTAATGTATTGGATCCTTGATTGTATTTTATACCTTTAATAACATCCTCAATCATAGATTTAGGCTTGCCTTTCAATAAAGATACTCTCGATGACAAAGTAGTCTTAATATCTATTTTGCCCTCCATTGCTAATCTACTAGTTTCATCAATAACCTTTGCTTCTGCACCACACATTTTAACTAAATCATCTAACGTCTCGTTTTTAATAATTGTAGAGTCCATATCACATAAAAAAATTTTGTTTGGAATTTTAAATTTGTCAAGAAAACAAAAATCTATTTTTTTTTGTGTAAACACTTTTTTCATATGTGTTTTTTTTGTCTCATCAAAATCTTTTATTTCAAAAGAAATTGCATTAGTTGATAAAACTGTAGAGTTTGCTATGTCCAAATAAAAATGATTTTTTAAAAAATTGATACTCTCTTCATGTTTAAAATTTTGATTTGCTACTATTGTGAGAAATGTATTAGTCATCAAATGTTATATATTTGGCTTGAATTACCAAAGGTAATTTTTTAATTTTCTCAATAACCGAGTTATCAATAAAATTATCAGTCGAAATTAATGCGACCGCCTCACCTCCACTATCCTTTCTGCCCAAATGGAAAGTTGCAATATTAATATTATTATCCGCAAGAATTTTTGAAAGATTACTTACAAATCCCGGTTTATCTTCATTACTTATATATAAATTGTGCTTAAGAAGCTCAGCTTCAATTTTGATACCTTTTATAGAAACTATTCTAGGTTTATTTCCAAATAATGTACCTTTAACTGAACGTTTTTGTTTATCTGTAGTGATAGATAACGTTATGCAAGACTGATATTCACAAACTCTATCATGTTTAATCTCCGTAACGTCAATAGATTTGTCTTTTACAACGCTCATAGCGTTAATTATATTAACGTTATCAAACGTAGGTTTTAACAAAGAGCATATCAATGTTTGAAGTAATGGTTGTGTGTTGACTTTTGAAGCTTGACCTTCAAATTCCAACTCAATTTTTTTTATAGCGTTTTCAGTAAGTTGTCCAGCAAAACTACCTAATAAATTTGATAGTCTTAAATAAGGTTTAACTAAGTTGTACTCTTTAGCTGACAGAGAAAAAGTATTTACCGCATTTGAAATAGCACCGGTCTTTAAAAAATTACAAATTTGTTCTGCAATTTGTATAGCAACTTTTTCTTGAGCCTCAGTTGTAGAAGCTCCAAGATGAGGAGTTAATATTAAATTTTTTGTTCCGAGTAATTTGCTATCTGTAGGCGGTTCATTAACAAAAACATCTAGTGCCGCACTAGCAACTTTTCCGTTGTCTAGGTTTTCTTTTAATGCAATCTCATCAACTAATCCACCTCTCGCGCAATTTATAATTCTCACCCCCTTCTTCATTTTTAAAAAGGACTCTTTATTAATAATATTTTTTGTTTTTTCATTTAAAGGTGTATGTAAAGTTATAAAATCTGATTGAGAAAATAATTTATCTAGAGAAATTTTTTTAACACCTAGTTCTCTTGCTTTTTCTTCTTGTAAAAAAGGATCGTAAACACTTACTTTAAACTCCAATCCTAAAGCTCTCTTTGCAACTATCGTACCAATGTTGCCACAGCCAATAATTCCAAGGTTTTTTCCTGTAACTTCTGTTCCTTTTATTGATGATTTTTCCCATTTTCCTTCATGTGTTGTTTTGTCTGCAAAGGGAATTTGTCTCGCAGTCGAAAGAATTAAGGTAATAGCGTGCTCAGCCGTAGTTATAGAATTTCCAAATGGTGTATTCATTACAATTTTTCCATTGTCTGTTGCAGACGATATATCAATATTATCTACCCCAATGCCTGCTCTTCCAATAACTTTTAGTTTTTTAGATTTTTCAATAACTTTTTTGGTAGCTTTTGTTGCTGACCTTACAACTAAAGCGTCACAATCGTTTAATTCTTGAATTAATTCATCTTCTTTAAGACCAGTTTTTGTTTTAACTTTTAAACCATTATCAGTAAAAATTTTTTCAGCTTCTGTGCTAAGTTTATCTGCTATTAGTACTTTGAACATTTACTTATGTATTACAGTGTAAGCCCACTCAATCCAAGGCAATAAATTAGCTATATCATCACTTTCAACTGTAGTCCCACCCCAAATTCTAAAGCCAGGAGGTGCAGTCCTGTAAGAGTTAATATCATAAGCTACATTTTCATTCTCTAATAATTCATTCATTTTTTTCAATTTTGTTTTTTGATCTTCATCTGATAGCTTTATAAAGGTGGGGTCTACTATTTTTAAACAAATACTTGTAGATGAAATTGTATTCAAATCTTGTGCAAGAAACTCTATCCAATTTTTGTTTTTTAACCAATCTTTAACAACTTGAAGATTTTTTTTTGATCTTTTTATTGCTTCTTTTTCTCCACCTATACTTTCTATCCAGTTTAAAGAATCCAGTACATCCTCAGCACATAGCATTGAAGGAGTATTTATTGTTTCGCCTTTAAAAATACCCTCAGAAATTTTTTTCCTATTCGCAAGTCTAAAAATTTTAGGGATAGGCCAAGGGGGTTCATAACTAGTTAGTCTATCTAAGGCTCTTGGTGACAAAGCGATCATTCCATGTGCGGCTTCTCCACCTAATACTTTTTGCCACGACCAAGTAATCACATCAAGTTTTTCAAAGTCCATTTTCATTGCAAACACAGCTGAGG
>CABYDT010000005.1 GCA_902517865.1 uncultured Pelagibacteraceae bacterium
TTATAAGTTGTTAATATACAAAAAAACTAGTATTAACAAAACTCAGCCCCTGTAGCTCAATTGGTAGAGCAACTGATTTGTAATCAGTAGGTTCGTGGTTCGATTCCGCGCGGGGGCACCATAAATTATTTTATGAAAAGTAATAAAATTCTAGTGCTTGGATATGGGGTTGCCAGCAATGCATATCTTTCACTTTTAGAGAATAACAATCAAAATACAATTGTTCTCGGCTCACCGTTGGATAAAAAAAAAATATCACGAGCAAAAAATAATTTCAAAAATTTTTCAAATAATATTTCATTTTCAAAAAAAACTAAATTTTATTTTCATAATGAATGTAATAAAATAAATTTTAATAAAATTAATTACATAATTATTGGCACAAATTCTAAGGGGATTAAATGGGTGTGTGATATTATCAAAAAAACTAACATACATACAAAATTTCTAATTTTAACTAAGGGTTTAATGTTTTATCAGAAGAAAATTATAACGATAAGCGAATATTTAAAAAAAATTACTGGAAGAAAAAATTTCGTAATGTCTGCTGGTCCTTGTTTAGCTAATGAATTATTAAATAAAAAATTTACGCAAACAATTTTTTCTTCTAAAAATATTTTGAATGCAGAAAAATTTAAAAAAATTTTGTGTACAAAATATTATATTCCTGAAATTAATAATGACTTAATAGGTTCTGAAATATGCTCTGCTATTAAAAATATTTATGCAATAATTATAGGCTCAAGTTTATCAATCATTAAAAAAAATAATTTAACAAATTTCAATACTTCGTCTTACTTATTTAATCAGAGTTTAAAAGAAATGAGTGTTATAACAAAAAAATTTGGGGGAAGTAACAGCAGCGTGTTTGGAATTGCTGGTGTTGGAGATTTGTATGTGAGTATTTTAGGGGGACGAAATAGCAAGTTAGGATCTTACCTAGGTGAGAATTTAAATTATAAAAATATTTTAAAAAATAAAATGAAAAATACAACTGTTGAAGGGGCTGATCTTGTAATATCCCATGGAAAATTACTTATCAAAAAGATTGGAAGAAAGAATCTTCCCCTGTTAAATTCATTATGCAATTCACTATTAAGCAATAAAAAGTTAAATTTAAGCATAAACAGTTAATTAATTAAGCTTTTTTGTGTTTTTTATGACAAAAAAGCACACTTAAACTCTAACGATTAAAAGATATATATACGCTAATGTTATATGACTTTTTAAAAGATTACGCGACTATCTTAATATTCTTATTCATATCAATTGGTATTGGAGTAGGATTTATATTTTTAAACCTCCTATTTTCTCCCAATAATCCAGATAGTGAAAAATTATCAGCTTATGAATGTGGATTTGAAGCATTTGGAGACGCTAGAATGAAATTTGATGTAAGATTTTATCTTGTAGCTATATTATTTATTATTTTTGATTTGGAAGTAGCTTTCCTTTTTCCATGGGCTGTCTCACTTGGAAACATAGGCTTACTAGGTTTTTGGTCTATGATGTTTTTTTTATTAATTTTAACTGTTGGTTTTGTATATGAATGGAAAAAAGGAGCTTTAGATTGGGAGTAATGATAGAAAGTAAAATTAAACAAATTCCGCCAGAATTTAAGGATGTTGCTGAAAATTTTAGCAGGGACGGTTTCGTAACTATAGCAAGTAATACTTTGATAAATTGGGCTAGAACAGGATCTCTACATTGGATGACATTTGGCTTAGCATGTTGCGCTGTTGAAATGATGCAAACTTCTATGCCGAGATATGATTTAGAAAGATTTGGTGCTGCACCCCGAGCATCACCTAGACAATCAGACGTAATGATTGTTGCAGGGACATTAACTAATAAAATGGCTCCGGCCTTAAGAAAAGTATATGATCAAATGCCTGAACCTAGATATGTTATTTCAATGGGTAGCTGCGCAAATGGAGGAGGTTATTATCATTATTCTTATTCTGTTGTCAGAGGATGTGATAGAATTGTACCAGTAGACATTTATGTTCCTGGGTGCCCGCCCAGTGCGGAAGCTCTATTGTATGGAATTTTACAATTACAAAAGAAAATTAGAAGAGAAGGTTCATTAAAAAGATGACAAATAAAGAAACAGAAAATTTAATCAATTTGTTAAAAAATGATACTAAATTAAATTTTCAAAATTATACCAGCGTTGATAATTTCGTTGTATGTTTGGGTGAAACAAAGAATTTATACAATAATTTAAACATACTAAAAAAATCAGAAACTTTTAAATTTAAACAATTAATTGATATCACAGGTGTTGACTTTCCAGAAAGAGAAGAAAGATTTCAACTTATTTATACATTGTTAAGCCATGAATATAATCAAAGAATAGCACTCAAAATTAATTTTAAAGATGAAGAGATAATACCGAGTATTGTTAATATATTTACGTCCGCAAATTGGTTAGAGAGAGAAGTGTTTGACATGTATGGAATTAAATTTTCTAATCATCCAGATTTAAGAAGAATATTAACAGACTACGAATTTGAAGGCTATCCTCTGAGAAAAGATTTCCCTCTCACCGGGTTTAAAGAAGTCAGATATGATCCAGAATTTAAAAAAGTAAAATATGATACAGTAAAATTACAACAAGATTACAGAGATTTTGATTTTGAAAGTCCTTGGAGAGGATCAGAATATATCGCTTCTGAGCAAAAAAAAGTAGGTAAATTAAAAAATGACTAAACAAACCAAAACAATGAATTTAAATTTTGGACCACAGCACCCGGCTGCGCATGGAGTTCTAAGATTAATATTAGAGTTGGACGGAGAAGTCGTTGAAAGAGCAGATCCCCATATTGGTTTACTTCACAGAGGTACAGAAAAATTAATAGAAACAAAAACTTACACTCAGGCAATACCTTATTTTGATAGACTAGATTACGTAGCCCCGATGAACCAAGAGCACGCTTTTGCATTGGCTGTAGAAAAGCTTTTAAAAATTGATGTTCCAAGGCGAGCGCAGTATATCAGAGTTATATTTTGCGAGATTGGCAGAATTCTTAGTCATTTATTGAATGTAACTACTCAAGCTCTTGATGTAGGCGCACTTACACCGTCATTATGGGGCTTCGAAGAAAGAGAAAAGTTAATGGTATTTTATGAGCGTGTTTCTGGCTCACGACTTCATGCAAATTATTTTAGACCAGGAGGTGTACATATTGATATGCCAACTGGTTTAGCTGAAGATATAGATAAATTTTGTGATGATTTTCCTAAAGTAATAAATAATTTAGAGGATCTACTAACAGATAATAGAATATTCAAACAAAGAAATGTTGATATTGGAAAAGTTTCTTTAAAAGAAGCTTTAGATTTTGGTTTTAGTGGAGTGATGCTACGTGGCTCAGGAAGGCCTTGGGATTTAAGAAAATCTCAGCCTTACGATGGTTATGAAAGATTTGATTTTGATATACCTGTTGGAAAAAACGGTGATTGCTATGATAGATATCTATGTAGAATTGAAGAGATGAAAGAAAGTCTAAAAATTATTAAACAAGCAATTAGGGAGATTCCAAGTGGACCAGTGATGACTTCTAATCCAAGAGTTGGACCGCCAAAAAGATCTGAAATGAAGCAAAGCATGGAGTCTTTAATTAATCATTTTAAACTTTATACAGAAGGTTATCACGTTCCAGCTGGCGAAATATACGTGCCTGTAGAGGCTCCTAAAGGTGAGTTTGGAGTTTACCTGATTTCAGATGGATCAAATAAACCTTACAGGTGCAAAATTAGAGCTCCAGGATTTGCTCATTTGCAATCAATGGATTATTTAATAAAAGGACATATGCTTGCAGATGTTCCAGCCGTATTAGGTTCAATGGATATTGTTTTTGGAGAGGTAGACAGATGAGTGGAAAGAAAATTGCTAAAGAACAACCAGATCAATTTGAATTTAGTTTAGACAATAAAAAAATAATTGAAAAATTGTTATTAAAATATCCTGAGGATAGAAAGAAAAGCGCAGTCATGCCTTTGTTGTACTTAGCACAAAGACAAAATAATAACTGGATACCTTTAGCAGCCTTAAGGCTTATTAGTAATATTCTGAATATGCCTTATATAAAGGTTTATGAAGTAGCTACTTTTTATACAATGTATAATTTATCGCCAGTGGGTAAATATTTTGTTCAGGTATGTACAACTACTCCATGCATGATTAAGGGTTCTGGTAAGATTGTAGATATGTGCAAAAAACATATTTCATCTAAACAAGGTGAACTAAACAAGGAATTAAATTCATCGTGGACTGAAGTTGAGTGTTTAGGTGCATGCGTAAACGCACCAATGATGCAAATTAATGATCAGTACTATGAAGATTTAAACGAAAGTATTGCAGAGAAGATTTTTTTAAGTTTTAAGAATAATCAACTTCCAAAATTTGGATCACAAATCGGTAGAGTTTCAAGTGAGCCAACTAACAATAGGAAAACATTGAATAGAAATGCTTAAAGATAAAGATCGAATATTTAAAAATTTATATGGCGACGATAGTTTTGCTTTATCTTCAGCTTTAAAAAGAGGGGATTGGAATGCTACGGATAAGATATTAGCAAAAGGCAAGGAGTGGATAATTAGTGAAATAAAGAACTCTGAATTAAGGGGCCGTGGTGGCGCCGGTTTTCCAACAGGAGTAAAGTGGTCTTTCGCTCCAAAGAATGTACAACCAAACAAACCTCACTATTTAATTATAAACGCAGATGAATCTGAGCCGGGCACTTGTAAAGATAGAGAGATTTTAAGAAATGAACCCCACAAATTGTTAGAGGGTTGTTTGATTTCATCATTCGCCGTAGGAGCAAAAAAATGCTATATTTACATAAGGGGTGAATACGTAAGAGAGGGTGAGATACTTCAGAAAGCTATAGACGAAGCTTACGAGAACGGATTGTTAGGAGAGAACGCTGCTAAGTCTGGGTGGAGTTTAGATGTATATATACATTATGGAGCAGGAGCTTATATTTGTGGTGAAGAAACTGCATTACTAGAAAGTTTGGAGGGAAAAAGGGGTCTACCAAGACTAAAACCTCCATTTCCAGCATTAATTGGTTTGTACGGGTGTCCTACTATTGTAAATAATGTTGAAACAGTTGCTGTTGTACCAGAAATTTTAAAAAGAGGAGCAAAATGGTTTTCTTCATTTGGAAGGCCAAAAAATAGAGGAACAAAAATATTTTGTATCTCTGGTAACGTAAACAATCCGTGTAATGTGGAAGAAACAATGAGTATTCCATTGAAGGAATTAGTAGAAGAGCATGCTGGTGGTGTTGTAGGTGGCTGGGAAAATCTACAAGCTGTAATACCTGGTGGTTCTTCAATGCCATTATTGCCAAAACAAATCTGTGATAAGGTTTTAATGGATTTTGACTCATTAATAGAGGTAGAAAGTGGACTAGGTACAGCTGGGGTAGTAGTAATTAATAAAGACCAAGACATTGTTAAATGTATTTCTAGAATTGCTCGTTTTTATAAGCACGAAAGTTGCGGACAATGTACTCCTTGTAGAGAAGGTTGTGGTTGGATGTGGAGAATGCTTGAGCGAATAAACCGTGGAGAGTCTAATATAGAAGAAATAGATATGTTAATGGATGTAACAAAGCAAATAGAAGGGCATACAATTTGTGCTTTTGGTGAGGGATCTGCTTGGCCAGTTCAAGGGTTATTAAGACACTTTAAAGCAGAACTAATTGATAAGTGTGAAAATTTAGGAAATAGAAAAATAGCTTAATGGTTAAATTAAAAATTGATAACAAGAACATAGAAGTTGAACCTGGAACTACAATTTTACAAGCGTGTGAAATAGCTGGTAAAGAAATTCCAAGATTTTGTTATCATGAAAAATTATCGATAGCAGGTAATTGCAGAATGTGCTTAGTCGAAGTATCTGGTTCAAATAAACCTGTAGCTTCATGCGCTATGCCTGCAGTCGATGGGCAAGAAATAAAAACTAACTCTGAAATGGTTAAAAAAGCTCGAGAGGGAGTTATGGAATTTTTATTAGTGAATCATCCATTGGACTGTCCAATTTGTGATCAGGGTGGAGAATGTGATTTGCAAGATCAAGCATTTAATTATGGTGGAGGCAAATCACGATACGAATTAAACAAAAGATCAGTTAAAGAAAAAAATATGGGGCCGTTGATAAAAACTCATATGAATAGATGTATACATTGCACAAGATGCATTCGTTTCGCAGAAGAGATTGCAGGAGTAGAGGAATTAGGAGCTATTAATAGAGGTGAAAACATGGAGATTTCTACTTATTTAGAAAAATCTGTTACATCTGAATTTTCGGCTAATTTAATTGATTTATGCCCAGTTGGAGCCCTCACCTCTAAGCCTTATGCTTTTGAAGCAAGGCCATGGGAACTTAAAAAAACAGAATCTGTAGATGTAATGGATGCTATTGGCTCAAATATTCGAATTGATAGCAAAGGATGGGAAGTAAAAAGAATTTTACCTAAAATCAACGAAGATATAAATGAAGAGTGGATTTCTGATAAAACCAGATTTTCATGTGACGGATTATTAAATAACAGGATAGATAGCCCTTATATAAAAATTAATGGTAAATTAACTGCAACTTCTTGGGGTAATGCTTTTGAGTTTATAAAATCCAATGTAGTTAACAAAAAAAGTTTTAGTGGATTAATAGGTCAGCTAGTAGATGTTGAGACTACTTTTGCGTTTAAAGAATTTTTTAAAAAAGTATTTAATTCTAATTTAATTGATTTTAGGCAAAAAAATCTTTTTTTAAAAAATTCTAGTCTATTTCATAATATCTTTAATACTCCACTAAACGATATTCATAATAGCGATTTAATACTTTTGATTGGAGCAAACCCAAGACACGAAGCAAGTATTTTAAATTTAAAAATAAGGAAAGCAATTAAAGTAAATCAAGCAAAAGTTTTCAGTATCGGAAATATACCTGATCAAACATATGAAGTTCATCATTTAGGAGATAATATTGAAATACTTAATGATATTGACTCAAATAATATCGATTTTAGTAAAGTATTTTATGCAGCGAAAAAACCAATAATTATTATTGGTGAGAGCGTTCTTAATTTCAAAATTGGAAATTTTGTAATTGAAAAATCTAAATCTATATTGTCAAAGGCAAATAATTTATCTGGATTTAATATTTTACATCAAAACGCCTCTTCGGTTGGATCAATAATTCTAGAAAGCTATAATAACAATTTTACAAATTTATTACTATCAGACGTGCTATTTTTACTAAACGCTGATGAGGTAAAAATAGATAAACAATCAAATCAGTTCATTATTTATCAAGGAACACATGGCGGTGAAAATGCAAGCTTAGCTGATGTAGTTTTACCAGGTGCTGCTTTTACTGAAAAAGAAGGTATATTTGTAAATTTAGAGGGTAGACCACAGCTAGCTAACAAAGCAAGTTATCCACCAGGTAATGCCAAAGAAGATTGGAAAATCATTAAGGCTTTGTCTGATATATTTAATAAACCATTAAACTTTAATTCTTTGGAAGAGTTACGTGAACAGATGTTTGATAAATATCCAATTCTTAAAGACTTAGACTGTTTGCCAACAATAAATTATAAGGACATTAAAATTGAAGAAGTTGATAAAATAGAACAAAATATTAAACTTCAAGATTTTAGATATTATAAATCTAATATTATAGCAAGACAGTCAAATACAATGCATGAATGTGAAAAAAAAATATTTAAAATTAATCAACCTAGTAAAAATTAATGGATATTATAAATATAATCTTTTACGATACATTAAAAATCTTTGCACTAATAACACCAGTGCTTATTACTGTAGCATTAATTGTTTGGTTAGATAGGAGAGTTTGGGGTTTAGTTCAATTAAGAAGAGGACCAAACGTAGTTGGCCCTTTTGGATTATTTCAAAGTTTAGCAGATGCTCTGAAATTTATATTTAAAGAAGTGATCATACCTGCCGGTGCAAATAAAATAATCTTTATTTTAGCTCCAATAGTTACAATGTCTTTAGCTTTACTAGCCTGGGCAGTTATACCATTTAGTGAAACTTTATTTGTAAGTAATATTAATGTTGGAATTTTATATTTATTTGCAGTTTCTTCACTTGGAGTATACGGGATAATTATGGCTGGTTGGGCATCTAATTCAAAATACCCCTTTCTTGGTGCTCTTCGATCGGCCGCGCAAATGGTATCATATGAAGTTTCTATTGGTTTTATAATTGTTACAGTGCTTCTTTGTGTTGGCTCGTTAAATTTAGTTGATATTGTTTTAGCACAGAAAAACGTTTGGTTCGCAATACCCTTATTTCCTA
This sequence comes from uncultured Pelagibacteraceae bacterium, assembly GCA_902517865.1. GTDB lineage: Bacteria > Pseudomonadota > Alphaproteobacteria > Pelagibacterales > Pelagibacteraceae. The sequence goes on from CABYDT010000005.1 coordinate 8,338, forward strand.
TGTTTGTAATATTTTTTATTTCTTCACTGGCGGAAACCAATAGACCACCATTTGATTTACCAGAGGCAGAAGCTGAATTGGTAGCTGGATACCAAACAGAATACTCTGGAATGATGTATGCTTTATTTTGGCTTGGAGAATACGCAAACATTCTACTTATGTGTGCAATGGGCTCTATTTTATTTTTAGGTGGCTGGTTATCGCCAATTAATATTGCGCCTTTTAATCTAATTCCAGAACCTATTTGGTTAATAATAAAAATATTATTTTTATTTTTAATTTTTGCCTTAATTAAAGCTATTGTTCCCAGATACAGATATGACCAATTAATGCGGTTAGGCTGGAAAGTTTTTTTACCTGTCTCACTCGTTTGGGTAATATTAACATCTGGGTTTTTATTATATTTTGATTTATTGCCGACATGAAATTTAATAGATTATTAAAAATTATTTTCCTTAGTGAATTCATAAAAGGTTTATTTATTGCGATAAAATTTATCTTTAAACCTAAAGCAACTATAAACTATCCATTTGAAAAAGGATCTATAAGTCCAAGATTTCGAGGGGAACATGCATTGAGGAGATATCCTAATGGTGAAGAACGATGCATAGCATGTAAGTTATGTGAAGCAGTGTGCCCTGCTCAAGCAATTACTATCGAGTCTGAGTCTAAAGAGGATGGATCGAGACGAGCAGCACGATACGATATTGATATGGTTAAATGTATTTATTGTGGATTGTGCCAAGAAGCATGTCCAGTTGATGCTATCGTTCAAGGTCCAAATTTCGAATTTTCTACAGAAACCAGAGAAGAGCTTTACTATAATAAAGATAAGCTCTTAGAAAACGGTGACAAATGGGAGAATGAGATTGCTAATAATATTAAATTAGATAAGCAGTACAGATAAAATGTTAGCACATTCAATAGTATTTTATTTTTTTTCATTAATAACAATATTTTCATCAATAATGGTTATTTCATCAAAAAATACCATTCATGCAGTGTTTTTCTTAATATTAGATTTTGTAAGTATTTCATGTCTATTTATAATGTTAGGCGCTGAATTCTTGGGAATGATTACACTTATTGTGTATGTTGGTGCCGTTGCAGTTTTATTTTTGTTTGTTGTAATGATGATAAATATTAATTTCTCTGAACTTAAATCAGGTTTTTTAAATTATTTACCTTTTGGATCATTAATAGGATTAGTAATTTTATTAGAGCTTTTTATTATGGTTGGGGCTTGGAAATACAAAGATAACTTTTTAACAACGGGTGAAATTGTTATTAATAAAGAAATTACAAATACACAGAGTATTGGAAACGTTATTTATACCGATTACATACACTATTTTCAAATTTCAGGTATTATTTTATTAGTTGCGATGATTGGGGCGATACTACTTACTTTCCAAAAAAGAGATTTTTTAAAAAGACAAAATATAATTCAACAGGTATCAAGAGAGAGATCTGACTCAGTGAGTGTTGTTAAAGTAGAAACATATAAAGGAATTAAAATAGATGATTGATGTCGGATTAGGTCATTATTTAGGGTTAGGTGCTGTTATTTTTACAATAGGAGTGGTTGGAATATTTCTTAATAGAAAAAATGTAATAGTTCTTTTAATGTCTATTGAGCTCATACTGATTGCAGTAAATATTAATCTTGTTTCGTTTTCTGTTTATCAACAAGATATAGTTGGTCAGGTATTTACAATGTTCGTCCTTACTGTTGCTGCAGCTGAAGCAGCAATTGGTTTGGCGATTTTAGTCGTATTCTTTAGAAATAAAGGATCGATACATGTAGATGATATTAATAACTTAAAAGGATGATATTGAAATGTCCTATGTATTAGTTTTTGCACCATTAATTGGTTTTCTTTTAACAATTTGTTTTGGTAAATTACTTGGAGATAGAATTTCTCAAATCTTAACGTCATCACTAGTTTTAGCATCAACATTAATATCATTTTTTTATTTTTTCAAATTTATTTCAAACGATACAGCTATAATAAATGATCAAATTATAAATTGGCTTTCTTCAGGAAAATTAAGTTTTGATTGGTCAATTTATATTGATCCATTAACATCTTTAATGCTCGTAATTATTACATCAATATCATTTTTAGTTCATATTTATTCTATAGAGTATATGTCTCACGACAAATCAAAACCTAGATTTATGGCTTATTTGTCCTTTTTTACATTTGCTATGATTATGCTAGTTACAGCAGATAATTTTGTTCAATTATTTTTTGGATGGGAAGGTGTTGGACTAGCTTCTTATTTATTAATTGGTTTTTGGTATCATAAAAATTCTGCTAACAAAGCTGCGATAAAAGCATTTATTGTAAACAGAATCGGAGACTTTGGCTTAGCAATTGGTATTTTTATAATTTATAAATATTTGGGGACTTTAAATTATGAGGAAGTTTTTAACGGGTTAATTACATTAAATGATAAAACTATATCCATCCTAGGCATAGAAGGAAGCATTATATCATTTATTGCATTCTTCTTATTTATTGGTGCAATGGGTAAATCAGCACAAATTTTTTTACATACATGGTTACCAGATGCCATGGAGGGACCAACACCAGTATCTGCTTTGATACATGCTGCTACTATGGTAACTGCAGGCGTTTTTTTAGTGGTTAAATGTTCACCGATTTTTGAAAATTCAATATTCGTATTAAATTTAATACTAGTAATTGGCGCTAGTACTGCTCTATTTGCAGCAACTATAGCCTTAGTTCAAAATGATATAAAAAAAGTTATTGCTTATTCTACTTGTAGTCAACTTGGCTATATGTTTGTTGCCACTGGACTGGGTGCATATCACATTGCTATGTTTCACTTATTTACACACGCTTTTTTTAAAGCTTTGCTTTTTTTGGGAGCAGGTTCCGTAATTCACTCGATGAAGGACGAACAAGACATGAGAAGAATGGGTGGATTATGGAATAAAATTCCAATTACTTATGTTTTCATGATTGTAGGAACCTTAGCAATAACTGGATTCCCTTTCTTATCCGGTTTCTTTTCTAAAGATGCAATTATAGAAGCAACGTATTATTCTCAAAGTAAATTTGGAGGATACGCAATGGTTGTTTGTATTTTAACAGCACTTTTAACTTCAATGTATTCTTGGAGATTAATAATTAGAACATTTCATGGAAATTTTAATAATATTAACTTAGATTTAAAAGATGTTAAGGACTCGGGCTTGATAATTATATTACCTTTGCTTTTACTATCAATAGGAGCAGTCTCGTCTGGTTTTGCTTTTAAAGAATTGCTAATCGGCATTGATTTTATAAAGTTTTGGGACAACTCAATTTATTTTAAAGAAAATTTTGAATTAAAGCATCCACCGTTTTGGTTTTTATTACTCACTCCAATGTTTGCAACATTTGCAATACCTCTATCTTTTTATGTATTTTTAAAAAATAAGAAAATTATTGATGATATTAAAGCTAGACATCAGCCGCTTTATAATTTTTTAATTAATAAATGGTATTTTGACGAAATTTATGATTTTATATTTGTTAGACCTATAAAAAATATTGGTGATAAATTTTGGAAAATAGGGGATATATTTATTATAGATGGATTTGGTCCCAACGGTTTTGCTAAAATAGCAAAGATAATATCGATCAAAGCGGTAAAATTTCAATCAGGATTTTTATATCATTATGCTTTTGTAATGTTAATTTTTTTATCGATATTTTTAACTTTAATAATAATTTAATATGAATTTACCAATTTTATCAATTTTAATATTTTTACCTTTAGTCGGTGTTTTTTTTCTAGTTTTTACAAGAGGAGATGAGCATTTTATAAGAAAAACATCTATTAATGTATCTTTAATTACCTCATTACTAACGCTTTTAATTTCAATATTCATTTGGTTTAATTTCGACAAAACAACAGCTGAGTTTCAATTTGTTGAAGAAAAAAAATGGATTAGAGATTTTATAAATTATAAAGTAGGAATCGATGGCGTAAGTTTAGTATTTATTATTTTAACATCTATAATTGTACCAATATGCATTATCTCGACGTCAAATAGTGTATCTGTTCGTATAAGGGAATTTTTGATTTCTATACTTCTGATGGAAACATTAATGCTTGGTGTTTTTTGTTCATTGGATTTATTTATTTTTTTTCTATTTTTTGAGGCAGGTTTAATTCCAATGTTTCTAATTATAGGTATTTGGGGTGGAGATAGACGTGTATATTCTGCGTTTAAATTTTTTCTTTATACTCTTTTTGGTTCAGTATTCATGTTAATAGCTATTATATTTATTTATTTTGAATATGGATCATTAGATGTAATTAAGTTGTTACAGATTGACATTGATCAAAAATATCAAAAATATTTATGGCTTGGTTTTTTCGCATCATTTGCTGTAAAAACTCCAATGTGGCCTGTTCATACTTGGCTACCTGATGCACATGTAGAAGCACCAACCTCAGGTTCAGTAATATTAGCTGCTATTTTGTTAAAAATGGCAGGGTACGGATTTATAAGATTTTCAATCGGATTATTTCCAGACGCTTCTTTATATTTTGCACCTTTGATTTTTGCATTGAGTATAATAGCAATTATTTACACTTCTCTTGTAGCATTAATGCAAACTGATATGAAAAAACTAATAGCTTATTCGTCAGTAGCACATATGGGATTTGTTACCTTGGGTATTTTTGTTTTTAACATTAATGGTTTACAAGGAAGTATTTTTCAGATGATCAGTCACGGTATTGTGTCCGCAGCACTTTTTTTATGTGTAGGAGTTGTCTATGATAGAATGCACTCAAGAAATATATCAGATTATGGCGGGTTAGTTAATAAAATGCCCTTTTATTCAACTTTCTTCTTTATTTTTATTTTAGCGAGTATTGGGTTGCCAGGTACGAGTGGATTCATTGGTGAGTTTCTTATTTTAATAGGAGCTTTTAAGTATAATTATTTAATAGCTTTATTTGCTGCGACAGGTGTTATTTTATCCGCGTGTTACGCACTCTGGATGTACAAAAGAGTAGTATTTGGCAAAATTTCTAATGATAAAATTAATAATTTACTTGATTTAAATAAAAGAGAAATAATTTCAATTATACCATTGGTGATTATAGCAATTTTACTAGGTATATATCCAAATATTATTTTGGATACTATTTCTGAAAGCTCGAATAATATAATTGAAACCTTCAACCAAAAAATAAATTTAGAGGTAGTTAAAAATGAATAATATTGAATTTATTTATCCTGAATTATTTTTAATTATAAGCTTATTAATTCTTCTGATTCTTGGTGTTTATAAATCTAATAGCTATAATTTCATAAAGAAAATAACCACAATTTGTTTTTTGTTGTGTATACCTATAGTTTATTTAAACAATATTGGTGATTTTAATATTTTTAATAATAGTTATTCAGTTGACAGTTTGTCTAACTATTTAAAAATTCTCATTTTGTTATCTACAGTGTTTTCACTAATGTTCACTAATGATTATATAAAAATTCAAAAACTTGATAAATTTGAGTATCCTATATTAATTCTTTCAGCAGTCATTGGAATGTTTTTAATGGTAAGCTCTAATGACTTAATAGGTCTTTACCTTGGTATAGAATTGCAATCGTTATCACTGTATGTATTAGCATCTATTGATCGAGGATCTGAAAAATCTACTGAGGCAGGTGTTAAATACTTTGTGTTAGGAGCTCTTTCGTCGGGACTATTTCTTTATGGGTGCTCGCTTTTATATGGATTTTCTGGGTCAACTAATTATTACGAGATTTCGGAAGTATTTAAACAAGATACAAGTATACCAATATTATTTGGTATTATATTTATTATTATTGGCTTAGCATTTAAAATTTCCGCAGTACCATTCCATATGTGGTCACCTGATGTTTATCAGGGATCCCCAACATCCGTAACATCATTTTTTGCACTGGCGCCAAAAATTGCCGGATTAGGGGCTATTATTAGAATTTTATACATATGTTTTGGAGAGATTTATGAGGAATGGAAATCAATAATAATCTTTATTTCAGTTGCTTCAATGCTTTTGGGGGCTTTTGCAGCTATAGGACAAACAAATTTAAAAAGATTAATGGCATATAGCAGTATTAGTCATATAGGTTATGTATTGGCAGCTCTTACCGTTGGCAATAGAGACGGGGTTATTTCAGCAATATCATACTTAAATATTTACATTATTATGATGATAAGTTCATTTGCATGCATTTTGTTTTTTAAAAGAAAGAATGTATATTTTGAAAATATATATGATTTATCTGGTTTATCAAAAAACCATCCATTAATTTCTTTTTGCTTTGCTACTACATTATTTTCTTTAGCTGGTATACCTCCGCTTGCAGGATTCTTTGCAAAATTCTACGTATTTAAATCAGTAGTAGAAGCAAACATGATTTATCTTGCAATTATAGGATTAATAGCTTCAGTTATATCTGCATTTTATTATTTGCGAATTGTAAAAATTATGTATTTTGATCCTGAAAATGAAAAATTTGACGAAGGTAGCAATATTGGAATTCGTTTTTCTATTTTATTTTCTTCAATAATAATAATTTTCTACTTTTTAAATCCATCATCAATTCTTTATTATGTCGAAATGGCAACTAAATTTTTGAATTAAAATTATGGATACTTTAAATATCTATTATGATAAAATTGGAAGTACAAATTCGGAAGCTAAAAATATTTTATTAAGACACAACATCAAAAAAGCAGTAATAATTTCTGAGGAACAAACATCTGGAAAAGGCAGATATGGTAATAAATGGATATCAAAAAAAGGCAATTTATATATGAGCTTAGTATTTCAAGTTAAAAGTTATAATCATATAAAATTATTACAATTCAAAATTCTTAAATTGTTAAAATCTGTAATATCGAATTTATTAACTGAAAAGTCGCAAATTAAAGTTAAACATCCAAATGATATCTTAATTCAAAATAGAAAAATATCTGGGATTTTAATTGAAAGTATAAATTGTTATTCAAAATTATATGCTATAGTTGGCATAGGTGTAAATATAAACAATTCTCCAAGTATAAAAAAAAGGAAAACAATACATTTAAATAAATTACTTAAAATTAAAGTAAAACCTAAAGAAATTGCAAAAAAAATAAGGAAAAAAATTAAAATTTAATATGATATTACTACTCGATATTGGGAACACATATACAAAATTGGCAGTTTATGATTTGTTAAAAAATAAAATAAAAAAAAAAATTAATATAAAAACTATTTATTTATTAAACAAAAATTTCTTGCTTAATTTACTTAAAAAAGAAAAATTCAAATATTCATTGTGTTCTTCAGTAGTTCCAAAAATATATAAGAAACTTAAAACTTTTTTGAGTAATAAAAGCGTTAAAACTTATGAAATTTCTCAAAAAATAATTAAAAAAAATATTAAAATAAAAATTAAAGATAAAAAACAATTAGGATCTGATAGAATTTCCAATTCCATAGCGGCAAAAAGCCTTGGTTATAAAAATGTTGTAATAGTAGACTTTGGCACTGCAACCACATTTGATATTATTAATAAGTCAGATTACATTGGTGGAATTATTTTTCCTGGTATAAATTTATCAATTGAGGCTTTAGGTAAATTAACTGCAAAATTACCTATAATAAAGTTAAAGAAAAATAGAAGAGTTATTGGTAAAAATACATTTGAAGCAATCAATTCAGGCATATATTGGGGATATATTTCAATGATAAATGGTTTATTGTGGAAAATAAATAAAGTTACGAATAAGAAAAATAAATTGATATTAACAGGTGGATATAGCAAGTTTTTCAAATCCAAGATAAATACCAAATCTACTTTGAAACCAGATATAACATTATTAGGTCTTATATCATTAATAAAAAGGAATAAAAAAATATTTGATGTCAACAAATAATAAAGAACTACTTTTTTGCCCACTTGGTGGTGTAGGCGAGATAGGTGCAAATATGAGCTTATATGGTTACGGTGAAAAAAATTTCCATGAATGGATAATGATTGATATCGGCGTCACATTTACTGACGATAGTGTCCCTGGTATTGATTTAGTAGTTCCTGATCCAGATTTTATAATACAAAAAAAAAAGAATTTAAAAGGTATTGTTTTAACTCATGGTCATGAGGATCATATAGGAGCAATTGCTTACCTTTGGCCTTACTTAAAGTGCAAAATTTATGCCACTCCTTTCACCGCTACATTAATAAAAGAAAAATTTAAGGAAAAGAAAATTAATATAGACGATCACTTAAATATAATTCCTTTAAACGGTAAAATAGATATTAAGCCATTTAAAATCAATTTTGTGTCCTTAACACACTCAATATTAGAACCCAACGCTCTTTTGATAAGCACACCTGACGGCAATATATTTCATACCGGAGATTGGAAATGTGATCTTAAACCATTGATTGGAAAGAATATGGATACTGAAAAACTTAAAAACATTGGATCAAGTGGAGTGTTAGCTATGGTATGCGACTCTACTAATATTTTTACTGAAGGAAGATCGGGATCTGAATCAGATGTGAGAGATAACCTGATAAATTTATTTGAAACTATTGAACATAGGATTGTAGTGACAACATTTGCTTCAAATGTAGCTAGGATGGAAAGCGTATTCAAATGCGCAGAGAAAGTCGGAAGGCATTTGTCATTAGTTGGCAGATCAATGAATAAGATTTATAAAGTTGCAAAAAGTTGTGGTTATTTAGAAAGCGTAAAGCCACCAATTGACCCAAGGGATGCTATAAGGTTACCAAAGTCAAAAATTGTATATTTATGTACTGGAAGCCAAGGAGAACCAAAAGGAGCAATAAATAGAATAGTTAATGATGAACATCCAGATGTTGAGTTATCTGAGGGTGATACCGTTATTTTTTCTTCAAGAATTATTCCTGGCAATGAAAAAAAATTGTACAAAATGCATAATGCTCTTTGCAAAAAGAAAATTAATGTTATTTCTGAAGAAAATGCCTTTGTTCATGTTTCAGGCCACCCGGGTAGAGATGAAATGAAAGACATGTATCAGTGGATAAAACCTAAAATTTCCGTACCTGTTCATGGAGAGCATAGGCATTTGTTAGAGCATTATAATTTTGCAAACTCCATGCAAGTCAAGTTTCCTACGTTAATAGAGAATGGCGATGTTTTAAGAATATTTCCAGGAGAGCCTAAAATCGTAGACAAAGTAAATAATGGCAAACTGTTAATTGATGGCAATAAACTTATTGATGAAGACAATTTAGCTTTGAAAGAAAGAAAGAATATTTCCTTCCATGGCTTACTTGATTTGAGTGTTTTAATTTCTAAAAATAATAAAATTCAGAGAAATCCAATTATAAATATCAGAGGTTTACCATTTGATGACCTAGAGAAGAATGAGATTATATATGAATTGGAGGACAAATTTTTTGATGTGTGTAGCAATATCAATTTAAATAATAAAAAATCTGAAAAGCTACTCATTGATGAACTAAAGTCACAATTACGAAAAGTTATTTTTAATCGTTGTAATAAAAAACCATTTATGAATATCAACTTTATAAAAATTTAATGAGTTTAAAAAAATTTATTGATCCTATAACCAATGTCACATGTTTAGCTTCAATCAACTCGTATAATTTTATTGGCAAAGGAGATAAAAACGCCGCTGATCAAGCCGCTGTAGACTCGATGAGAAAAGAATTAAATAATATTCCTTTTGATGGTGAAGTTGTAATAGGCGAGGGTGAGATGGATGAGGCGCCCATGTTATATATAGGTGAAAAGCTTGGATTAGGGGGCGATATAAGCGTTGATATCGCTGTAGATCCACTAGACGGAACAAAGCTTGCAGCAGATAATAAGCCCAATGCGGTTTCTGTTATAGCAATATCAAATAGCAATTGTTTTTTAAGAGCACCAGATATGTATATGGAAAAAATTTCTGTAGGACCTGAACTGCCTAATAATGTCATAAATTTAGAGGATCCACTAACGAAGAATATTGAGAGATTAGCGAAGGCAAAAAAAAAAGATGTTATAAATATTAAAGTTTGTCTATTAGACAGACCCAGGCATAAAAAACAAATTGATATTTTAAAAAATATGAATTGCAAATTAAAATTAATTACAGACGGGGATGTAGTTGGAGCTATGCAAGCCTCGCTTCATGACTCTGACGTTGATATGTATTTAGGAACTGGAGGCGCTCCAGAGGGAGTTTTAGCTGCCGCTGCAATAAAATGTTTAGGTGGTCAATTTCAAGGTAGATTAGTATTTAACAGCAAGGATGAGGAATTAAAAGCTTCAAAAATGGGAATTCATAACTTTGAAAAAATTTACTCAATAAACGATTTAGTCAAAGATGATGTAGTATTTTCTTGTACAGGCGTTACAAATGGTGATCTAGTAGAAGGTATAAAAAAAGTTAACGATAGATTTACCACGGAAACTTTTAGTATGCATTTTCAGTCTAAAACTATAAAAAAAATTAAAAAAGAATATGTTATATGAGCAATCTATCTGTCTTAGATAGGAGATGGGTTATTAAACCAGTAAATCAAGCAAGTATTGAAAGTTTATGTCAAAAAAAAAATTTAAATCACCTTTTTTCTAAGATCTTAACTTCAAAAGGCATTTCAGAAAGTAACTATGACAATTATATCAATCCTAAAATTAAAAATTTTTTACCAAATCCTTTTATATTTAAAGATATGGAAGAGGCTATAAGAAAAATATATTTTCATATTATCGGTAAAAATAAAATAACACTATACGGTGATTACGATGTAGATGGTGCATCTGCATGCGCAATTTTGTCAAAATATTTAAAAAACCTAGGTGTTGACCATGAAATATATATACCTGACAGAGTAAAAGATGGTTATGGTCCTAATATTAAGGCTTTTGAAAAAATTATTAATAATCAATCAAAACTAATAATTATGCTGGATTGCGGAACGCAATCGTTTGACTCAATTGCCTATGCCAATCAAAAAGAAGTTGATACTATTGTAATTGATCATCATAAATCTATTGAAATTATTCCAAAGGCGCACGCAGTAATCAATCCAAATAGATTTGACGAAGATGGTGCTTATGGATACCTGTGCGCAGCAGGCTTAGTATTTATTTTTTTAGTTGCTTTAAATAGGCATCTTATAAATGAAAAATACTTTACAAAAAATAATTTAATTATCCCAGATTTATTAGATTTTTTGGATATTGTAATGCTGGGTACAGTTTGTGATGTTGTGCCATTAATCGAATTAAACAGAGCATTTGTTAAACAAGGACTTAAAATTATGTCTAAAAGAAAAAATTTAGGTCTTAAAACTTTATCTGACATTTCTGAAATATCATATATGCCCACTAGTAAAGACGTAGGTTTTAAAATTGGACCTAAAATTAATGCTGGTGGTAGAATTGGTCAATCAGACTTAGGAGTTAATTTACTATTATCTAGCGAACCGGAGAAGGCTTATCTAATTTCTAAACAACTGCATGATCTTAATTTAAAAAGAAGAGATATCGAAAATAAAGTATTATTAGATGCTATTGACAAAGCAGATAAAGAAAAAAAAAATAATATAATAGTTTTGCATAGTAATGATTGGCATGAAGGAATTATAGGAATAATAGCAAGTAGAATCGTTGATTTATACAACAAACCATGCGTTGTTATAAGTACACAAAAAGACATAGCTAAAGGTTCAGCAAGATCTGTACAAGGTTTTGATATAGGTTTAGCCATTATTAAAGCAAAGCAAAAAAATTTAATCATAAAGGGTGGTGGCCATGCAATGGCTGGAGGATTTTCAATAGAGGTAAAAAATATTGATATATTTAAATTTGAAATTAATCATTTATTTAATAAAATTGATAATAAATTAAATAATGATCTTTTGATTGATCTTGCTTTGTCGCCCCAGGCTTTGGATGATAATTTCACAAAATATATTGAAATGTTGGAACCATTTGGATCAAGTAATAAAGAGCCAGTTTTAATGTTAAATAATATAGAAGTTAGCAAAGCTAATATAGTAAAAAGAAGTCATATAAAATGTTTTTTTAAAACAATTGACAGATACATTGATGTTATGTCTTTCAATTCAGTAGGTAAACCTATAGGAGAATATTTATTAAATGCAAAAAAATCTAGATTTGACGTTGTTTGTAAAGCATCACTTAATTATTGGAATAATAGACAAAATTTACAGTTGATTTTGTTAGATTTAAAAGTATTGAATTAGTAGAATATCTAAATGGTCCCTTCGTCTATCGGTTAGGACACGTGGTTTTCATCCTCGAAAGAGGGGTTCGATTCCCCTAGGGACCGCCAAATCATAATGATAACTATTATCAATCTCAAAAAAATTTATTGTAAAAAAAAATAATTTTCTTATTTAATCATTATGGAAAAAAATACATACAGTTGTAAAAAATGCGGAATGAGTTTAACAAGCACCTGCTCTAAATGCGACAGGGTTGTTGACATTAAACAGTTAAGCGGCGGTTGTTTAGTTCAAATAACTAAATGCACAGATTGTGCGAATACACCTGTGATTAAAGATATTTGTAATCACGCTTAATTAAAGCAGTTCTTCAATTTTTTTTAATAAATTGTTGCTTGTAGGCCTTGTCATTGATGAGAAGGTTTCAACTATTTTGCCATCTCTATTAATCAATATTTTATAAAAGTTCCACTTGGGGATCGTAGATTTGCCGTAAGATTTGAGCGCCCATTTATAAAATTCATGAGCATTTTCCCCTTTTACATCTACAGTTTCTGATATTGGAAAAGTTATTCCAAATTTACTTTCACAGAAGTCTTTCACTTCTTTTGAGGTATCTAATTCTTGATTAAAGCTATTAGATGAAATTCCAATGATTACTAAACCTTCGTCTTTGTATTTATCCCAAGTAGATTGCAAACCCTCATATTGTTTTGTAAATCCGCATCGGCTTGCAACGTTTACCACTAATATGACTTTATCTTTATAATCGCTTATTTTAATTGAATTATCTGACAAATCTTTAAATGTTATGTCATATAAATTTTTTTCCATAGAAATTGAATTCTCAGATATTATCAAACATACAATTAAACAAAAGAATTTAAATATTCGCATTTTTTTTTGTTGAAAGAAGTAAAATTATATAACCCATTACAGTTGAAAATAAAGACCCTAATAAGACTCCGATCTTAACACCATCAATAATATCAGAGTCTGGGAAAGCTAAGTTTCCCACAAATAAACTCATTGTAAAACCAATTCCAGTTAATATACCCACGCCGTAAAAGCTTACCCAGTTACAATTGTCTGGTTTTTCGGCCCAACCGAATTTTATTGCAGCTATTGAAAATACAAATACACCCACTTGTTTACCTATAAATAATCCTAAGCATATACCCAAAGGAACAGGACTTAAAAGGTCAATAAATGACACGCCTTCTAAATTAACTCCTGCATTTGCTAATGCAAAAACTGGCATAATTATAAATGATACATATGGAGCAAGCGAGTGTTCCACTTTTTTTAACATTGAATGTGTATGACCATGAATTTCTTTTTCATGTGGAATTGTAATGGCCAACAAGACCCCTGCAATTGTTGCATGTATTCCAGATTCATGAGTGAAAAACCACATAAAGGTTCCTACGATCGCAAAGGGAAAAAAACTTTTAATCTTAAATTTGTTTAATCCTATTAAAATCAAAAAGCTCAATAGGACTAAAGTTAAATAAAAAACATTTAATTTTGTAGAATAAAATATAGCTATAATTATAACGGCACCCATATCATCTATAATAGCAAGGGCTACTAAAAAAACTTTCAATGACAACGGAACTCTGGATCCCAACAAAGACAAAATACCAATCGAAAAAGCAATGTCGGTAGCAGATGGAATTGCCCAACCTCTTAAAGTTTCTGGTGTTTCATAATTAAATGCAACATAAACAAGCGCCGGTACAAGCATCCCGCCAACTGCACCCAAGATAGGTAAGGCAGCTTGTTTTGGTCTAGACAATTCACCTTCAACAAATTCTCTTTTAATTTCAAGACCTACCACTAAAAAAAATATTGCCATTAATGCGTCATTAATCCAATGAAATACAGAAAGTTTTAATTTGAAATCACCAAAACCTAAAGGAATATAAGTTTTTAAAATTGAAAAATAAGTATTTGAAAGAGCTGAATTGCTGATGATTAGAGCTATTACTGTCATAAACACCAACACAATACCAGCTGAAGTTTCTTGTTTTATAAACCATTTAAAAAAGGAGGTTGTTTTAGCGATCATTTCATTTATTTAGCATCTTATTTGAAAAAATTAAATTCTTAATTCTTTAATATAATTATAAATTAATGTATATACTTTTAAAATCTAAAAATATCCGGGGCATAGCGCAGTCTGGTAGCGCATCTGGTTTGGGACCAGAGGGTCGCAAGTTCAAATCTTGCTGCCCCGACCAATACAACTAAATATAGTGACAATAATTTCCTCGCTTTATAAAAAGTTCTAAATAGTGTTGCGATATGAATAAAAATATACGTGAGCATGCTTTAGTATCTTTAAGTGAGTTTATTAGTTCTGATTTAAAAGAATACTCAAGTAAAAGAAATTACGATTATGGTCCTAATAATAGAAAAAATACATCAAATTTATCCAAATTTATTACTCACGGAATTTTAACTGAAAAAGAAATTATAACACAATCATTGGAAAAATTTAAGTATGAAGTAATAGAAAAATTTATTCAAGAAATTTTATGGAGAATATACTGGAAGGGTTGGTTAGAAAAAAGATCAACTGTGTGGAGTGATTTTTTAAAAAATTTAAATAAATTAAAAAAAGAATTAAATGGTAACCAAAACTATACTAACGCAATTAACGGTAATACAGACATTTCTTGCTTTAATGACTGGATACATGAATTAAAGAAATACGGATATCTTCATAATCATACAAGAATGTGGTTTGCTAGTATATGGATATTCACTTTAAAATTACCTTGGGAGCTTGGAGCTGAAATATTTATGAAATATCTATATGATGGTGATTACGCATCCAATACGTTATCCTGGAGATGGGTCGCAGGTCTACAAACAAAAGGAAAGCATTATGTTGCTCAGTCATGGAATATACAAAAATTTACTAATAATAAGTACAATAATATTAAATTAGTGGAAAATCCATTGCCAATGAATGAAAATCAAATTTATAAAGAGGCTTTTTTAGATTTTCAAAATATTGATGTTAAGCAGTATGAAAATTTTGTAATATTTGAAAATAACTTATCAGCAGAGAATTTTGATTTATTTTTAGATTTTAAAAATATATTAATTGTAAAAAACATAAATCATAGAAAATTAGATTATGACAAAAAAGTTATGGATTTTAAAACAAAGTTAATAGAGGATCAGTTGTCTAGAATTGAGAATGTTAAGCCTGTTCAAATAATTGATATTTCAGAATTAAAAAAAATTGATATATCTAAGTCAATTTCATTGTATCCAAATGTTGGAGAAAATTTAGATTATCTTATTGAAAATAACATTCAAATTAAATTTATATATAGAACGATAGATTTGGTATCTTATCAATTTTGTAATAAAGGTTACTTTAATTTTAAAAGAAATATTCCGTTTATACTTAAGAAAATAGTTGCTTAAATATTAATGATCTAATTGTAAATGGTATAAAAAAGTATTAAATGTATCGATGTTTAGTTTTTTAAAATCAGATAAAGTAAGTAAATCAAAATTAAAAATTATTTCTGGCTACAATTTTAGATATAGAAATGTTGGAAAGCACTCTGAAAAAACTATTATTAAATATGCTAATTATTTCAAATTTGATTATGAAATTATAAAAAATATTAAATTCGAAAGACACTTTTATTGGTTAAAAATCAAAGCAATTATTGACAATTTAAAATCAAAAAAATATGAATATATTTTTTGGATTGATGCTGATGCTTTCTTTTGTAAATATGAAAATATTTTAAAACATATAGATAAAAAAAAACATATTCATATAGTTAACCATCTGGTCAAGTCTGTTCATAAGACGAATTATAAAAATACTAATTATTTAACTTGGGGGCCTAACGTTGGTGTTATTTTAGTGAAAAATACTAAGTGGTCGTTAGATTTTTTTCAAAAAGTTTGGAATAAAACAAAGTACCTAGATCATTATTGGCCAGATAATGCGGCATTTTTAGACGTAATAGGATTTAAAGCTGAAATTAGTAAATTATCTGATAATAAGCCATCAAAAAACATTTTGAGCAAATTTGAATTTTTACCAGGAACCTGGAATAGTATGCCAAAAAAAAATTATTTAAAACCAGATGATACCGAGTTGTCGAATTTCTATTTCGATCCAATTATCATACATCTAGCTGGCATGCGTAGAAAAAGTAGAATTAATTTTATAAAAAAATACAACAAACTTTTTGTTAAATAATATGAAGATAGCAAGAATTTATATACCAACCAAAACAGCTATGCAATCGGGTAACAAAAATAATAACAGGTGGGTCCTTGAATATCCTGGGATTTCGAATTCTAAAGATTATCTTATGAATTGGAATTCTACTGGAAATACAAAAAAACAAGTAAAAATTTTTTTTAAGAGTAAAAATGAAGCTATTAATTACGCTAAAAGGAATAAAATAGAATTTAGATTGATTGAACCAAAAAGAAGAAGAATTGTTATAAAATCTTATGCTGATAATTTTAAATAATGTTTAAATTTTTTACACAAAAAAAATGGTTTACCTGGAGCATTGGAGGAACCTTACTAATTTTAATTGCTACATGGTCATTAGTTCAGATTGATGTACAAATTAATAAATGGTTTGGGGAATTCTACGACGCATTACAAAAAGCACTTACATCCCCAAACTCTGTAACATTAGGTGAATTTCTTTCTTATCTTTATACATTCCTAAAATTAGCTGCGATATATATTCTAGTAATTGTTTTTGCAGACTATTTTACAAGTCATTGGACTTTTCGATGGCGGACAGCTATGGCTGAATTTTATCATGATAAATGGACATTCGCATCCTCAATAGAGGGAGCTTCACAAAGGGTCCAGGAAGATACATTAAAATTCGCAAGGATCATGGAAGGCTTGGGTGCAGAGTTATTAAGAAGCATTATGACACTTATTGCATTCACACCTATATTATGGGGATTATCAAAAAAAATTACTGAGTTACCTTGGATAGGGCAAGTTGATCATGCAATGGTGTGGGTTGCTATTATTGCTGCGTTAGGTGGTACAATTTTATTAGCAAGTGTTGGCATCAAGTTACCCGGTATTGAATATGATATACAGAAAGAGGAGGCGGCTTATAGAAAAGAGCTGGTCTTAGGAGAAGACTCATCTGAGAGAGCAAAACCAAAAACAGTTTTAGATCTTTATGGAGGAGTAAGAAAGATTCATTATAAACAATATTTTCATTATTTATATTTTAATGCTGTAAAATGGAGTTACCTTCAAGGAATGGTAATAGTTCCCTATATTGCTTTAGCCCCTACAATTGTCTCTGGCGTTGTAACATTAGGTTTTGTCCAACAAATAATCAGGGCATTTTCTAGAGTAGAAACCTCTTTACAATATTTGGTAAGAAGTTGGCCTATTATAGTTGAATTAATATCTGTACATAGAAGATTAAGAGAGTTTGAAAGAAGACTTGAATTAAACAAAAACGAGAAAGATTTTATTAATGCTTAACCAGCGTCAATAATATTATATATTTTTTGTTTGTTAAAAATCTTTAATAGTATTTCAAATTTTTTAGTATCATCGATTTTATCAACATATTCTTTTGCTAAATCAAAAAGGTGAGAGTGATATATAGGATCGGCTATTAAAAAATCTTTCTCTCCACTTTGTTTAAAACCTAAAATATCACCATATCCTCGCAATTTTAGATCTTCTTCAGCTATTAAAAATCCGTTCAAATTATCTTTAATGATTTTAAGTCTTTTTTTTGATAATTCCGATAAGTTCTTATGATATACTAATAAACAATTAGCCTCATTACCGCTTCTACCAACCCTACCTCTTAGTTGATGTAATTGAGAAAGTCCGAACCTTTCAGAATTTTCAATTACTATAGTGTTTACGTTTGGATTATCTAAACCAACTTCAACGATAGTTGTGCAGACAATTAAATCTAATTTTTTTTCTAAAAAATTAATCATTATTTTATCACGTTCTTGTTCTTTTAGATTTCCATGAATACATTCCATTTTATATGAGGTTTTGTTTTTTAAAAATTTTAACCTTTCATTTACTGCCTTAACGTTTAATTTTTCACTTTCATCAATAATAGGACAAACCCAATATACCTGATCTGAACTATTAATTCTTTTTTCAATAAAATTTAAAACATCATCAATTTTATTATTCGGTTTTAAGAAAGTAGTTATGTTATTGTTAAACGGCTTTTCTTTTATAGTGGACAAGTCTAAATCACCATAATTTGTTATAATTAAAGTTCTTGGTATCGGTGTTGCTGTCATTAACAATACATCAGTATTTGTATCGCCCTTAGAAGCCAACTCTATTCTTTGCTTTACACCAAATTTGTGCTGTTCATCAATTATAATATATCCAAGTTTTCTAAATTTAATTCTATTTTGAAATAATGAGTGCGTTCCTATAATTAGATCAATTTTTCCACTGAGCAATTCATTTAAAATAGATTTTTGCTTTTCTTTTTTAATAGAACTCGATATTAGCTCAACATTAATATTTTCATCTTTAAATAAATTTTTAAATAGTTTGTAATGTTGCATTGCTAGTATTTCTGTTGGTACCATAATTGCAACTTGATAATCATTTTTTATAACACAAGCTGCAGTTATAAAAGCTACAATAGTTTTTCCACAGCCGACATCCCCCTGTAATAATCTCATCATTTTTTTTGATGAGCCTAGATCAATATTAATTTCGTTTATTACTTTTTTCTGATCATTAGTTAATTTAAAAGGTAACTTTTCTTGAATGGTACTTAAATATTCTTTGGAAATCCTTTTGCAAATTTTTGTTTTTTTAATTATTCTTTTTCTAATTTTTTTAAACAATAATAAGTTTGATAAAATTTCATCGAAAGCAAGTCTTTCATAGTAATTAGAATTTTTGTTAATATCTTTATTACTTTCAGGATTATGCAATTTTTTAATTGAGGATGACCAAGATGACCAACCCCTTTCATTGATAAAATTTTTATCATGCCATTCGTCAATTTCATCAATATCTTTACTTTCTTCAAAATAAATCTTCTGAATAGTTTTTGGAGATATACCGCTTAAATTTGAATATTTAGACATTATTTTTTTTATACTCATTTCTTTATCTATTGTTTGAATATAATCTGGATTAGTCATTTGAAATTTATTTTTATAAATTGTTACTTTTCCGCTTATTATAATTTCAGTATTCAAAGGAAGTTGTTGCCTGATATAATTTTCTCTAACATTAAAAAAAACAATATCAATCTTTCCAAAGTCATCCTCACAAGTAACTCTAAATGGTAAATTTCTAATTCTTGGAAAATTATATTTAATTGGTCTAACAAATATTGTGCTAATTTTTCCTATTTCCAATTGGTCCAAGGTTGGGCAAAATCTTCTATCTATCGTGCCAATTGGTAATCGCAAAAGCAAATCAATTTTAGTGTATATGTTTTTTTCATTAAGTTTTTTAGAGATTATTTGACCAACACCTTTTGCTTTAATAATAGAATCAAATAATTTATTATTCATATGGTTTTATAATATTTAAATATATGAATAATAGAGATTATTTTTTAAAAAAATTACTTTTTAGATCTACTCACAGAGGTACAAAAGAGATGGACCTATTTTTAGGTGGTTTTTTAAAAGAAAACATAACCACGCTTAAAGATAATGAGCTCAAAGAATTTGAGCAAATTTTGAATTTTTCAGATAAAAATATTAACGATTGGCTTGTATTCAACAAAAAGAACGATGAAATTGATGCAATAGCCTTATCTAAAAAATTAAAACTACATGTTATAAAATAATATATTCTAATATTAGTTGTTAATTTCGTAAATTTAGTTTAAATAGCTGACTTATGGACGCTAAAGCATTGGGACAATTCATACCTCTAATATTAATTTTTGTTATTTTTTATTTTCTACTTATTAGACCTCAGCAAAAAAGAATTAAAGAACATAAGGCAATGGTAAATGCATTAAACAGGGGAGACCAGGTTATCACAGCTGGAGGGTTAGTTGGAAAAATTGAACGATTATTAGACGATGAGAAAGTAGAAGTTCAAATTGCAGAAAATGTCAACGTAAAAATAGTTAAATCAACCATTTCGCAAGTGTTAAGCAAAACAGATACCAAAAAGTAGAGTGTTACAATTTTCGAAATTTAAAGTTTTCTCAATATTTTTTGTTATTGTACTTGGATTATTTTTTTTTGTTCCAAATTTTATAAGCAAAAACCTGATTTCATTTGAACCAAAAAGGTTTACCTTGGGCTTAGATCTGCAGGGTGGTTCATATTTATTATTAGAAATAGATACAAAACCTATTTTAGAGCAAACATTTCAATCGAAAATAATTGAAATTAAAAAAAAATTGAGAAAAAACAATATTGTTTATTCTGATTTTAAAATAAAACAAAGTAATTTAGTTTTTAATTACAAATCAGAAGAAAATAAAATTAAAAGTTTATTAAATGAAAAAGATATTAATTTACTATCCAATGGTAGTAAAGAATTTACTGTTTATGCTGAGCAAAATCAAATTAAGATAGAATTTACAAAAGAATTTTTTGATTTGATTAAAAAAAACGCACTCGAGCAATCACTTGAGATAGTCAGAAATCGTATAGATGAACTTGGAACTAAAGAACCTACAATTATTGCACAAGGTACTGACAGAATATTAGTTGAATTACCTGGATTAAAAGATCCTGCATATATCAAATCACTTTTAGGAAAAACTGCTAAATTAACATTTAGATTTTTAGCCATTAATGAAAAAGAACAATTTGGTGTTGATAATTTAAAATCAAATACAGATCCAAGTAGAACTTACAAAGTAGAAAAAAAAATAATTATTTCTGGTGAAAATTTAATCGATGCTCAGCCTGGATTTGATCAAATTAACAACTCATCCGTAGTAAATTTTAAGTTAGATACTTTTGGTGCTAAAAAATTTGGTTTTATTACAAAAAAAAATATTGGAAGAAACTTGGCTATTGTTATTGATAATGAAGTTGTTAGTGCACCAGTTATTAGAGATGCAATAACTACTGGCAATGGGCAAATATCTGGAAATTTTACGGTTCAAGAAGCTAATGATTTATCAATTTTGCTTAGATCGGGAGCATTACCAGCGCCTATTAAAATCATTGAAGAAAGAACAGTAGGGCCAGATTTAGGTAAGGAAAGTATACAAAAAGGTTTTTTTTCACTGGTGCTAGGTTTTGTTTTAGTGATTATTTATATGATATTTAATTATAAAGTATTTGGTATATTTGCAAATATTTCTCTAGCTATTAATTTAATTTTATTAATTGCAGTTTTATCAGTGTTTGAAGCTACTTTAACTCTTCCCGGTATTGCTGGCATCATTCTTACAGTAGGGATGGCAGTTGATTCAAACGTATTAATTTATGAAAGGATAAGAGAAGAAAAAAAATATGAAAATAACAATATGATTGTATTTGACTCAGCATATAGAAGAGCGCTTACTACAATATTAGATGCAAACATAACGACTTTTATCGCTGCCATTATACTTTACTCCATTGGTAGCGGACCAATAAAAGGATTTTCTATTACATTGGCCATAGGTATTATAACTTCTTTCTTTACAACTTTTGTGTTTGGACGTTTTTTAGTTGTTCTATATTTAAAAAAGAATAAAGGAATAGAAAGTATATTTTAATATGAATATATATCAAAGTAAATTTGAATTTATTAACAAACATCAGTATTTAATAATATTTTCTACTTTATTATTTATCTTATCTATTTTTTTATTTTTTTTTAAAGGTTTAAATCTTGGAATAGATTTTAAAGGAGGGACAGTTATTGAAATGCAATTTGATAAACAAATAAAATCTAGTCAGATAAGAAAAGAACTTTTGAAGTTAGATCTTGGTGATGTAAAAGTTAAGGAATTTGGTAAGTCAGATAATTATTTAGCAATTTTTGAAAAAAAAGGTACAGAAAATGATTTTATTTCTAATATAAAATCACATTTAAATAAAAATTTAAACTCTAATGTAGATTTTAGACGTGTTGAAATCGTTGGTCCAAAAATTAGTCAGGAATTAAGTAAAAAAGGTCTAATTGCCGTATCTCTAGCCTTAATTTGCATGTTAATTTATATTTGGTTCAGGTTTGAATGGCAATTTAGTGTTGGAGCAATTACAGCATTAACTCATGATGTATTCATAACAATTGGTGTATTTAGTTTATTGGGTTATGAATTTAACTTATCAATCGTAGCTGCGGTTCTGACGATTATTGGATATTCAATGAATGATACAGTAGTTATCTACGACAGAATAAGAGAAAATTTGAAGAAATTTGATAAAAAAGATCTGTCTATATTACTAAATGAATCTGTTAACGAAACACTACCAAGAACCATAAAAACTTCAGTTACCACATTATTAGCTTTAATTTCAATATATTTTTTTGGTGGGGAAATATTAAAAGGATTTTCGTTTGCTTTGATATGGGGGGTTGTAATAGGAACATATTCCTCTATTTTTATAGCATCACCAATATTGCTTTACATAAGCTTAAAAAGAGATTGGTCTGAGAAGATTGATAATACTCCTTAAGCTATCTTTTTCTCTTTATTAATTAATATTTTACTCAAAAATTGCCCTGTATAACTATTGTTGATTTTTGCTAAATTTTCTGGTGTTCCTTGAAAAATAATTTGACCACCACTGTCACCACCGTCTGGACCCATATCTACTATCCAATCTGCAGTTTTAATAACTTCCATGTTGTGCTCTATCACAATAACTGTATTTCCCTTATTAACAAACGTTTGTAGTACATCCAAAAGTTTTTTTACGTCGTGAACATGCAATCCGGTTGTTGGTTCATCCAATATATATATAGTACGACCCGTAGATCTTTTTGAAAGTTCTTTTGCTAATTTAATTCTTTGAGCTTCTCCACCAGAAAGTGTAGTAGCTTGTTGACCTATCTTCATATAACCTAGGCCAACTTTTTGTAATGTTAATAACTTATCTTTGATAGTGGGAATATTTGAAAAGAATTCAACACTTTCGTCAACACTCATATTTAATACATCAGAAATATTTTTTCCTTTAAAGGTTACACTCAATGTCTCTCTATTGTATCTTTTTCCTTTACAAGCATCGCACTCAACAAATACGTCAGGCAGAAAATGCATTTCATATGTTATAACACCGTCACCTTCGCATGCCTCACATCTTCCGCCTTTAACATTAAAAGAGAATCTTCCAGTCTTATATCCTCTACTTTTTGACTCTGGTAGATTTGCAAACCAGTCCCTGATAGGAGTAAATGCTCCAGAATAGGTCGCTGGATTTGACCTCGGTGTTCTGCCAATAGGTGATTGGTCTATATCAATAATTTTATCTAAGTATTCAAATCCTTTAATATTTTTAAATGGTTTTGGCATTTTTCTGGAAATTTGTTTATTTATCATTAGGTTTAAAGCTCTATATAGCGTGTGCAATATTAATGTTGATTTACCACTACCCGAGACTCCCGTTACACATGAAAAAGCGCCTAAAGGAATTTGCAAATCTACATTTTTTAAATTGTTGCCAGTCGATCCAATAATTTTAAGATATCTGCCATTTTTTGCACTTTTTCTAATTTTCGGTGTAACTATAAATTTTCTCTTTGAAAGGTAATCACCAGTAATACTTTTTTCATTAGAACAAATTTCATTAAAATTACCTTCGGCTATAACTTTCCCACCATTTACTCCAGCGCCTGGTCCTATATCAATAATGTGATCAGAGTTTAGCATAGCCTCTTCATCATGCTCCACTACAATTACTGTATTACCTAAATCTCTTAATCTTTTTAAAGCTTTAAGTAATTTAATGTTATCTTTTTGATGCAAACCAATTGATGGTTCATCCAAAACATACAATACACCTTGAAGTCCTGAACCTATTTGTGATGCTAATCTTATTCGTTGAGACTCCCCACCTGACAGGGTACCAGAACCCCTTGACAAATTTAAATAATCCAGCCCTACATTGACCAAGAAAGATAACCGCTCATTGATTTCTTTTAATACATGAATTGCGATTTTATTTTCTCTATCACTTAAATAATTTGGTAAATCATTAAACCATTTATACGCATCTTTTATAGATAATTTTGTTACTTCACTAATATTTTTAGAATTTATTTTTATACAGAGTGCCTCTTCTTTTAATCTATTTCCTTTACAATTTTCACAGTCTTTTTCACTTTGAAAATTGGATATTTCCTCACGCTTCCAATCACTTTCTGTTTCAAGGTATTTTCTCTCTAAATTATTAATTACACCTTCAAACGTTTTTTTATTGCTATATGTTTCATAACCATCGTCATAAGTAAATTTTATTTCTTCTTCATCAGATCCATAAAAAATTATATCTTGAATTTTTTTTGGCAATTTTTTCCACGGGTCAGTCAAAGAAAACTTATAATGTTTTGCTATAGAGGAAAGTGTCTGAGCGTAATAATGACTTGTAGAATTTGCCCAAGGCTTAATACAGCCGTCAGCAATTGATTTCCGATCATCTGGAATAACTAATTTTGGATCAACATATAAATCAACACCTAGCCCATCACATTCTGTACAAGCACCAAAGGGGGAATTGAAAGAGAAAAGCCTAGGTTCAATTTCTTCTATTGTAAATCCTGATTCTGGACATGCGAATTTCGAAGAAAATATTATCTTATTAGTTTTTTGATGTTCTTTAGGAATATTATTATCTACATATTCTGTATACAACAGCCCATCTGAAAGTTTTAATGATAATTCAACACTTTCAGAAATTCTTTTTTCATCTTCTTTTTTGTTAATAAATTTATCTACCAATAATTCAATATTGTGTTTAATTTTTTTATTTAGATTTGGAACTGAATCGATGTCATATATTTTACCGTCAATTCTAATTTTTTCGAAACCTTGTTTTTTAAAATTTAAAATTTCTTTACGATATTCTCCTTTTCTACCGCGGACAATTGGAGAAAATAAATTTACTTTGGATGGCTTAGGTAAATCTAAAATTTTATCAACCATTTCACTAACAGTTTGAGATTTAATAGGTTTGCCTGTGAACGGAGAGTAGGGGATACCAACGCGTGAGTATAAAACTCTCATATAATCATATATTTCTGTTACTGTTGCTACAATTGACCTTGGATTTTTTGAAGTAGTTTTTTGTTCAATAGATATAGCCGGCGAAAGACCTTCGATCAGGTCCACATTAGGTTTTTTCATTTTATCAAGAAATTGCCTTGCATAGGCTGATAGACTTTCAACGTATCTTCTTTGTCCCTCAGCATAAATCGTGTCAAACGCCAATGAGGACTTTCCCGACCCTGATAAGCCTGTTACTACCACTAGCTTGTCACGTGGTATTTCAAGCGATATATTTTTTAGGTTGTGTTCTTTTGCACCTTTTACAACAATATTTTTCAACATAGTTAGATGGTTTAAATGTTAATTTGTTCTAATTATATGCGATATATGGTATAAATTAATAATATATAAACCAATTAAATAAAGAAAAAATGGCAGGAAGTCTTAATAAAGTATTTTTAATAGGCAGATTGGGTAATGACCCAGACATAAAATCTACTCAAAATGGAAAAAGCGTTGCAATTCTTAGCTTAGCTACAAGTGAAAGTTGGAAAGATAAAAATTCAGGCGAAAAAAAAGAGAAAACTGAGTGGCATCGTGTGGTTATATTTAATGAGGGGCTTGTTAATGTAGTACAGAAATATCTAAAAAAGGGTGCTCAAGTTTATGTCGAAGGTCAAATTAGTACTACAAAATATACAGATAGTAACGGCCAGGAAAAATTTAGCACTCAGATTGTATTGCAAGGTTACAACTCAACTCTTACAATGCTAGGAGGCACAGGTAAATCTATAGATAGTGGTGTCGATCAGGACACAACGAGCAATTTACCATCAGATGAAAATGCCTCTAAAACAAAAATAGACGACGAAGTTCCTTTCTAGACTTTTAAAATGAAAGAAAAAAAAACTGCTATTCGTAATATACGCGATGAAATGAAATCATCATACTTATCTTACGCGATGAGTGTGATTGTTAGTAGAGCCTTACCAGACGCACGAGACGGATTAAAGCCTGTACACAGAAGAATAATATACGCCATGTATAAAGGTGGTTACGATTGGAATAAGCAATACCGTAAATCTGCTAGAATAGTTGGAGATGTAATTGGTAAATATCATCCGCATGGAGATCAAGCTGTATATGATGCAATGGTGCGACTGGCTCAGGATTTTTCTATGAAGGTTAGACTATTAGATGGCCAAGGTAATTTTGGATCTATCGATGGAGATAACGCTGCCGCAATGAGATATACAGAAATAAAACTAGCAAAAATTACTGAACATTTAGTTTCTGATATTCAAAAAAATACTGTAGACTTTCAAAATAACTACGATGAAACTGAGTTAGAACCAAAAGTTCTTCCTTCACAATTTCCAAACTTACTTGTTAATGGGGCAGGTGGTATTGCTGTGGGTATGGCAACCAACATTCCACCTCATAATCTAAAGGAGGTTATAGATGGTACATTAGCTTACATTAAAAATGAAAATATAACTTTAAAAGATTTAATGAAGATTATTCCAGGTCCAGATTTTCCAACAGGCGGTATAATTTTGGGAACAGAACAAATATACAAGGGATATAAAGACGGAAGAGGATCAATCAAAATACGTGGCGAAGTAGATATCGAAAAACAAAAAAATGAAAAAACATCTCTAATAATTACATCTATACCTTATCAAGTTAATAAAACCGCGCTTATAGAAAAAATTGCTACCTTAATAAGAGATAAAAAAATTGAGGGAATATCTGATTTAAGAGATGAGTCAAATAAAGATGGTATAAGAATTGTAATTGAGATAAAAAAACAAACTAATCATGAAATAATTTTAAATCAACTTTACAAATACTCTCCATTAGAAAGTTCATTTGGATTTAATACACTCGCCATAAAAGATAATCGACCTCAAAATTTATCTTTAATAGACTTCATAGATACTTTCTTAAAATTTAGAGAAAAAACCATTATAAGAAGATCCTTATTTGAGTTAAAAAAAGCTAAAGACAGAGTTTTAGTCTTAATAGGATTGTTTATTTCAATCGAAAATATTGATGAGGTTATTTCAATTATTAGAAGATCAAAAAATCCGGAAGAAGCTAAAATTTTTTTACTCAAAAAAAAATGGGATTTTAATAAGTCAAAAATTGAAGATAAAATTCTTCAAATCTCTGACATTGATAAAAAAAATTAAATTATTTGTCTGATACACAAGTTAAATCAATATTGGATCTAAAACTACAAAGATTAACAGCAATTGGTTTTGATGAGATAGATGAAGAACTTAAAATACTTTGTAAAACAATTGAAAAATTAAAGAATATTTTAAATAATAGGAGTTCGTTATTAAGATATATTGAAGAAGAGTTAATTAATATTAAAAATAAATATGGAAAAGATAGAATTACACAATTTAGTGATCAAGCTTTAAACCTAGATATAGAAGATGTTATTCAGCATGAGGATATTGTAGTAACGCTTACAAACCAAGGTTATATAAAAAGATCTCCATTGACATCAGTTAGATTACAAAAACGTGGCGGAAAGGGTAAGATAGGTATTAAAACTCGTGAGGAAGATTTTGTTACTGAAATATTTACTGGAAATACTGCATCTACAGTTTTGTTTTTTTCGAATAAAGGAAAGGTATTTAAAATTAAAGGATGGAAAATACCAGAGGGGTCAAACCAGTCAAAAGGTAAGCCAATATCGAATTTATTTGCCTCATTAAATAACGAGAATAAAGTGACATCAATTATGTTATTACCTGACCAAAATGCCAACAGAAAGTTATTAAAAATCTTATTTATTACCAAGAAAGGAAAATTAAGAAAAAATAATATAGAAGACTTTCAAAATATTCAATCTAATGGAATCATAGCTATGAAGCTAGATAAACATGATGAGATAGCAGCAGTGAAATTAGTAAGAGATGATCAAGATGTTTTAATAAGCACCTTTAATGGATTATGCTTAAGAACAAATATAAATAAAATAAGACTTTTTAAGGGGAGATCTTCAAAAGGCCTTAAGGGTATAAAATTGTCAAACAATGATGAAGTAATCTCGCTATCTGTAATTAACAAAGTAGAAAGTAGTGAAAATGAAAAAAAAATTATTTTAAAAAACGAAGAAGGTATGATTAAAAAAAATACAAAATTAATGGAATTAAAAAATAAAGAACAGTATATATTATCGATTACTGAGAATGGTTATGGTAAAAGAACGTCATCATTTGAATACAATAATCAAGCAAGAGGTGGCAAGGGAAGGAAAGGTATAATAATCGATAAAAAAAATGGTAATTTAGTTGCATGTTTTCCGGTTAATCAAGCGGATAGTATAATGCTTATTACAAATAAGGGACAAACAATAAGCTGTAGTGCAAAGACAATTAGGGTAACCGGGATTGTTAGTCGCGGAGTAAAGGTTTTAAATACAGCTACAGACGAAAAGGTTGTATCTGCATGTTTGCATTTAAAGGATGACTAAAAAAATAGCATTATATCCTGGAACATTTGATCCATTAACATATGGTCATTTAGATATTATCAAAAGAGCAATAAAAATTGTTGACATTCTTTATGTTGGAATTGCTCATAATAAAAATAAAAAAACTTTATTTAACATTAAGGAAAGAGAGGAAATTGTTTCTAAAACTTTAAAACTACTTCCAAAAAAATTAAGAAAGAAAATTAAAACAGTAAACTTTAGTGGATTAACTGTAAATTATTGTAAGAAAGTAAATGCAAATATTTTAATAAGAGGTTTAAGAGTGGTAGCTGATTTTGAATATGAATTTCAATTAGCTGGTATGAATAATAATTTAAATAAAAATGTACAAACTATTTTTCTTATGGCTGAAATACAAAATCAGGCAATATCATCAAATATGGTAAAAGAAATTGCTTCTTTGGGTGGAGATGTGGCTAAATTTGTACCTAAACCTGTATTATTACTTATAAAAAAAAAATTTAAAAAATTATGAAAATATTTCATATACTATTATTAATAACTGCTATACTAAACTCAAACAAAGGACTCGCAATGGAAAATAAAATAATTATCAAATTAAAATATGGAGATGTGGAAATTGAGTTATTTCACGAGGATGCGCCAAAACATGTTGATAGAGTTTTAAAATTAGCAAAAGAAGGAAAATATGATGGTGTAGTTTTTCATCGTGTAATAGAGGGTTTTATGGCACAAACCGGGGATATTAAATTTGGAAATATAAATGATTTTAATCAAAGAATGGTTGGAACAGGAAGCTCAGAGTTACCAGATTTAAAAGCAGAATTTAATAACATCCCGCATGAAAGAGGCACAGTTTCAATGGCAAGATCTGCTAATCCAGATAGTGCCAATAGTCAGTTTTTTATTTGCTTTAAATCAGCACCGCATTTAGACAGGCAGTACACTGTTTTTGGTAAAGTTATATCTGGTATGGAATTTGTAGATCAAATTAAAAAAGGGGAACCTGGTAGTGGATCTGTTGACAAACCTGATTACATTGAAAAAATAGAAATAAAATAATTTTTTATGTCAATCTCTTTTCATCTTATGAAAGAAGATGGGTGTGCTAGATTAGGAAAAATAAAAACAAAAAGAGGCGATATAGATACGCCTGCTTTTATGCCTGTTGGTACTCAGGCAACTGTAAAAGGTCTGACTAACGAACAAATCGTAAATACAACATCTCAAATTATTTTATGTAATACTTATCATCTTTACATTAGACCTGGTATAGAAAGAATTTATAGAATGGGTGGTTTGCATGAATTCATGAATTCCAATTTACCCATATTAACAGACTCTGGGGGCTTTCAGGTTATGTCTTTATCTAAAAACACAAAAATTACTGAAGAGGGAGTTTATTTTAATTCACATGTTGATGGTAAAAAAATTTTTTTATCACCGGAGATTAGTATTGCTATTCAAAAAAAACTAAATTCTGATATTGTTATGGTTTTTGATGAATGTCCAAAATATTCTAAGGACAAAGATTTAATAGAAAAATCGTCTAATTTATCATTGAGATGGGCTCAAAGATCAAAAAAAGAATTCGGCATAAATAGAGATAAGTTTTTATTTGGTATTGTACAAGGTGGCGTTTTTAATGATTTAAGAATAGATAACCTAAAAAATTTGTTAGATATTTCTTTTGACGGTTACGCTGTCGGCGGCCTTGCGGTAGGGGAAAGTCAATTAGAAATGTTTGAAACTTTAGATTGTTTAAAAAATGAACTGCCTAAAGATAAACCACGTTATTTAATGGGTACTGGAACACCAGGTGATATACTGGGGTCTGTTAAGCGCGGTATTGATATGTTTGATTGTGTTTTACCCTCAAGATCAGGAAGGACAGGGCTAGCTTATACTTGGAATGGAAAAATAAATTTGAGAAATTCCAAATATGCTACGGACGACACTGCATTAGACGAAAATGTTAATTGTCCTGCCTCAACAGATTATAGCAAAAATTACCTTAACCATTTAGTTAATACAAATGAAATTTTAGCTTCTATACTGTTAACATGGCATAATATTGCATTTTACCAAGATTTGATGAGCAAAATAAGATATAATATAAGTATAAATAATTTTGAGAATTTTTATAAAAAAAATTTTGAAATGTTGAATAATTGACCAAATTACTTGATATTTTAAAGAAATTTTATTATTAACAGGTTTTTTTAACGCATTGAATATCGGCTTTAAAAAATTATAACTAAAACGTGGGCCCGTAGCTCAGTAGGTAGAGCAATTCCCTTTTAAGGAATGGGTCACAAGTTCGAACCTTGTCGGGCTCACCAAAATAATGTCAAAAAAAAATTTTTATTTTGTTAAATGCAAAAATTGCAAAAACGATATAAAGATATCACCGCAAGTTTATAGGTTAAAATTATCACAAACCTGTGATGTTTGTTTAAGTAAGGTTTTTAAAAAATTTAAAAAAAAAACTAGATACCCTTAATTTTAGGAAATCTAGCCTTTATCTCTGGTATCCAAAGCTTGATTTGTTTTATTCTATTGCTAGGCGAGGGGTGCGTACTTAGGAACTGCGGTGGAATCTTGCCTTTCTGTAATTTTCTCATTCTTGCCCATAACTCTGAAGCTTCTAATAAATCATAACCAGTAAGAGATGAAAACGCCAGCCCTAGGTAGTCAGCTTCTGTTTCTTGTTTTCTAGTAAAAGGGTTGAATATTCCTACTTTCAAAATATCTACACCAGTTGTTTGTCCAACAGTATTTCTTGTTCTACTAATAGCTCCTCCAAGTAATGCATCTGCGACAGCCGTTGTAACATTTAATGCTGTAGCAGCACTTGCCCTTTCTACAGAATGTTTAGCAACTGCATGAGCTATCTCATGACCCATTACATTTGCTAAACCATCAGTGTTTTTTGTTACTTTTAAAATCCCAGAGTAAACAGCAATTTTTCCACCTGGCATACACCATGCATTTAACATTTTATCATCATCAACTAATATATATTCCCATTGGAAATTTTTAGTTGGATCATTTTTTCCTTGTTTCTTAAAGTACTCACTAATAGCAATTTCCATTTTCTTGCCAATTGTTTTGATACTGTTTAGTGTTGTTAAATCTCTACTTAATTTAGCTTTTCTCTTAAACTGTTTGTAAGCTTTTGCCGCTTGCGCATTTATCATAGATTCAGGGTATATTTTTAGCTGTTTTCTGCCTGTGATAGGGGTTGAAGTACAAGCATTAAGAGCAAATGCACAGCACCCGCAGCCTAAATATGTTAAAAATTGACGTCTTTTCATGTTTTAATTACCAAAATAAAGTGTAAATTAAACAATTACAAGCACGATTTAACATGAATTTACAAATAAAATAAATATGACCAATAATCCTTTAAAAAGCACTAAAAAAAAATCATTAATAACTAAAATACGAAACTATTTTTTAGCTGGTGTAGTAGTGATGATACCAATAGCTGCTACTGCATATTTAACAATATTTATAATTAATGTCTCTGAAAAAATTATACCAAAATCAATAAATCCAAATCAATATTTGCCTTTTGATATACCGGGTTTAGAAATACTAATAGCATTCATAATTTTAACTTTAATTGGGCTTTTGTCTCTAACCTTTCTAGGTAAAAGATTATTATCATTTAATGAAAAGATATTAAATAAAATTCCTATTTTAAGGACAATTTATAATGGATTAGGTCAATTAACTAAAAGCTTTGCAAATAAAGACAATAGTAATAAAAAAATTGTTTTATTGGAGTACCCAAGAAAAGGCATATGGTCAATAGGTTTTGCAACTAATGAAAACGAGGGAGAAATTAGTAATAAAATAAATCGGAAATTAATAAATGTTTTTGTTCCTACAACGCCAAACCCGACAAGTGGATTTCTATTAATGGTTCCCAAGGAGGATCTTGTCTATTTAGATATGAATTTCGAGGATGCTTCGAAATTTATTATGTCCGCTGGGTCTATAAACCCTTTAAAATAGCTCAATTTAGCTTTTCCAGGAGAACAGAGATGGCTAAATCTAAGAATCCTGGAAAAGAATAATTAATTAATTTATTTCACTTAATTTGTCTAGGTCAGTTATTCTTACCTAAATATTAACACATCAGTTAAATATATAATATAAACTATTGATTTTAATAGTAATTATTAAAATATGTATATTTAAATATCGCAATTTATTTTTATGAAATTTAAATATTGACATAATAATTAACTAATATATATATTCCGATAATTAATTGTTATCGGAAATTATGAGTAATTTAACAACTGAAATTAAAAAATTAGAAATTGAAACGCTAGACAATTTAAAATTGTCAAAAGCTAAAAATACCATCCGAGCATACAAATCTGACTTTAAGGACTTTGTTCTTTTTTGCTCTAAGCATGACATAAAAAGTATGCCAACAGAACCAAAGGCAGTATCTCTATATCTCACGCACTTATCAAAACAATCAAAATTTAGCACACTAAAAAGACGTTTAGCATCTATTAAAGTCATGCATAGGTATAAAGGTTATTATTTAGATACAAATCATCCTGCAATCGTCGATAATTTACTTGGCATTAAAAGACAAATAGGAGTTTATCAAAAGGCAAAAAAACCACTAATGTTTGATAATTTAAAAGATATAATTAGAGTTATTAATAATTCATCATTAAGTGAATACAAAAAATTAAGAGATAAATCGATAATTTTAATAGGGTTTTCGGGTGGATTTAGAAGATCAGAGCTAGTTTCTATTACTAGAGATGATGTTGAATTTGTTAAAGAGGGAGTAAAAATATTTGTAAAAAAATCTAAATCAGATCAGTCTGGTGAGGGAATGACAAAGGCAATTCCCTACTTTAAAAAATTTGAATATTGTCCTGTAGATCATCTAAAAAAATGGTTGCAAGAAAATAAAAATGACTTGATTTTTCCTATATCAGATAAAAATGTTGCTCTAATTATTAAAAAACATGCATCAAACGCAGGCTTAGATGATAAAAAATATGCAGGACATAGTTTGCGATCAGGCTTTGCAACTAGTACAGCTGAGTTAGGAGCTAGTGAAAGAAATATAATGGCAATGACCGGTCATAAATCTGTAGATATGGTACGTAGGTATATTAAAGAAGCAGATTTGTTTAAAAATAACGCTTTAAATAAAATATCAAATAAATAAATACAAACGATATAAAGCCAATATATAAGTCGATTACTTTCGCAATATTATTAATATCAAAAATTTTAGCCGGCAAATTATTTTACCAATTATATAAGATACGTTTATTTTTGGATTCTTCAATGGCCCATTATATGGTGTAGTTTTTATTGTATTATAGGAAAATAAACCACCTCTTAAATAATGTTTAGTAAAAAAAACTGGTGTAATGCCCCATTTTTTTAAAAATGTATTTGTTCCTTTATTCACTTTAAGCTCAGGTTTTTTTCTTAATGATATAGATCCAAAGTGATAAACCTTAAATTTACTTAAACCTTTAAAAATTCTTACCCCTGCATTCCAAAGTTTCATATTCAAATCCGGATCTGAACCTATACCTGGATCAAACTCTTGACTAAAACCATTAATTTGTTTCCACACTGCCCTATGTATCAAATGTGGAGCCCAATGCGAACCTTGATAATCATAATAAGTTAGTTTTTTGTAGTTTTCTAATAATTTATTCTCATTAAAATTTTTATAAGTAGATCCACAATCAAATGCAATATGACCTGAATTTTGCTCAATCATAGTGGATGAAAAATAGTACAAATTATGATTTAAATTATTAACCTCATTTTCTAATGCAAGATCCCATCCTGGACAGTAATACATGTCGTCATGCGAGTACAAAATAAAATCTGTTGTCGACTTTTTTGATGCTATATTAGTCGAAGTACACAATCCTAAATTTTTTCTTGAGAATGTATAAACTATATTATTTTTTTTTAGATAGACTAGAGTATCATCTAATCCCTCATTTACATGAACAATAATTTCGTGCTGGTAATTTGAGTTTTTTTTTATGCTTTCAATGGTTAACTTGAGATAATGAAAATTGTTAAATGTTGGAATAATAATTGAACAAATCACTATTTCATCCAATCACGCTTATCA
The DNA here is from genome assembly GCA_902517865.1 of uncultured Pelagibacteraceae bacterium. GTDB lineage: Bacteria > Pseudomonadota > Alphaproteobacteria > Pelagibacterales > Pelagibacteraceae. Next base: position 43,386 of record CABYDT010000005.1, read on the forward strand.
TACGATAAACCCAAGGATTTACCTATCATAAAATTAGTAACTAATTTATTATTAAATAGCTTAAAATATTTAACTCTTCCATTTTTGCCTATTTTAGAAAGTTCATTTTCATTATTTTTATAATATTTAATTTTGTCTATCAAATCGGTTTCATTACCGTATGTTATAAGCTCGTTTTTATTGAAGAAGTCCTGAAAATAATACTTTTTATCAATTATAGTTGCTACTCCATTAGCCATAGTAGATGTGATTCTATCACTAGAGTAATACTTAATTGGTTGTCCTCTACTAATATTTATAGCTAATCTACAAAATGACAATTTTTCAAAAAATTCATCACCCCATACGGGTTGATTATTGTTCATTCCATAAATTTTAAATGACAAATCTGCACAGCTATTAACTATTTTTTTAATAAATTTTTCTCTGGGATCTGAATGATTTTTTTTAAGAGTGCCTCTATGCTGACCATGACTTATAGCTATAAATATATCAAACGATTTTTTGTTATTAGAAAAATTATTAACGTCAATAGATGGATCAGCTGGGTTAGGAATAAAAAAACTATTTTTTTTGTTTAAAAATGATATTTGATCAGGCGATGTAGTAATAAAATTTGTATCAACAATATCGCTTTTAGATAATATTCTATTTTTATTTTTAATAAAGTCAGGTCCAGTTTTTATTAAAGGATCAAGAAACCATTGTGAGATTTTAATTCCTGAAAAATTTTTTTTTATTTTATATAAAGGATCTTGCATTAGATTGTCAGCATGTCCAAGCATTATTATATCAGGTTTAAAATTATTAACCGAAGATAGTACTATTTTTGATAAATTTTTTTTTCCCTCTAAGTCATAAATATTTTTTGATGTACTCAGAATATCTCTATCGCTTATTGAAAGCACATTATAGTTGTTTAATAAAAAACCATTATTAATTTTTTTTGATGTAGAATAATATAATCTTCCATTATGTCTGATATGTGTATCAGCAATATGCAATACTTTTATAGGCCGATTTAAATTAATATAAATTTTATTATTTATAAGATTATTCCTGATATTATCTAGTTCTATACTTATTTTATTGATATCATGCACATGATTTTTAAACGCTTTTTTTTGCAAATCTATTCTCAATTTTTTATTTTTAATAATATTATTAATTGCATTAAATAGAGAAAGCTCATCTAACTTATCTAGTGTTATTTTATATTTTAATGTCTCCGGTAACCCACCTTTGTCAGAAATTATCGTAGCACAACCTGCTGCACCAGATTCTATAGCTACACGACCTAATGGCTCTTCCCATCGCGAAGGTATTACGCTAATAGCAGCTTTTCGAATTCTATTGATTGTATCAGCGTACTTAAGCCATCCTAAATTTTTAAATCTAGCATGAGAAAAAACAATCTTCTCTCTAGGCTCATCTCCCACAACCTCCACTGACCAATTTTTGTGAAGCTTTAATATACGCATGGCAGCTTTGCCAAAAATATCATATCCCTTCGAAGTATTTAGTTTGCCTGCAAATATTATTGTATTTTTTTTTAACGGAAAATTATTTTCTTTTTTAACTCCTGCATATACAACTTGAGTTTTATCTGAATTTTTAAAATTAATATTTTTAAAAAATTGATCTTTTAAGTATGAGCTTACAAAGAGTATTTTGTCTATACTTTCTAAGAGTAATTCTCTATCTTTTTCTGTTTTTGAACCTCTAAGATTAATCGGATCATTATGAAAATAAAGAATTATTTTTTTTTGTGTTTCGTTTTTTAATAAATTTGCAATTTGCGGTCTGTTATGAATTTCTATTATGTCAGGGTTAAACTTTTTAATTTCTTTAACTAATAGTTCAGCATACTCCACATTTGAGCTTCTTAATTTGATTTTTCCAATTTCAATATTTTTATAATTTTTATCTACAATATCTTTTTTTTCTGTACTGCCATAAATTTTGTACTTAAATTTGCTTTTTCGAGTATACTCTTTTGTAAATAAAGAAACTGCACCAGAATATTTTATAGAATAATTTTCTGTCAAAGGAAGTACTACAGCTATTTTTTTCATATTATTTTAAAGATTTTATTAAAATTATTTGTTGTAATTCTGTATATCATTTTTTCATTGATATTTTTAATTTTTGCCACTTCTAAGGCAATAATATCTAAATTCTGAGGAGTATTCATTTTACCACGAAATGGTTCAGGAGATAAATATGGAGAGTCTGTTTCGATTAATATTTTATCATCAGGCACATATTTAACAACCTCTCTTAGATCGTTATTTTTTTTAAATGTAATAATTCCGCTAAAAGATATATGAGCACCAAAATCTAAAAGTTTCTTAGCAAATTCTTTAGTTCCGGTGAAACAATGTATGATTAATCTGGCATCTGGTTTTTTCATATATAATTTCAATAATTGCAATGTATCGTTTTCTGCATCTCTAGTGTGAACTACTAATGGCAGGTTGCATTTTTCACTTAAATTTATATGGTCAATAAAATTTTTTCTTTGTATATCTAGTTTAGTTTTAGTTCTATAATAATCAAGTCCTGTTTCACCAATACCTATAATCTTTTTATTTTTTTTTATTAAATTTATATAATCTTCGTCGTTAAAAATTTCATTTATGTTATTTGGATGAAGGCCAACTGTTGCATAAATTTCTCTATATTTTGCACTTAGTTTTGAATTTAAAATTGAAGTTTCTAAATTTATGCCAATAGTTAAAAGTTTATTTATTCCTTTTTTTTTACAATTTTTAATTAATTCTTCATAATTGTTAAGCATTGGCTCATAATACAAATGACAGTGTGAATCTATTAGTTCCATTAATATTTTTTGAATAAAATCTTTGGTTTGGTTAGGACTTGCCCAACTGGAATATCTATTTTTAAATTATTAATACTAAAAGTATTCAATCCAAGTAAATTTAGGAAATATTCTGATTTTTTTGGCATTATTGGGTGCATTAATATAAATATGTTCTTAATAGAATTTAAAGATGTATTTAATATATTTTTTATGTTTGTATCACTATTTAATTTTCTATTCCATGGTTCATTATCATTTACGTATTTGTTAATTTTAGAAGAATACTTATTGATTTCTTTTATATAATTATGAATTTCAAGATTTTGCAGACATTTAATAAAATTTTTTGGTTCTATTATTGTGATTGAATTTTGAGTATAATTTTCTGATGTATTAGGCATTTTTGACTCATAATATTTATCAATTAGAGCAAAAACTCTTTGTGTAAGATTTCCAATGTTATTAGCCAAATCGTTTATGCAAATTTCTATGTTATCTTTATTTATCTTTCCGTCTAAACCAAAGACTACTTCTTTAGCAAGATAATATCTGATTTCATCTGTACCATACTCATTTATCAACTCAATTGGATTTAATATATTTCCCTTCGACTTTGACATTTTTTCGTCACCTGAAAGTATCCATCCATGACTAAAAATTTTTTTAGGCAAGGGAAGATCTGCTGCCATTAAAAAAGCAGGCCAATATACAGCATGAAATCTCAAAATATCTTTTCCTATTATATGAATATCAGCAGGCCAAGGCGCGTGCTGATCTTTATTAAAGTAGTTAGATGCACTAATATAATTTACTAAAGCATCTAACCAAACGTATATAATATGTTTTTTGTGACCTGGCACACTTATACCCCAATTAAATGTAGTTCTCGAAACAGATAAATCTTTCAATCCTTGTTTTATAAAACTTACAACCTCGTTCTTTCGAGATTCTGGTTGAACAAAATCAGGATTTTTTTCATAGAACGACAATAGTTTCTTTTCAAAGCTAGATAATTTAAAGAAATAGCTTTCCTCTTCCATCCATTCAACCTCACTACCGCTAGTTATTGATTTTTTTTTACCATCTTCTTCAAATATCTCATCTTCAGCATAGTATGCCTCATCTGAAATTGAGTACCAACCAGAGTATTTCGATAGATAAATTTGATCATTCTTGCTCAAAATTCCCCATAGCTGTTCAACAACTTTTTTATGTCTATCCTCTGTTGTTCTTATAAAGTCTGTGTTACTTAAATTTAGTTGATTTGATAAGTTTCTAAAGACATCTGAAACTTCATTACAAAAATCAATTGGATCCTTGTTATCCTTTTCCGCAGATTTTTGTATTTTTAAACCATGTTCATCTGTACCAGTTAAAAAAAACACCTCATACCCTTCTAATCTCTTAAATCTAGCGATTATATCTGTTAATATACTTGAATATGCGTGACCCATATGGGGTTTGCCAGAAGGATAATAAATTGGAGTAGTAATAAAAAAATTTTTAGTCATTGATATCAAATTAAATTTTTTAAATTTTGATTAAATTTTTTTGATTTGTCTAGAATTTTAAATTTTCTTATTAAATTTTCGTAATTAAATTTATTATTTTCTTTAAAGTGTTTGAGTAAAGCGAATTTAACCATATTGAAATTCTCATTAGATTTTTCATTATTATAATTTTCAATAGATTGCCTTATATCAAGGGTTTCATTCTTTATTATATCAGTATTTTTAAGAAAATATTTAAATTTATAACAACGCGATTTTATAGTTTCTAAAATTTTATCATTTACAGAAGAAACCATAATAAAATTACAATTATCAATATTTTCCTCTAAAGTTTTTAGTAATGAGTTTGTGGCAAAGCTATTTAGAAAAGAAATATTATTAATTAATACATATTTGTTATTTTTACTTAAGCTTCTAAAATTTGTAAATTTTATTAAGTCTCGTGTTATATCAATTCCTGTAGACTTAGTTAAATCTAAGATGTAAATATCAAATCTATTATTAAAAACAGCATCATCCTTCTCGCTTGTATAATTTAATCCAATAAAATTACTAACTAACTTTTTTACAAAAAAAAAGACTTCTTTAACATCATTCGTTAATAGCAGAATAGGACTAGGTAAAATATTTTTGTTATTTAAATCAATAAACATTTTAAGTTGATTAGATAAAAAATTATTATTATCCATTTAAAATTTTCTTTTTTACCAAAATTTTAGTTATCTGGTCAGTTACTTCATTTTTATTTAATTTACCATCTATTAAAAAAATTTTTTTATCTTTTTTTTTCTCCTTTAAAAAGGCTTTTCTTATAATGTTTAATTTTTTTAAATCATAATTATCAAATTTGTCGTTATTTCTTCTTCTTGATTTAAGCCTTTTTTTGGCTAAGACTACCGGCAAATCAATTAAAAAAGTTAAATCGGGATATGAATTTTTTCCTATTGTGTTTTGCAAAAAATTAATCAGTTTCTTGTCTATTTTTTGTTCATAATGTTGGTATGCATATGTGGAATGAACATATCTATCACATAATACAATATATTTTTTTTTTAGATAGTGGTTTATTTTTTTAAAATGGTCATGCCTCGCTGCATAAAAGAGCATTAGCTCTGATAATGGTGTCAAATTACTTTTTATTATTAGATTTCTAATTTTCTCGGCAAAATTTGTACCACCAGGTTCTCTGGTAATAAAAACTTTTTTATTTTGATTTTTTAAAATTTTATAAATTATTTTAATCTGTGTAGATTTTCCAGAAGCATCAATTCCTTCAAATGTTATAAACTTTTTCATGTTTTAACCCCATACAAAAAAACTTATAGAGTTTAAAAATCTTTTCATAAAATTTACTTTTTTTGTTTCAGTATTGGATATAATTTCTTCAGATTTAATTAATTCATTATTATAATAAATTTCTAATTTACCCAAAATGTCTCCTTTTTTAACACTGGATTTAATTGGCTCTTTTACTTTAGCTAATATTTTTATTTTATTTTTTTTTCTTTTTTCTGTAGTAATAAATACATCATCTCTCAAAGTGCCTATAACATGCCCAGCATTAATGTTCCATGACTTGATTTTTAAATCAATATTTTTGGGAATTTTTAATAGGTCGTATCTAATTTTTGCATAATTAATTAATTTTAAGCTTTCTTTTGTTCTCTCGGACGAAGATTTTGTTCCGCTGATTACGCTAATTATTCTTCTGTCATTCAGTTTCGTTGTTGCCGCTAGAGAATACCCCGAGTCAGATAAATGGCCGGTTTTAATACCATCCGCGCCTATGTTTCTATACAACAACACATTTCTATTTCCTTGTTTTATTGGATCACCACCAGTTCTGTCCCAAGTAAATTCTTTTTCTGCATAAAGTTTGTAAAGTTCAGGGTAATTCTTAATCATGTAGATTGACATGATGGCTATATCAGAAACGGTTGAAAAATTATTTCCGTCATAAATACCTGATGAATTAGTAAAGTTTGTATTTTTTAATCCAATTTCAATAGCTTTTTCATTCATTAAATCAGCAAATGCAGCTTCTGTTCCGGCTATACCCTCTGCTAAAACTATGCAAGCATCATTCCCGGAAACAATAATTATGCCTTTTAATAAATTTAAAACAGAGATTTTGTCATTGGGCAATATAAACATAGAGGAATAACCGCTTTTTGACATTCTCCAAGCTTTGTTAGATACAAGGAATTTTTCGTTAATTGATAATTCCTTTTTTTTAATTAAGTCAAACGCAACAATGCTTGTCATAATTTTTGTCATCGAAGCAGGTGAAATTTTTTGATCAGAGTTTTTTTCAAATAAAATTTTTTCTGAGTTAACATCTATTACTATTGCTTGAGACGCAGAAGTAGTTATTTTAGAGTAAGATAATGAAGGCAAAATTAAAAGTATTATTAAAAGCAAAGTTTTTTTCATTTTATTATTATATTATAACCATTTAGTTTACTTAATTTATCACTATATTCGTCAAACTCTTTTAAATTTATTAAAGGTCCTACGAATACATAATTATCATTTTTTTTTGATATAATAACTATTTTTTTCGTCCTAATATTTTTTTTAAGGTTTTTAACTAAAGTATAGGCATAAGATTCATTATAAAATGGGCCATATTCTAAATAAATATATTTTTTATCTGACTCACTGATTGTCTCTGTGCTTATTAGCTCACGTGAAACTGAAGACGCAACTTTTTTTTCTTTTTCATAAATTTTGGCTTTTTTTGCAATAAATTTAGGATTTTCGATTGACTCTTCAATATAGACTAATGGAAAGTTTTTTGAAAGTTTTAAATTATTTAAGGATTTAAAATCGATATTTCCGACTCTATTTTGTGAACCTTTGTAATCCGCATTGGTAATTATTTTAACATAATTCTTGTTTTCTATATTTATTATTTTGACTAATCTATTTTTTTTCAAATTTTTAATTGCAATGATGCCTTCATTATTTAAAGATATAAAACCTTTTGTTTCATATATAGATTTTTGAGAAATGCATGAAAATAAAAATAAAAATAATAAATATAAAAATCTATACATTTTTTAAATAATCTGCAAAAATTCCGATCGTAATGGCAAATCTTAAAGATCTGTTCCAATGTAGCAATTTTTCATAATTGTTGAGTACCAAGTAATAGTCTCCGCTATTGCCATCAGGTCTTATAAGTCGGGCGTTTAAATTTTCATTTATTTTTACACTATCAGATAATTTTACTCCAAGTTTTTTCCATTTTTTTATTGCTAATTTTTTTTTTAGTTTTCTTGCATCTATACCTATATATTTAGGATTAATTTCTTTTTCTAATTTAACTTTAAATCCCCATGGGTTTTTATCCCATCCAATTTTATTTAAATAATTTGCTGCAGATGCAAACGAGTCATTTAAGGAAACATATAAATCTATATTATTATTATTATCATAATCTATAGCAAAGTTTTGAATTGATGATGGCATAAATTGAAAATTCCCATGTGCGCCTGCCCAGGAACCAACTAATGAATCTAATTTAATAATTTTTTTATCAATTAATCTTAATAATATTAAAAGCTCTTTAGAAAAAAACTCGGATCTTCTTTTGTCATATGAGAGAGTAGATAATGCAGATATAATATCTACTTTACCTTTGTGTCTTCCAAAATGGGTTTCTATACCCCATAAAGCTACAAGATAATTTGCAGGAACATCAAATTCCTTTTCAATTTTATTAAGTAGATCTCTATTTGATTTAATTAATGATTTAGCAGATTGAATTTTTTTAATATTTATTCTTTTCTTTATATACACATTTGTTTTTTCTATAAATTCAGGCTGTCTTCTGTCGTAAGTTATTATTCTCTCTAAAAATTTTACATTTTTAAATGCTGTGTCAACAGTGACTTGATTTACTCCTTGCTTAACAGCGTATTTTTTGTAGTTTTTGACCCAATTATTAAAATCCTCGTTTGCATTTAATATTTCAGGCTTAAGTATTAATAAGATAAAAAATAATATTTTAATTAAGTTCATTATTTTGGATAACATAATCAAAAATGAAAGTCATTTATTGATATTTGGCTATAAATATTTATAAATGCGCTATTATCAATGGAGAGGTGGCTGAGCGGTTGAAAGCACTGGTCTTGAAAACCAGCAATGGGGCAACTCATTCGTGGGTTCGAATCCCACCCTCTCCGCCATTGAATTAATTTATTTTTGTACAACCATTCATATAAGGTACGAGCACTTTCGGGACCGTTATTGACCCATCTGAATTTTGATAGTTTTCTAATATTGCTACAATAGTTCTACCAACGGCTAAACCAGAACCGTTTAATGTAGATAGATACTCATTTTTTCCATCTACAGTTTTGTATTTTGAATTCATTCTCACAGATTGAAAAATTCCACAGCTCGAACAGCTTGATATCTCTCTATAATTTTTTTGTGATGGTAACCAAACCTCAATGTCATAAGTTTTTTCTGCACTAAAACCCATGTCACCGCTACATAATAGAATAACTCTATACGGAATTTCTAATTTCTTTAAAATTGATTCTGCACAAGACAGTAATCTTTCAAGTTCTTCTAATCTTTTCTCTGGTTGAATAATTGATACTAATTCAACTTTCGTAAACTGATGCTGTCTAATCATTCCCTTAGTATCTTTTCCAGCAGCTCCAGCTTCCTTTCTGAAACATTGTGTACTGCTAACTAATCTTAAAGGTAAATTTTCATATTCAATAATTTTCCCAGCCACTATATTTGTTAAAGAAACCTCACTAGTTGGTATTAACCATAAATTGTCACCTAAATTATATTGATCATTTTCAAACTTGGGAAGTTGAGATGTTCCAAACATAGATTTGGAATTAACAATTACAGGCATGGAATGCTCCGTATAACCATTTTCTTTTGTGTGAACGTCCAACATAAAATTAACAAGTGCTCTTTCTAATAAAGCAAGATTGTTTTTAAGTATAACAAATCTAGAACGTGAAATTTTAGCTGCATTTTCAAAATCCATTTGATTTAATTTAACGCCAATTTCATCATGTGGTTTAATTTTAAAATCATGTTTATTAATATCTCCAAATTTTTTTATTTCCTTATTATCTTCGTTATTTTTTCCTATAGGCACTGTATTGTGAGAAATATTAGGAATATTATGTATTAAATTGTCACTTTCAGCTTTAATTGTTTCATTTAAATTTGTTAAATCATTAATTTTATTTTTTAAATTTGTAACTTCATTGCTTTTAAGATTAAATTCTTTGGAATTTTTTTTTATAGAGGATAACTCTTTAGATATTACGTTTCTTTTATTTTGAAGCTTTTGAATTGACTCTAGATTTTCTCTGTACTTTTCATCAATAGCTAATATTTCATTAATAATTTTATCTGAATTTTTGAATTGTCTATTATTTAAAGAATTAATTACCTCTTTCTTATTTTCTCTAATAAACTTTACCAGAATCATTTTTTCTCTACAATTTTAACAGTAAAAATTGATATTTCATACAATAGAAGCAGTGGCAATGCTAATCCTATTTGAGTAATTGGATCTGGAGGGGTTAATACTGCGGCCATACTGAATATTATTATTATTATATATTTTCTTCTTTTTCTTAAATATTCTGCATCAACAAAACCTACTTTTGCTAGCAATGTTAATAAAACTGGCAATTGAAAACTTATTCCAAATGCAATAATCAACCTAGTAATTAATGAGAGGTATTCATTTACTTTAGCTTCAAGTTGAATTGGTAAACTTTCTGGTGTTGCTATTTTTTCAAATGATAAAAAAAAATCTATGGCAAGCGGCATAATTAAATAGTAAACTAACATTCCCCCTAATAAAAAAAGTACTGGCGTAGCTACCATAAACGGTAATAATGCTAGCTTCTCATTTTTGTAAAGCCCGGGTGCAATAAATTTCCATATTTGTATTAAAATAATTGGACAGGATATAAAAAATGCAGAAAAAAAAGCTAGTTTTAAATACGTTAAAAATGTTTCATGTAAAGCGGTAAAAATTAATCTTCGATCAATATTATCGTTTTTAACTGCTTCTGCATAAGGGGTAACTAAAAAATCATAAATTTTATCAGCAAAGAAATAGCATCCAATGAAAGTTATAAATAAAAAGATTATACATTTTAATATCCTAGATCTTAATTCAACTAAGTGTTCACCAATAGTTGCTTGTTTTTCAACCATTAAGATTTTTTATTTTTTTTATTACTTTCCTCAGAGTCTATATCTGTAGCGTTCTCGATATCATCCTGAATTTCAGTAATATAGGATTTTACTTTTTTAACATATGACCCGATTTTTTTTACAACGACAGGAAAATCCTTTGGACCGATTATTAATATTGCAAGTACAATTATTACTAATAATTCAGACCACCCAATTTGTGGCATTTTTAACTTTCAGATTTATTGTTATCGTCTTTAGATATAGATTTATTTTCTGAGTTTTCATCAGACATGCCCTTTTTAAAGCTCTTTATACCTTTGGCCACGTCTCCCATTAACTCAGAAATTTTGCCCCTGCCAAATAAGAGAACTACTAGTGCCACTACAATTGCTATTTGCCAAAAACCTATACTCATAATGAATTTATATGTTAATTTTAAGAAAATACAACAATTATTCTTTTTTTTCTAACGTATCACTGATCATATCATCTATGTTTGAATAACTGTTTTTTTCAACTTTGCCTTTATCTTCCTCAGCAAACTTAGCGGTACCAAAAATTGAACTATCGACTCTATTATCTATTAGTCCAGCGGCCATTAATTCTTCCGAATTCGGCAAGTCATCAATTGAATTAATATTAAAGTGACTTAAAAAAGTATCCGATGTTGCGTACATCAGTGGTTTTCCTGGAATATTTTTTCTACCTTGTGGTTTTACCCAACCTAATTCAAATAATACTTCTAATGTTCCAGTGCTAAAAGATACACCTCTAATCTCCTCTATTTCAGACCGTGTAACAGGTTGATGATAAGCTATAATTGCTAAAGTTTCGATTGCTGCCTTTGAAAGTTTTTTTTCCACGTAAATTTCTTTCCGTAACTTATCAGATAAATCAGATGACGTTCTAAATGACCATTTGTCAGCTAAACATACTAGATTTATGCCTCTTGATTTGTATTCATCCTGTAGGTTATACAGAACTTTTAATACGTCTGTTCCTCTTTTGACTTTGGTTTTTAAAGTTTTTACATCAACTGGGTCTTTAGATGCAAACAAAATAGCTTCGATTAATTTTTTATCACTCTTAGACATTTTTTATTTTTTTTTTATAAATATTTTATTATATATATTTTTTTGTTTAATTAATAATTCCCCTTCCCTCACCAATTCAAGGCTAGCAACCAATGTCCCCGATAGGCCAGTTTTATATAATTTTTTATTATTTAAATATATTTTGGGAATAGTTTTTTTAATATCACACCAATCTTTTATTGAATTAAACATTGCTGATATTTTTTTTATAGCTAATTCCATGGTGTACACTGGCAGTTTAATAATATCTATTTTTGAGAAATTTTGTTTTCTTTTAAAATCTGCATAAGATTTAATTAATTCATATAAAGATAATTTATATTTTGATTTATTTTTAGCTTTTATATCCTGTGCTCCTCCTCTAAAAAAAATATCAACACCAATTTGTTTTTTTTTCATTAGTTGTGATGAAAGTAATCTTATCATTTCTAACTTTCTTAATTGTAATTTTAATTTTTCAGCCATTTCAATTGCTGAAAAATCATCATCATATTCATCGGGTAATAATAATCTTGATTTCAAATACGCCAACCATGCAGCCATTACTAAAAAATCAGCGGCTAATTCTAAATTTTTTTTTACTTTTTCTATTACCCTAATATAAGAATCTGCTAATTGCTCTATTGATATTTGCATTAAATCAACTTTTTGAGATTTTGCTAAATCTAGCAACAAATCAAGTGGTCCTTCATAGTTATCTATGTTTAAAACAAAATTTTCTACTTGATTAAGAGTCTTATTCATATGAAATCAAATAATTCTAAAATTTACTTAATGCTTTTACTTCTAACATACTTTGCAACATGAAGCATTTCATTCATATTGCCATTACAATGCAAAATTAAATCACATCCTGCAATTAAAGGTTGAATAGATCTCATTTTCAAATTTCCCTTTAACCCTTTCATGCAAATATCGTCTGTGATTATTTTTCCTTTAAAATTTAATTTTTTTTTTATTATATCTTGTAAAATATATTTTGAATATGTTGCGCATTTTTTGTCAACATTTTTATAGTATATATGGGCAGTCATCATATAGTGCGATTTAATATTTTTAAAAGTTTCAAAATCATTTTTCATTAAAAATTCTTCATTTTCTTTAATTGTCGGCAAGCTTAAATGACTATCACTAGTTGATAAACCATGACCGGGTGCGTGCTTACTGATACAAGATATTTTATTTAATTGGTAAAAGTCAATTACATAGTTTGCTATATTTATAATTTGTTTTTTTTTTGATGAAAAACATCTATCTTTTATGATTTTATGTGTTTTGCTATAAAGTATATCTAGCACAGGATAGGCAACAGCATTTATACCTAATAATTTAAAAAGATTAACATTGAAATTTAAAAAATAATTTAATTCTTTTTTGTATTTTTTTCGATCTTTATTATACATTTCACCAAAATATCTAGCTGAATATTTTTTTTGTGAAAAAATTTTATTAAATCTATTTATCTTTCCGCCTTCGTGATCAATTAAAAGTAATAAATCATAATTTACAAGACTTTTGATATGATCAATTAATGATTTAAACTGGTGAATACTTGCTATATTTCTCTCAAAAAAGATTATACCATAAGGACGATATTTTTTTATAAATAATATTTCTTTATTGGATAAGTAAGAATATTTAATTCCAAATATAGCATTTGTTATCATTTCAATAATTTCCAGTATGATTTTTCATTTTCAATTGATTTAAATTTTCCATTAATTTCGTTAAAATTTTTAAAGTTCTTTTCTTTTAAATGCACGATATTATCAGCTTCCTTTTCTAATAAATGTATGTAATTCTTTCTGCTTTCGGTTTTACTTTCAAAAAATAATTTTGAATTATAAAACTTAATATTCAATATTATAAATGACGTAACTATAAAATAATTTAAAAATTTAAAATATTTCATCACATTTCTTTAACTATTGATACATTTAAAATATTTAACCCACTTTTAATAACAAAAAAAATTTTTTTTATTAAAAATAATCTTGCAGTAACTAAATCTTCGTTATTATTCTCTAAAATTCTCAATTTATCGTTACTTTTTCCAAGATTCCAATAAAAATGAAATAAAGAAGATAATTCGTATAAATAGTATGGAACTCGATGTGGCTCTAGATTTTTTACACTTAAAGATATTACTTTAGGCCATTCTGAAATTTTTTTTATAATATCTATTTCAGATTTATCATTCAATAAACTTAGATTTGTAGATTTAATATCATCTTCAATATTTTTATTTAATTTTCTAAAAATTGAATGAATTCTCGCGCTGGCATATTGAACATAAAATACTGGGTTATCTTTAGACTTGTCTGTTACTATATCAAAATCAAAATCAATTTGAGAATCTGTGTTTCTGTAAACCATCATAAATCTAACAGCATCACTTCCTACTGATGAAATAAGATCTTTAACTTCAATAAAATCTCCAGCCCTTTTTGACATTTTGTAAGGCTTTCCCGATTTATACAGCTTTACTAGTTGAGTTACTTTGCATTTGAAATCTATATTATTTTGAAGAGCAATAACACTTGAGGTAATTCTTTTTATATATCCTGCATGATCGGCTCCTAAAATATTAATATATTTGTCAAAAGATCTTTCAATTTTATTTAAATGATATGCAATATCATTCGCAAAATAGGTCCATGAACCATCAGGTTTTTGTAACGCTCTATCCTCATCATCACCAAAAGATGATGATTTGAATAAAAGTTGTTTCCTCTTAACCCAATTTTCATCTTTAATTGATTTAGGTTTTGGCAAAAATCCATCATATAAAAGATTTTCTTTTGTTAATTTTGTAACAACTTTTTCAATTATTTTCTGCTTTACTAAATTAGACTCGTATACAAAATTGTCGTGCTTAATACCTATTGACTCTAAATTTGATTTTATTAGTTTCATTGCATGTAAAATAGACTCTTTTGAGAGTAAATCTTTTATTTTTTCAAAATTATCGTAATTATTTATTTTTTTTTCTTTTATAATATCTTTAGCTATTTCTTTTATATACTGGCCTGGATATAAATTTTTATTTTCGGGAAATGTAGTTTTATGCAATATCTCTTTTATTCTATGATAAACAGACTTAGCAAAAATATCTATTTGATTTCCATAATCGTTTACATAGTACTCTTTAACAACAGTATGACCAGCAAATTTCAGTAGATTGGCTAGAGTATCTCCATATACAGCTCCTCTACAGTGACCAACGTGCAAAGGCCCTGTTGGATTTGCTGATACAAATTCTAATAAAATTTTATTCCTTTTTAAATTTGGTACTCCATAGTTATCTCCCAAAGATGATAAAAATCCCGACCAAAAATCTTTTTTAAATTTAAAATTTATAAATCCTGGTTTTATTACATTAAATTGGTCAAATTCTTTAAAATTTTTCTTTAAGACTTCTTCAATTTGACAAGCAATATCATATGGATTTTTTTTTACCTTAGTAGATAAAATCATTGCTATATTAAAAGTTAAATCGCCAAATTTTTCAAGTTTTGGTTTTTCAACTAAAAATTTATCTTCCAAATCAAAAAGTTCTACATTTTTGTCTTTTAATACTTTAATAAATTTTTGTTTATAATTTTCGAATATATTCATTTTATTAAGTCGTTATATATCGTAAGTGCATACTTATCAGTCATACCTGCAATAAAATCACAAATATTTCTTTCCTTAGATTGAGACTCATGTTTTTCTTTTATTTTATCATAGTTTTTCAAATAATAATTAAAAAGTTGTTCGACAATATCTTCAGATTTTATATTCCATTTCGTTATAAATTTATGATTATACATATTTCCTTTTAAAAAACTTCGTATTTCCATTAAAAGAAATTCGGTTTTTTTTGAAAAACTAACTAGATTTTTTCCGTATTTATATACATCTTTGATTGTTTTAATTTTATTTTTTTTTATTCTTTTATTTGTCTCTTCTATCAAATCTGTAACCAGGTAATTAATTAAAAACCTATTTATCCCATAATTATTTAAACTTATTTTGTTTTTTTTTATAGCATTGTTAAAACTAGTAATCTGTTTTAAGTCTTCTAATGTAAACAAACCGGCTCTAAGCCCATCATCAATATCATGACAATTATAGGCTATATCGTCTGAGATAGAGCTTATTTGTGCTTCTAATGATCCAATATCCATGTAATTTATTTTATATTTTTTTATTTCTGGTAGGCTCTTTTCAATATGTTTGTAATTATTTACAATGCCATTATGTTTTATTAATCCGTCGATAGTATTTATTGTCAAATTTAATCCAGTATGCTTTTGATAAACTCTTTCTAAAAAAATCAGTATCCTAATAGTTTGTAAATTATGATCAAAACCACCATTGTTTGTCATACACTTATTCAGAGCACTCTCCCCTGCATGACCAAAAGGTGTATGACCGAGATCATGTGCTAAGCTTAGTGTTTCACACAAATCCTCGTTTAAACCAAGTACCCTAGCTATTGATCTAGAGATTTGTGAGACTTCAATTGAGTGTGTGAGTCTGGTCCTAAAATGATCACCCTCATGATATACAAAAACCTGAGTTTTATGTTTTAATCTTCTAAAAGAGTTACAATGTATTACTCTGTCTCTGTCTCTTTGATATTCTGTTCTATACTTTGATTTTTTAACTTTATATACCCTTCCTCTAAAATTTATGTCATTTGAGGAAAATGTCGCTAATTTTTTATTATATTTATCTATAATTTTTTGCATTTTTAAATTATTTATTAGTTATTAATGAATATTGAAATAACAGATAGAGCAAAAAAAGAAATTGCTAATATACTTAAAAACGAAGAAAAGGGATCTTTTTTTCGTGTTACCATTGAAGGCGGAGGTTGTTCTGGATTTAAATATATTTTTTCTATCGACAAATCTGTCACTATTGATGACTTCAAAAATGATATGGTAGTAATAGACAAACTTAGTTTAAGTTACCTAAAAGACTCAATTTTAGACTATCAAGAAACACTAATAGAAAAAGCATTTAAAATTAAAAATCCTAATGCACAATCTTCTTGTGGCTGTGGAATTTCTTTCTCTCTGTGATTATTTCTAGCTGGAACATAAATTCAGTAAGAATCAGAACTGAGATTATTAAAAATTATCTAGTTAAAGAAAAAATTGACATACTTTTGTTACAAGAAATTAAATGTCAAACAGACCAGTTTCCCTCTAAATTTTTTAATGATTTAGGGTATGAATGTTATGTTAGTGGTCAGAAATCGTATAATGGCGTAGCTATAATTAGCAAGTGTAAATTAAACAATATTGATATAAAAAGTTTTATAGATCCCAATAATCAGTCTAGATTTATATCAGCAGATATTGAAATAAAAAAAAAATCAACAAAAATTATTTGTATTTATCTACCTAATGGTAATCCCGTAGGAACAGAAAAATATTTATATAAAAAGAAATGGTTCAAAAATTTTTTTTGTTTTATAAAAAAAATGATTATTAAAAATAAAAATTTAATTATTGGTGGAGACTTTAATGTAATACCTGAAGATAAGGACGTCGACAATCCTGAAGATTGGGCTAATGACGCTTTATTCAAGTTAGAAATAAGAAAGGAATTTAGAAAATTATTGAATTTAGGATTTAAAGATTCTTTTAGACTGTTTGATAATAAAGATAAACAATATACATTTTGGGATTATCAAAGAGGTTCTTGGAATAAAAACAAAGGATTAAGAATTGATCACTTCTTAGTTTCGCAAAATTTAATAAATGATATTAAAAGTGTTAAAATTGACAAATATGTTCGAGCTTTAGAAAAACCTTCAGACCATGCACCTATCAAAATACACTTTTAACTCTTCCATATATATCGTCGTATCTAACAATATCACTTTCTTTTAAGATTTTTCCAATTTGAGCTTCATAAATAATAAGAGGTTTATTTGATTTGTTTTCAACCCTATGAATAGATTCTTTAGGTATAAAAACAGACTCATCCATTTTTTTTTTAATAATCTTATTATTTAATGTAATATGTGCTAATCCCTTTTTTATTATCCAATGCTCACTTCTATGGAAGTGTTTTTGTAAACTCAATTTCGCCTTTGATTTAACATATATTTCTTTAATCAAAAAATTTTCACCTTTAAATAAATTCGTATATTTGCCCCAGGGTCTAAAAAAAACATTTTTATTTGAAATATATTTATTTCTTTTTTTATAAAATATATTTAAAATTTCCTTCCAGCTCCCCAAATCACTCCAAGGAATATTTAGTTTAATAATATTAATATCTTCTGCTTTTTCTAAAATTGCATAGTCAAAAGAAATAGAAGTTATATTTTTAAATAGCTTACTATCTATTACATAAATTTTTTTATTAATTACTTTTGTTTTAGACTTGAAATTTAAAAAAGTATCATGCAAAATATTATAAATCTTGGGGCTATATTTTTTATAATTATTTATAACCGACATTGTGTTTAGCAAGAACATTCCAGAGTTCCAGTATCCACCTTTTTTTATAATTTTTTTTGATAAGCTAAAACTTGGTTTTTCAAGAAATTTTTTTGCCTTAAAAATATTTTTATTTTTTTTCATTAAGATATATCCATACTCAGATGAGGGCATGTTGGGCTTAACTCCAAATAAAAAAATATTTTCATCTGTTAAATATTTTATATGCTTTTTAATTGTATTTATAAATATTTCTTTTTTTTCTATGTAATGGTCGCTGCTCAAGAAGATTAAAGGCTCGTTCCAGTTTATAGATTTTTTAAAGTTATTTTTATCTGAAAGTATATTTGCAAATACTGCTGATAATATTGCCGGTGCGGTATTTTTTTTTTCAGGTTCTAGTACAATTTTATATTTTTTAAAATTATTTTTTTTAAGAATATTTCTTATTTTTTTTTCATAAATGCGATTTGTACTAATTATTGGATAATCAAAAAGAGAACTTTTGACTCTTTTAAGTGTTTGATCAAATAACGTCCAGGAACCAAAATTTATAAATTGTTTTGGTCTAATATTTTTCTTGCTGTCCCATAATCTCGTACCCTCTCCTCCGCACAAAATGATAGGTCTTACTTTCATTTAAATATCTGCGTAACATTTTTTTTCTTTAAATGCTCCAGGATGTGTTACAGCGCCATTTTGTGAGCTACCTACGCTTTGAGCATACTTCCAAAGAGTTCCGCTTCCGAAATTTGGCTCTTTCTTTTTCCAAATCTTTTTTCTTTTTTCAATTTCATTATCATCTAATTCAACGTTTATAGATCCATTCTCGGCATCTATTATTATTTTATCACCATCATTTAATAATCCAATCATGCCACCAACATACGCTTCTGGTCCGACATGACCCACACAAAAACCTCTTGTAGCGCCGGAAAATCTTCCATCTGTTATTAGAGCAACCTTTTCTCCCATCCCTTGTCCGTAAATCGCAGCAGTTGTTGAAAGCATTTCTCGCATTCCAGGACCGCCTTTAGGTCCTTCGTAGCGTATTACAATTACATCTCCTTCTTTATATTTTTTATTCTTCACCGCTTTAAATGCTTCTTCTTCACTGTCAAAACATTTTGCTTTTCCTACAAATTTTAATTTTTTTAAACCCGCAACTTTTACAATCGCACCTTCGCTAGCTAAATTACCTTTTAAACCTATAACACCACCTGTTTTTGTAATAGGGTTGTCATAACTTCTCATAACTTTTTGGTCTTTGTTAAACTTTATATTTTTCAAATTTTCTTCCATTGTGTTACCTGTGACTGTTAAACATTTACCATTAATGTAACCACCATCGAGTAATGTTTTTAATAACATTGGTACACCACCTGCTTCAAACATATCTTTAGCAACATATTTACCACCAGGTTTTAGGTCCGCTAGGTAAGGTGTTTGTTTAAAAATTTTTGCTACATCTAATAAATCAAACTTTATACCACACTCATTTGCAATTGCTGGAAGGTGCAATGCTGCATTTGTTGATCCACCAGTAGCAGCAACAATAACAGCAGCGTTTTTTAAAGAGTCTAATGTTACGATATCTCTTGGTCTAATTTTATCCTTTAATAATCTCATAACCTGTGAGCCGCTTTCCAATGCGTATTTATCTCTATCCAAGTATGGAGCAGGTGTGCCAGACGAATAAGGTAATGCCAAGCCAATCGCTTCTGATACGCAAGCCATTGTGTTGGCAGTAAATTGTCCGCCACACGCTCCCGCACTTGGGCAGGCATTTAATTCAAGCTCTTCAAGCTCCTCATCTGTCATTTTACCTGCCTCGTGCATGCCAACCCCCTCATAAACATCCACAACGGTAACATCCTTACCTTTAAACTTTCCTGGAAGGATTGATCCACCGTATAGAAATATACTTGGGACATTTAATCTACACATTGCCATCATTAAACCTGGCAAAGACTTGTCACAACCTGCTATACCGATTAATGCGTCATAACAGTGTCCTCTAACTGTTAGTTCTGTAGAGTCAGCTATTACCTCTCTTGAAATTAAAGATGATTTCATGCCTTCATGACCCATTGCGATACCATCAGTGACTGTAATTGTGCAAAATTCTCTTGGTGTACCACCATTTTTGTTTACGCCTTTTTTGGCACTCTGGGCTTGCCTCATTAAAGCAATGTTGCATGGAGCCGCCTCATTCCATGTAGATACAACGCCAACAAAAGGCTTTACAACATCTTCCTTTGTTAAGTCCATTGCGTAATAAAATGATCTATGAGGCGCTCTTTCCGGACCTAAGGTTGTATGTCTACTAGGTAATTTTTTTTTATCAATATTTGTCATACTACAGTGTTTACAATCTCCTTTAATTTATCCAGTTCTAAAGAGTTAGATTTTAATAATTCCCTTTCTTTATCAATAATATCTTTTGGTGCTTTTTGAATAAAATTATCATTATTAAGCTTATTTTTTGAAATTTCAATTATTTTCACTAAATTAGATATTTTTTTGTCTATTATTAACTTTTGCTTATTAATATTTACGCTATCTTCAAACTTAATAGATATTTTTCTACCATCAACAATTATTGAAATAAAATTTTTATCTATATTTTCACAGATCCTATTAATTCTAGCTAATTTAGATAAAAAAATAATATTATCACTTATCAATTTGCTGTCTTTTTTATTTAAAGTTTTTAAACCAAGGTCAATTTTACTTCCAGGCATAATTGATAATCGTGACTTTACAGATCTTATCTCTAGGATTAAATTTCTTAAAAATATTATATTATTTATTGTTTTTTTATTAATTTTTAATTTTAGGTCAGAATTAGTGTAATTTATTAAATAATTACCGTATATTTTTCTGAAATTGTGTTTAATCCAAAGCTCTTCAGTTATGAACGGCATAAAAGGGTGTAATAAAAACAAAATTTCTTTTTGAATATACAGTAATACATTTTTAGTTTCTTCTATATCTTTTTTTATTTTGCCTTGAAATATCGGCTTAGTAAATTCAAGATACCAATCACAAAAAATATCCCAAATATATTGATAGGTCAACTTAGCTGCCTCATCAAAACGATAATTTTCAATCGACTTATTTATTAATTTTTTATGTTTTTCTAGTTCGTTTATAATCCAAAAATTAATTGATAGTTCTAGTTTTGATAATTTAATTTTTTTATTTAAAATCACTTGATTTTTTTTACTATAAGCAAAAATATTCCAAATTTTTGTCAAAAAATTTCTATAGCCTTTGACTCTATCTGTAGATAATTTGACATCTCTTCCAGGAGAGCTCATTGATATGAGCGTAAAACGCAAAGAGTCTGCTCCATACAAATTAATTAAATTCAAAGGGTCGATAACATTTCCTTTAGATTTTGACATTTTTTGACCTTTTTCATCTCTTACCAACGCGTGTACGTAAACTTTTCTAAACGGAACTTTTTTCATAAAAAATAATCCCATCATCATCATTCTTGCAACCCAAAAAAATATGATATCAAAACCTGTTACTAAAACACTTGAAGGATAATAATTCTTTAATTCATAATTTTTTTTCGGCCAATCCATCGTAGCGAAAGGCCATAGTGCTGATGAGAACCATGTATCAAGCACATCTTTATCCTGTTCTAGTACTATTTTTTTTTGTCCATATTTTTTTCTCGCAATTTTTTCAGCTTCTTTTTTATTTTCAGCAACTATAATTTCATTATTTTTTGTATACCATGCGGGTATTTGATGTCCCCACCACAATTGTCTGGAGATACACCATGGCTCAATATTTTCCATCCATTGAAAATAAGTCTTACTCCAATTTTCTGGATAAAAAACTGTTTCTTTATTTTTGACTTTCACAATCGCATTTTTTGCTATTTTTTTTGCATCTACAAACCATTGTTTAGTTAACAATGGCTCCACGACAACTCCAGATCTATCACCAAAAGGAACTGTGTGTTTTATATCGTCTATTTTTTCTATTTGTTCTAAATTATTTAATTCTTTAATTAACTTTTCTCTTGCCTCAAAACGATCTAAATTTTGATAATTTATTGGAACATTTTTATTTAAAGTACCGTCTTTGTTCATAATATTAATTAATTCTAAATTATTTCTTTTTCCTACATCATAATCATTATAATCGTGTGCAGGAGTAATCTTGACTACACCAGAGCCTTGCGTTGGATCAGCATATTCATCACTAATAATTTCAACTGATCTATTTGAAATTGGAATTTTAATTTTTTTTCCTAGATATTTTAAATATCTTTCGTCATTAGGATTTATAGCTACGGCGGTATCACCGAATAAAGTTTCTGGCCTTGTAGTGGCAATAACTAAAAAATTATTTGAACCTTCCAAATAGTATTTAATATAATATAACTTTCCGTTAACATCTTTTTGGTTTACCTCTAAGTCAGAAATAGCTGTTTTTAATTTTGGATCCCAATTTGTCAATTTTAGGTCTTTGTAAATAAGTTTCTTATTATATAATTCTACAAATACTTTTGTAACAGCTCGTGATAATCCTTTATCCATTGTGAATCTTTCTCTTGACCAATCACAACTTGAACCTAATTTTTTTAATTGCAAGGTTATCGCGTTTCCAGATTTACGTTTCCACTTCCAGATTTCATTTATAAATTTATCACGTCCCAAATCTTGCTTTTTAATATTTTTTTCATTTAATTGTTTTTCCACTACCAGCTGTGTTGCTATACCAGCGTGATCAGTTCCGGGTTGCCAAAGTGTTTCGATTCCTTTGTTACGGTGATATCTTATTAATAAATCTTGGATAGAATTATTCAAAGCATGCCCCATGTGAAGACTGCCTGTAACGTTTGGTGGAGGTATTACTATAACAAATTTTTTATTCTTTTTATTTTTGATTGGCTTAAAACACTTCTTTTTTTCCCATAAAGAATATATTTTTTTTTCGACTATTTTATGATTATAACTACTTGTTTTGCTCATCAAAAAATAAATTTCACTTGATTTGATTTAAGATTATATAATAATGGAGCGGAAGCTTCAAACAATTGAGTCTTCTCATATTCGTCGTTGTTTTTGAGTATAAATTTACAAAAATATGATGGAAATTCATTTTCAGTATATATGGAATAAATTTTTCCATCTTTGTTAAGATATTTTGTCAAATAAAACGGAAATTGATTAATAGCACCATTGATAAAAATATGATCAAATTTTTTTTCTAATTTAATTTCATTAAATTTTGTATTCAAAACTTGACAATTTGTAATTTTATTTATTTTTAAATACTCACGAAAAATTTTAACTAAATCAATATCTTCTTCCACGCTTACAATTGACTTAAAAAACTTTCTAAATATAATTGAGCTATAACCGCTGCCACACCCAACATCTAATATTTCGTTTTTTTTATCGATTTGCATAAATGTTAAAATTTTGGCTAAATAATATGGTTTAAGCAAAAACCTTTTCTTAATGAATATATGATCATCAATATAGGCAATGCTTTTTGTATCAGGTGTTAAAAAATCTTCTCTATTTAGTGAGCTAAAAGCTACCAGGATTTTATCATTAGTAATTAAATTTGGTATTAATTGCCCGTTAATCATATAGTTTTTTTGATTTTCAAGAATCATGGTTTGAATAACTATCCAATCATATATATACCTCAGAATATTAAATATTAAGTATTATTAAATGGCCACGTGGCGGAATGGTTACGCAGAGGATTGCAAATCCTTCTATCCCAGTTCGATTCTGGGCGTGGCCTCCATAAAATTTGATTGTTTTATAATGAAAATTTTGTATTCTGCTAAAATTCCCCGGTAGCTCAGTTGGTAGAGCAAGCGGCTGTTAACCGCTTTGTCGCTGGTTCGAGTCCGGCCCGGGGAGCCAGCTTTAAACAGCTTTCTTTAAATCTCGATTATTTTTCAAAACTTCAAAGATTTTATCTTTTTCTATTGGCTCTAAATCATTAAATAACTTTAACAAAAAAGAGTAATTAAGACTTTTTGCTAAATCTTTTCCGCTATCAGCCTTAAAATCGTGATAATCCTCAAAAAAATACTTTATTGGAACTTTAAGAAAGTTTGCTAATTGTAATAATCTTGCAGAACTAACGCCATTAGTGCCTTTTTCATATTTTTGTATTTGCTGAAAGGTTACATTTATTGCTTTTGCAACTTGTGTCTGAGTTAATCCTAAAGAAGTTCTTCTGAGCCTTAATTTTTTTCCTAAATGTTCATTTAATAATGTGCTCAAATTTACCTGCCCCGGGACCCTTTAAACCTCTTTTTGGCAAATATGGCAAGCTAAAAAAGCGACAAAAAGGAGAATTTTTTAATATATTTATATTGATTTTAATACAAAAATAGGAATTAAATTTAATAATATTTCATGAATTTATACTGGATAAGGTCAGATTTTAGAGTAAATAATAATGACGCACTTGAGCAAGCTCTTAAAAATAGTGAGAAAAAATTAGCTTTATATATTTACAATAGTGAAAAATTTCAAAAAAGATCTGCTCAAAAATGGTGGTTATCGCAAACAATAATTAAATATGAAAGAGTATTAAGTGCGTTGGGTTTTACATTGCATTTATTAAAAGGAAATGAGTATGAAGTTTTAAAAAAATTTGTAAAAGATTATAATATTAGACAACTATATTATAATAAAATTTTTGAACCAAAAGAGCTAGAGTTAGATAAGAAAATATCAAAATATTTTAATTTAAATTTAAAAATATTTGCTGGTAAATCAAATCTCTTACAGAACCCTTTTGACGTAAAAAAAAATGATGGTACTCCATTTCAGGTATTTACACCTTTTTGGAAAAATGCAGAAATTAGTTATTTGAACAATAATAACATAGAAAAACCAAAGTTTAAAAACATAAAAAATATAAATACAAAAAATAAAAAAATTTCTGATTTCATTGAAAATACAATTTTACCTAAAAAAAAATGGCATAAAAAATTTGAAAACACATGGAACCCTGGAGAGAACCAGGCAATAGAAGTTCTTAAAAAGTTCATGGATCAAAACATTTCAAATTACTCCAAAAATAGAGATATTCCTTCTATTTTTGGTACATCAAAATTATCACCTCATATCGCTTTTGGGGAAATTACATCTGAAACTATATATTCATATTTTAATAATATAAAAAAAAAAAATATAAATCATAGGAAATTTATTAATGAGATAGGTTGGAGAGAGTTTTCATATCATTTATTAAATCACTTTCCACAAATTGAAAAACGAAATCTAAGAACGCAATTTGATAAATTCATTTGGTCAAATGATAAAGTTAAACTTGAAAAATGGAAAAAGGGTGAAACTGGTTATCCTATTGTAGATGCTGGAATGAGGGAATTATATGAAACGGGCTGGATGCACAATCGTGTACGCATGATTACCTCGTCATTTCTCGTAAAACATTTAAGAATAAACTGGAAAGAAGGCGAAAGTTTTTTTAGAGATTCCTTATTAGATTTTAATATAGGAAATAATGTTTGTGGATGGCAGTGGGTATCAGGTTGTGGTGCAGATGCTGCACCCTATTTTAGAATTTTTAATCCTATATTACAGGGTGAGAAATTTGACAAAGATGGATTATATGTAAAAAAATGGATACCATCTCTGCAGTCAATTCCAAATAAATTAATACATAAGCCCTGGGAAATAGATAATGTGACTGCTAAAAAAATAGGATTTGATTTAGAAAAAGATTATTATAAACCAATTGTCGACCACAAAATTGCAAGAAATGAAGCTTTAGCGGCATTTAAAAAATTAAGATCTAAATGAAAAAAGTAATAGTAGTTGGTGGTGGGATAAGTGGTTTATGTATTTCATATTTTCTAAAAAACAAATTTGAACTGTTATTATTAGAACAAAATGATTATATAGGCGGACATTCGCACACTCATACGATATCTGAAAATAATAAAGTATTTAATTTTGATAGCGGGTTTATTGTTTTTAACAATTTAAATTATCAAAATTATATTAAAGTTTTAGAAGAAAATAATGTTGAATATGAAAAAAGCAATATGTCATTTTCTGTAATTAATGACGAAGAAAATTATGAATGGGCCGGTAAAAACATTAAAACAATTTTTGATTTAAGTAATATTTTCACGCTAAGATATTGGAAGGTTTTGGTAGGTATACTTAAACTAAATTTAATAATTAAAACTAAAAAACATGTAAACAATTCAATTACTGTAGACCAGTTTTTAAGAAACTGGAATTTTAATGAAGAATTTATTAATCTTTACTTCTTACCAATGTGTAGTTCAATATGGTCTTCAAATTTTCAAGATATCAAAAATTATGGAGCAAAATTCGTTTTTAACTTTTTTGAAAATCACGGGTTATGCAATATTTTAAAAAAAAGACCAGTTTGGATGACTATAAAAAATGGTAGTTCACAATACGTAAAAAAAATTGTCAGTAAAATCGGAGAAGATAATTGTCTTATTAATTCCAAGGTAATAAATATTGATCAAGATAATAAAATTATAAAATGCTCAAACGATAAAGAATATAAATATGATATTTTGATATTATGTATACATACCGATCAAGCCAAAAAAATAATTAAAAATTTAACAAAAAATCAAGAGAAATTATTAGATATGGTATATTACAAAACAAATAATATAGTAATTCATTCAGATGAAAAGATTATGCCAAATAAGCTAAGAAATTGGTCATCATGGAATTATAGGTATCAAAGTAAAAATTTAATACTAACATATTGGATGAATTTACTGCAAAATTTAAAGTTAAAAAAAAATATATTTGTAACTTTAAATTACGATAAAATTAATAAAAAAAAAATAATTAAAAAATTATCTTATAGGCATCCCGTATTTAAATATGATAAAGACGAATTAAAAAAACAAAATGACATAACTTCTGGAGAGAATCATATTTATTTTGCAGGAGCTTGGTTAGGTTATGGTTTTCATGAAGATGGTGTAAAATCTGCTATAGAGGTTTTCAAAAAATTAAATGCTGAAAAATAAAATTTGCGATACCTATATTTTTCATCATAGGAAAAAACCCTTTAATAATTTTTTTTCATATAACGCTTTAAGTCTATTATTAAATTTAAAAGAAATTGAGAGTTTAAAAAAACCCTTTTTATTCTCAATAAACAAACTAAATATATTTAGTTTTCACGAGATTGATCATGGCTCTAGAACTAAGGGTGAAAACTTGTATGAATTTATTAAAATGAAAATTACAAAAAATTTCAATTTTAAGAAAGATTTAGATATATATATACTTTCGTCTCCACGGTTTTTGGGTTATGTGTTTAATCCTATATCTATATACTTTTGTTATCATAAAAAAAAAATTAAATATATTGTTTATGAAGTTAAGAATACGCATCATGAACAACATACTTATTATAAAAAAATTAATTCACATATATTCAAACATACGTTTAAGAAAAAACTGTACGTCTCACCATTTCTATCGATGAATATCAAATATTATTTCAATGTTATTATTAAAAAAAATAAAATTAACATTAATATTGATGCAATAAACACGAATAGCATGCTTAAGACTGGTCTAATTGCTAAAAATTACGTGTTTAACAACAAAAATTTGCTTTATTTCGGTTTAAAAAGAATATTTTATGCACAAAAAATAATGCTGATGATACATTATCAAGCAATCATATCTAAATTAAAAAAAGCAAAATTTTATTTTAAAAAAAGAAAATTATATAATACTTTAAGTTTTCATGAATAATCATTTAAATAATTATATAAAAAAAGAACTCGATAAAATTAAGTGGGGCACAATACACCTTAATATTAAGGACTTTTACAAGAAAACTTTTATTGGTAATAATAAAGGCTTAAACTCTAATATATTTATAAATGATCTAAGTGTCATAAAAGACTTTATTCTTAGAGGTGATTTAGGGTTTGCCGAAGGATATATTAACAAAAAGTGGGAAACTCAAAATTTAAATAATCTTTTGAAAATTCTGTTAATTAATCAGGATATAAATAAAAAAGAATGGAAACCTAATTTATTTGAAAAATTAAAAGAGAAATTTTTTTTTATTCTTAAGAAAAATTCAGTAAGACAGGCAAAAAAAAATATTGAATTTCATTATGATTTGGGAAACGAATTTTATAAACATTGGCTAGATAACACCATGACATATTCATCTGGTATTTTTGGTAAAAATAATAATTTGTATGAAGCGCAAATTAATAAATATAATAGTATATGTGAGGGAATTGAAATTAACAAAAATGATAATGTTTGTGAAATAGGTTCAGGATGGGGTGGTTTTCTTAATTATACTAAGGATAAAGTCTTAAGCTTAGATGGAATAACAATTAGTCAAGAGCAATTTAAATATATAAATGATAAAAAATTGCACCAAGATAACTTTAATATTCAACTAAAGGATTATAGAGATATTAGAAATAAATATGAAAAGGTAGTATCTATTGAAATGTTTGAAGCTGTTGGTAAAAAATATTGGGATATATATTTTAAGAAGCTAAACTCTATTTTAAAAACAAATGGAGAAGCTTGTTTACAAATTATTACAATTGATGAAAAATATTTCCCAAAATATCTGGTAAATGTAGATTTTATTCAAAAATATATTTTTCCTGGAGGTATGCTTCCAACTAAAGAAATTTTAAAAAATTTATTTAAGAAAAATAATTTTCAAGTCAAAAAAGAAATTTCATTTGGCAAAGATTATTCAAAAACATTGAGTCATTGGAAAAATAATTTTAATAAGAATTGGTTTAAAATTAAAAATAAAAAATTTAATGATAAATTTAATAGACTTTGGAACTACTATTTAGATTACTGTGAAACAGGTTTTTCTCTTAGTAGAACTGATGTAACACAATTTTTTTTAAAGAAAATAAAATGAATACCGTTATTGATTTAATTGGGAATACTCCCCTAATAAAACTTAGAAAAGCCTCAGAAATTACTGGGTGCAATATTTATGGTAAGGCAGAATTTTTAAACCCAGGTTTATCTGTAAAGGATAGAGCGGCATTATGGATAATTAAAGATGCATTGAAAAAAAATAATTTAGAAAAAGGTGGTACGATAGTTGAAGGAACTGCAGGCAATACTGGTATTGGTATTACAATGATTGCTAATTATTTTGGTATAAATACAATAATTGTAATTAATAATAATCAATCACAAGAAAAAAAGGATGCATTAAAAAATTTAGGAGCCAAATTAATTGAAGTTGATCCAGTTCCTTATGCAAATCCAAATAATTATGTTAAGTATTCAAAAAAAATAGCAGAGGAAATGTCTAAAACAAGTAATAAAAAAATTTGTTGGGCAAATCAGTTTGATAATATAATAAATGCTCAAGCCCATATCGATACAACCTCTGTTGAAATTTACAACCAATTAGATGGAAATATAGATGCATTCACTTGCTCATCTGGAACCGGTGGCACAATTGCTGGCGTAGGTATTGGCTTAAAAGAAAAAAAAAAAGATATTAAAATAGTCTTAAGCGATCCAGATGGATCATCTTTATGCAATTATATTAAAAATGGAAAATTAGAATCTTCTGGGTCATCAATAACCGAAGGTATAGGGGCTTCAAGAATTTCTAAAAATTTTGGTATTGCTCCGATAGATGATGCTTTTCAAGTTAATGATATTGATGCTTTAAATGTTACATTCGACTTATTAAAAGAAGAAGGGCTTTGCCTTGGATCATCTTCTGGAATTAATGTTGCTGGTGCGATTAAACTTGGCAAAAAAATGGGTAAAGGAAAAAATATTGTTACAATTTTATGTGACGTTGGGACTAGATATACTAGTAAACTTTATAATGTTGAATTCCTTAAATCAAAAGGTTTGCCTTATCCTGATTGGCTATAATCTAAATATTTTTTTTTAATAAAGTTCCTCAATTTGCGATTTTTTTTTAATTTGTACTCTTCCCGAAGAGCTTTGGATTTTGATTTGTATTTTTTACAATAAATTAATTTCCATTTAGATCCTTTTGTATACTTTGCTCCCTTACCCTTATTATGAAGTAAAATTCTTTTATTAATATTTGCTGTATATCCAACATACGAAAAATTTTTTTGATTAATTATTAAATACACAAAGTACATAATTGGCGCGCTCTGGAGGACTCGAACCTCCGACCCACGGTTTAGAAAACCGTTGCTCTATCCAGCTGAGCTAAGAGCGCCTATAATTTATTACTTTAATAATAAATTTTAGACTATCTTAAAAGAAAATTTTTCATTAATAAAATGAAACTCAGCGGTGTAATTTTAGATAGTATAAATACTATCAAACTTACAAAAAGGGTTAAATTATTAAAATTTGAAAAATTTACCCCATTAACACCATATAAACTACTTGGAAGTGTATTAAATGACACTAAAAATGAAATTTTAAATATATTTTCAAAGTTCAAATCCTCAAAGCTTAAAAAGAAACAGTATACAAACATCATTAAAAAATAAGTAAATAGCACAAGAGATGATATAAAAAGATCTGCGCTTTTGATTTTTTCAGGTGAGTTATAAATTGACAAATTTGTGATACTCGCGGGTATTAGAAGTTTACTAAACTCACTTAAAATGTTTTTAAAAATTATGATAAATCTTGTTATTTTAAATCCCCCTGAATTTGATAGTATTGAACCGCCTACAAAAACTGTTATTAACAAGAAAAAAATATTAATGTTTTGACTATAACCAAAATATAAACCTGAGTTCGATATAGAAGAAGCTAATGATAACAAGATATCAAAGAATTCTAAATTTTTATCATTCACTAATATTATGAACATTATTATAGCCAAAAAAAGTAATATATTTTTTGTCTCACTCAAGCTGTATTGCTTATTAATTTTGAGTATGATTAACAGAAAGAATATATTAATTGAGCTTAATAAAAAAGATGTTGATAATATAAGTTTATCAAAATCATTTCCTGCAATAATATTATTAGCTAAAAAACCACCACCAGAAACAATTGAGAATACTAAATTAACAATTTCGAATAGTCTATAATTTGTGAAATTTAACAATATAAAAATAAGTAATGTTAAAATTAAATAAACATAAGTTATATTTTTAATATTTTTTATAAAATTTAAATGAAAATAATTTGTATCTTTTTCTTTTTGTAAAAATTTCATAGGGAAGAACTCAAATATTTCTTGTCCAAATATAGATATTAACAATAATAAAAAATAAAAACCTCCAAGCCATTGAATAATAGATCTCCATAAAATTATTGGTTCATCTAAAAAATAAACATTGTTTAGCAATGAAATACCTACAGAAGAAAAGCCTGAAACCGCTTCAAAATAAGAAGCAAAAAAGTTGAGGTAGTTTCCATAAAAAAAAGGTATTGAAATAAAAATAGGAATAATAAAATAAATTAATAGAGCAAAAATTAATAACTCAAACTTGTTTATTTCTTTTTTCTTGGGTTTTATTTTTAAAGAAAATGTAACTATAAATAAAACTAAAATAAAAACGATTATATAGCTTTCTATATTAAAATAATAATTAAAATAAAAACAAAAAATAATATTAATAAGTGATATTATTAAAACAGGTACTAAACATAACCCAAAGAAATAAAATAATCCTGTAAAATTCATAAGAATTAATAATATTGACTAATTCTAAATAATTGTTCAACTTTTTTTAGCTTATCTCGGCTAGCGATTAATATTGCAGTATCATTTATTTTAAAATCAATTTCTTTTTTTGGAACAATAACTTTTTTGTCTCTTACTATAAGGCCTATCCTAATATCATCACCAAAATTTATATCTAAAATTTTTTTATTTAAAAGCTCTGAATTTTCTGAAATTTTAGCTTCTATTATTTCGTATTCTCCGTCATCAAGACTGTAAACAGATTCAATTTTTCCTTTATGTACATGTTTAAGAATTGTAGAAACAGTCGTCATTCTCGGATCAACAATATCGTCAATTTTTAAAGATGATTGTAAAAGATTATAATTGTGGCTATTTGATATTGCTATAGTTCTTCTGATCCCCTTTTTCTTACAAAGCATTGCGCTCATTACATTGACTTCATCATCATCTGTTGTTGTTAAAACAGTATCAATTTCATCAATATTTATTTCTTTAAGAATATTTTCGTCTAAACCGTCTCCCTTAACTACAATTGCTTCGTTTAGATCATTTGCGATTGACTGGGCTCTGACACTATCTTTCTCTATAATTTTAATTCTTGGTTGGTTGGGATTTTCCTCTAATAATTTTGCAAGATCAAATCCAATATTACCTCCACCAATAATTAATATTTTTTTTGCAAATTTTTCATCTTTCCCAAAAATTGATAATGTTCTGTCAACTTGATTAGAGTCGGTAAGAATTAATGCTTTATCATTTTTAAGAAGCTGATTATTTTTTTTAAATTTAATGAACTTTTCCTCTCTATGTACTCCAAGAACATTGGCATTCAAATCAGAAAAAATTTCCGTTAATTTTTGTAAAGGCGTGTTTATTACTGGGCATTTTTCATCTATGTTAATTTCCAATAATCTGACAAGATCTTTTGAAAATGGGAAACTTTCTAAAGCCCCGGGCGCTTCTAGTTTTCTTAAAAGAGATTTAGAAACTTCATATTCTGGCGAAATAATTATATCGATTGGTAAATTTGTTTTAGTGAACAATCCTTTCCAAATTGGTTTTAGAAATTCTTTTGATCTAATTCTTGCAATTTTTCTTGGTATACTAAATAGCGAATGAGCTATTTGACAAACTATCATGTTTGTTTCATCATTTCTTGTAACAGCGATTATCATATCTGCATTTTTTGCATCAGCTTTTTCTAATACGCTTGGATATGTAGCAATTCCGACAATACCTCTGGCATCTAAATTATCATTAATTTTTTGAATATCAGCACTTACTTTATCAATGACAGTAATAGAATGTCCTTGTTTTGATAGTTGATTAGAAATAGAGTAACCAACTCTGCCAGCTCCACAAATAATAATATTCATCTAAATTTTTATTCCTAAGGAACTTAATTTCCTATGTAAAGCTGATCTTTCCATGCCAACAGCTTTAGAAGTTTTTGATATATTTCCATCATTAATTTTTAATTGCTGAGATAAATAAACTTTTTCCCATTGTTCTCTTGCTTTTTTTAAAGGCAAATTAAAATCCATTGCTCCTTGAGATTTGTTAACATTTAAATTTCCAAAACTTTCTTTTACAATATTGAGTATCTTTTTAGTGTCATTCTCACCTAATATTAATATTCTTTCTATGATATTTCTTAGTTCCCTAACATTTCCAGGCCAATCATATTGATAAAATAATTCGTAGATTTTGTCTAATTTTATATTAAATTTTTTACCAAGATTTGTTGAGTATTCTTTGATAAAATAATTAGTTAGTAAATTGATGTCAGATAATCTTCTTTTAAGCGGCGGTAATTCAAAATTAAATACATTTATTCTATGAAAAAGATCTTCTCTGAAATTTCCTTTTTGGATTTCATCATATAAATCTATAGAGCTTGTACAAATTAATCTTATGTCTACATTAATAATTTTAGTTCCGTTCACTCTTTTAAACTTTTGATCTGTAAAAACCCTTAAAATTCTTCCCTGAATTTCTAGTGGCAAATCTAAAACGTTATCTATCAACAATGTACCGTCATTTGCTTTGTCTAATAAACCAAATATATCTTGATTATCCTTAACTTGACCAAATAGCTCTATTTCATAATTTAATGGATTAATTGTTGCGGCATTTAAAACTATAAAAGGGTTGTCTCTTCTCTTTGAATTTAGGTGTATTTTTCTTGCAAGCAATTCTTTACCTGATCCAGATGGACCAATTATTAAAGCTCTGCTGTCGGTTAATGCAATTTTATCTATTGAATTTTTAATTTTTTTTATAGATGGGCTATTTCCTATAAATTCGTATGATTTAAAGTAATTTTCTTTTAATTCCTTATTTTGAACCTTCAGATCTAAAATTTCTGATGCCCTCTTAATGAAATTTATAAGTCTTTGTTCACTAAAAGGCTTTTCTATAAATTCAAAAGCTCCTAATTTCATCGCATCAACTGCAATTTGGATGTTAGCGTGTCCAGACATCATTATAACTTGCGTTTCGGGTAATTTGTCTTTTATGGTTTTAAGTAAAAAAACCCCATCCCGTTTAGTTTCATCTAAAGATACATCAAGTAATGCTATATCAAAACTTTTATTTTTGATGCAATCTAGGCCCTCTTTGACTGTGGATGCCTTAATTATATTGAAAGATAATTCTGACAATATATCGCTTATCAGTTTTATTATATCAGGCTCATCATCAACAATTAAAATACTTTTACTCATTAACTTTTGGTAACAGGATTGTTACTTCTGCACCCTCTTTATTAATAGGTTTTTTAAAAAAAATATTTCCATTATGCTCATGGATAATTTTTGATACTATCGATAAACCTAATCCACTACCATTTTTTTTTGTAGTATAATATGGGTTTGTTTCGTTTTTTTTGTTTTCTTTAAAACCAATACCGTTATCAACAATAGAAATATTAAAGTTATTTTTATCTTCAATTAAAGATATATTAATTTCTCCATTAAAGTTTTGTTTATTTATTTTTTTTTCTTCAATAGACTCGATAGAATTTTTAATGATATTAATTAATACTCTATTTATTTGAGAATAATCGCAAATTATATCGCTATTTTTTGATTTATTATTAAAAAGAATTGGGATATTTTTATAATTTAACTTATATAAATTTATTGAAACTTTAATTAATTCGTAGATATTGTTTTTTTCAAATTTAGGTTTGCTCATTCTAGAAAAATTTGAAAATGAATTAGCTAGCTCTTTAATATTTTTTATTTGATTATCAATTATTTCCAAGTGTTCCTTTGCATTTTTATCAAAATCAATTTTTTGCTTAATTCTATCTAAAGAAAGCTGTATAGGAGTTAAGGGATTTTTTATTTCATGCGCTAATTTTTTGCCCACTATTTCCCAAGCTTCAAATCTTCCTGATAATTTACTTCGTTGCTCTTGCTCCTTAATCTTTTCTGACATTTCAGTAAAGGTATAATTTAATACATTAAAATCAGAGTTTTTATCACTAGGCAAATTTACATTATAATTACCCCTTGAAATTTCTTTTGATGCTTTAAAAATTTTATTTAATGGTCTGTTAATACGAGATGCAAAATTAATAGCAACCAAAACAGAGGATACAACCAACAACATAGTAAACATTATATAGATTATTAAAAAAGTAATTTGTAAGTTAATTATATTTTTTTTTAACTTAAAATAATAGGTTGATGCATCGCCTGTATCCTTTAAGAAACTTACTATTTGATTATCTACATTTTTAACAACGTATAAATACAAATTATCAAAACTATTTAACTTCACAATTCCGTAAGTCTTTTTTTCAAATGCATTTGAATACCAAAAAGGCTTTCCACTAGATGCATTTGTTAAATATTGTTGCAAAGGCTTTTTATATTTTTCATTAGATAATTGTTGATATTTGATATCTCCGTCAAGATTAATAATATAAATGTTTTGTAAACCTCTTAATTTTGATTGAGCAGATATATATTTTGTAAAGTTTACTTCGTTCTTAATTAATATTTTTTTATTTCTATTAATATCATTTGCAGTTAATAATACATTATTTATAAATAACTTATAATGATCAGCAAGATAACTTCTTGCAAGATTTACCGAATTATTAACTGTATTTTCAATTTTTTTGTTAAACCAATTTTGTATACCGTAGTTAAAAAGTACTACCGAAAAGATAGATATAATCGCACACGGTATTGCTGATATAGATAGAAAATATAAAACTAAAGATTTACTTGTATTTGATCCTAGCTCGTTATTTTTTTTTAACAAATAAATATGATATAATTTGATTGCTATTCCAAAAAATAATAAAATGAAAAATACAAGATTTAATATTAATAAGTAACGTACATTAAGTTTATTTAGAGGTAATAATCCAGTATCTGTAAAAGTTTGAATAGTTACAATAACACAAATAAATGTTATGAAAAATAATGCTATTAAAAACTTTGTATTTGATAATAATCTGGTTATATAAATCATGAAAATTTGTTCTATTATATTACTTGCAGGCGATAGCCTGAGATTTAAATCTTTGACACCAAAACAATATTTTAAACATAATAATGAGATACTAGTTAATTATAGTATTAAAAAATTCAACCAAAATAAGCTAATTTCAAATATAATATTAGTGGTAAATCCTCAAAAATTCAAAGTATTTAAAAAACATGTATTTAAATCAAATAAAATATTGATCGTTAAAGGAGGTAAAACTAGGCAGGAGTCTGCATTTAATGCGCTAAAGTATATAGATATGAATAAAAACTATTCTCATGTAATTATACATGACGCAGCTCGGCCGTATTTTTCTGAAGACCTTCTAGACAAAATCATATCAAATCTAAAAAAAAATGATTGTGTCATACCTGCTATATCCGCTACAGATACAGTGATATTTGAAAAAAAAATACAAAACCGAGATAAAACTTTACTTATTCAAACACCTCAGGGTTTCAAATACAGTCTTCTTTATAATTTATCAAAAAAAAATAGAAAAAAAATAACAGATGAGTCTTCACTATTTTATATAAATAAAAAAAACGTAAAAATTATTAAAGGAGAACATGCAAATATTAAAATAAATACACCCATAGATCTATTTCAAAACATGTCCTATGGAATAGGTTTTGATGTTCATAAATTAAAAAAGAAGAGAAAATTAATAATTGGTGGTATAACAATACCTTATCACTCAGGTCCTCTAGGTCACTCAGATGGCGATAGTGTAATTCATGCATTGATTGATAGTTTATTAGGTGCAACCGGAAATGGAGATATTGGAACACTATTTCCAAATACTCCAAAATATAAAGACATTAAATCTTCTATACTTTTAAAAAAAATAATTAAATTACTTAAATCAAAAGAAATTTTAATACATAATATTGATATTAATATAATTATTCAAAAACCAAACCTATCAAAGTATAAAAACAAAATTAAAATTAATTTAGCGCGGATGTGTAATATTGAACCTATTCAAATTAATGTAAAAGCAAAAACAACCGATAAGCTGGGTTTAATTGGTAAAGATAAAGCACTAGCTTGTGAAGTCATAGCATCTGTAAAATATGCATAAACTTAATTACAATTTTGTTACTTTGCTTGGTATTGGTAATATAAAAGCAGCACCAGGGACATTTGGATCAATTTTTGCTTGTATTGTATTATTTGTTCTATTTCACATAGTAAATATTAACAACTATTTAATTCTATTTTTTTTAATTCTTATAACGATAACTTCATTTGTCTCGATTAATATTTATCTAAAGTTTTCTAAAACTAAAGATCCAAAGGAAGTAGTCGTTGATGAATTTGTTGGTCAATCAATACCTATTTTTATGTATGAAATTTCTCATGGTTATGAAAAATTAACTAATGATGCGTTGATCTTTTATTTTATAATTTTTATATTGTTTCGTATATTTGATATCTTTAAACCTTTTCCTATAAACTATATTGATAAAAATTTTCAAAATGCAGTCGGTGTAATATTAGATGATGTTATAGCTGGAATTTATACTGTTCTTTCGTTAATTTTAATTATACTAACCAAGTATTATTTTTTATGAATCTAATAAAACTTTTAATAAAAAAAAAGATATCTATCTCTGTTGCTGAATCTTGTACTGGTGGACTGGTCGCGAGTTTATTTACTTCACAACCAGGTTCTTCAAAAATATTTAAGCTAGGTATTATAAGCTATTCTAACAAGTCTAAATTGGACATTTTAAAAGTTCCAAAGAATATTATTTCTAAATATGGTGCAGTGAGTAAGGAATGCTGTAAACATATGTTAATAGGTGTGAGTAAATTATCAAAAACAAAAGTTTCAATTTCAATCACAGGGATTGCTGGCCCCAAAGGTGGAACAATAAAAAAACCAATTGGTACTGTTTTTATTGGAATAAAATTTAATAAAAATTATAAAATTTTTAAATTTATTTTTAAAAACAAAGGAAGAAAATATATCCAAAACTGCACTGTTAAAAAGATATCAAAAATTATATTAAACTTTGTCAAATAAACTATTTGCTCTATTTTCAAAAGCATTTGCGATTTTTATTAATCCTAAATTAAAAGATTTTTCCATAATCGAATTTAAAAGTTTATTGTTTAACTCAAAATCAATCTTAAACTCAATTTGAGTTTTTTGTTGACCCCTTTCTTCAAAAAACCATTCGTTTTTTAAATACTTTAATGGACCTTTAATATTTGTAACTAAAATATAGTCTTTTTTTTTAAAATATATTACGTTACTTAAATAAGTCTGATTTAAAATTTTTTTTCCAACTGTCATATCAGCTTTAATTTCAACCCTATCCTCAAAGTTTTTTCTTTCATGTACCTCACTATTAATACACCAAGGTACAAAGCTCGGATATTGCTCAATATCCAATACCATTTCGATAAGATTATTTTTAGAACAATTAATTAGTTTTATAACTGAGGCTGATGACATTTATTTTGTTTATCTCTAGCCGCTCTTAACCTTTTGAAATCTTCATCAGCATGATAAGAAGATCGTGTCAGAGGCGAAGATGAAACTAATAAAAAACCTTTTGAAATTGCAATGGATTTTAGTTCCTCAAATTCAGCAGGTTCATAATAACGTTGCAATGGAAAATGTTTTTCAGATGGCTGCAAATACTGACCTATAGTTAAAAAATCAACATCAGCAGATCTTAAATCGTCCATAACTTGTATAATTTCTTCTTTACTCTCACCCATCCCAACCATCAAACCAGATTTAGTAAAGGTGCTCTTATCTAATTTCTTCACATTTTTTAATAATTCTACTGATGTAAAATATCTCGCACCAGGTCTAACTTTTAAGTACATGCTGGGAACAGTTTCTATATTATGATTAAAGACATCTGGTTTTGCTTTTAATACAATTTTATATGCGTCGCCTTTTCTTAAAAAATCAGGAGTTAACACTTCAATTGTAGTTTCTGGATTTTTTTCTCTGGTTAGGGTAATTACATTATAAAAATGATGAGCGCCGCCATCTACTAAATCGTCTCTATCTACTGATGTTATGACGACGTGTGAGAGGTTTAATTGTTTTACTGCATCTGCAATCTTTAATGGTTCAGAGATATCTAGAGGGCCTGGTTTGCCAGTTTTGACATCACAAAAAGCACAAGCTCTTGTGCATGTATCCCCCATCACCATGAAAGTTGCATGACCTTTTCCCCAGCATTCTGTAATATTGGGGCAGTTTGCTTCCTGACAAACTGTCACTAAATTATTTGTATTAATAATCGTTTTTGTAGCAAAAAACTTTTTACTGTTTTGAATTTTTGATTTTATCCATTTAGGTTTCCTTTTCAATGGATTTGATGGTTTATTTACTTTTTCGGGATGCCTACTTTTATTTTTCATTTATAATATATAAAACCTCATTTCTTTTTCCTAATACAAAAATTTCTCTATATTTTTCATCCAAATAGTCTAAATTTAAATCTTCGGATAACATAGTATTTTTTAGTTTCAAAGATTCTAATTTTTGTAACAATACACTCTCATTGACAGTTAAATCATGTAACATTTTGTCTTTTTTTTTCATTGAAAAATAACCTTTATCACCAGTTAACGCGTTTACTAGAAAATAAACGGTCAAAATAACATTGATTATTATTATTTTTTTTAAATTAAAAATTTTAGAACGCTTCATAATCTACCCATTTTTTTGTTATCTAGTATTTCTTCTATTCTAATTAATCTATTATATTTTGATACTCTCTCAGATCTAGCTAAGGATCCTGTCTTTATTTGGCTTGAATTTGTTGCTACACATAAATCTGCTATAAAAGTATCTTCAGTATCACCAGATCTATGTGATATTATAGTTTTAAAATTATTTTTTTTTGCATAGTAAATTGTGTTTAATGTTTCTGTCAAGGTTCCTATTTGGTTAAGTTTTATTAAAATTGCATTTGCTGAATTTTTTTCAACACCTTTTTTTAACCTGTCTATATTTGTAACAAAAAGATCATCACCGACAATTTGTATTTTGTCGCCTAATTTTTTATTCAATTTGGCCCATGTATCCCAATCATCTTCAAAAAATGGATCCTCAAGTGATAAAATGGGGTATTTTTTTGTTATTTCGTAATAAAAGTCTATCATTTCATCGCCTGATAATATTTTATTATTTAAAATTTTATATTTATTTTTTTCATATAATTCATTGGAGGCAACATCTAAGCATATATTAACATCCTCTCCAGCTTTAAAACCTGCATTATGTATAGCAGATAAGATTAGTTCTATGGCGCTTTCATCACTATCAAGCGAGGGAGCAAAACCACCTTCATCGCCTACACTGCAGCTCAGATTTTTCTTTACTAATAATTCTTTTAATCTTTGAATTATTAAAAAAGAAATTTGTAAAC
This sequence comes from uncultured Pelagibacteraceae bacterium, assembly GCA_902517865.1. GTDB lineage: Bacteria > Pseudomonadota > Alphaproteobacteria > Pelagibacterales > Pelagibacteraceae. Next base: position 84,057 of record CABYDT010000005.1, read on the forward strand.
ATTCTGTAAAATTTTTTCCACCATCTGGACGTATCATAAATTCTTGTATTTT
>CABYDT010000006.1 GCA_902517865.1 uncultured Pelagibacteraceae bacterium
TATAAATGGAGTAGCTAACGATTTAAATTCAAATTTAGTTTATAAAAAAAAAGCTAGCAAAACTATTAATATAAGTAAATTTAATAATGATGTTTGTCTAGATAAAAAATTTTTAAAATTATTTTTAGACAATTTTAAAATAAAAAATTATAAACTTCAAAAAAGCGAAATTAATTTACCTCATAGAAATGAAATTATAAGAAATTATAAAAATTTTATTTTTATTAATGATTCAAAATCAACAAACTCAGCTTCCTTAAAGTATTCTTTGTCAAAATATGATAATATAATTTTAATTTGCGGTGGATTAATTAAAAAGGGAGATAATTGGCAATTAGGTAAATTAAAAAAAAAAATAAAAATAACTTATATAATCGGTAAAGAACCGGCAAAAATCATTTATTCATTAAAGAAACAAAAAATCAAATATTTTGTAAGTGAAAAACTATCTAAAACTATTGATATTATTAAAGAAAAATACTTAAATCACAAAAAAAAAAATAAAATAAAGGTAAATATTTTATTTAGCCCGGGTACATCCTCATACGATCAATATAAAAATTTTGAAATGAGGGGAAATCATTTTAAGAAATTAATTAATGCTTTTTAGTAGATATAGTTCGAATTACTTTGCTTTGTGGTGGAGAAGTCTTGATAAGCCTTTGTTACTCGCAATATGTATTTTGTTATTAGGAAGTATTGTTTTTTCTTATCTATCAACTTTAGGATTTGCTTCGAATAAAATATATAATGACAGCACTATATTATTTAAAAAACACATATCCTTTATGATAATTGGTTTTTTTTTATTAATTTTTTTTTCTTTATTAAATGATATATTCATAAAAAAAAATTGTTATATTTTTTTTTCTGTATCATTAATTTTATTATTTGCTGTATATTTTGTTGGTATTGAAGTTAAAGGTGCAAAAAGATGGCTTGAATTTTTTGGTTATCGCATACAACCTGTTGAATTTGTTAAACCTTTTTTTGTTATTTACATTTCTAGTTTTATTTTTAAGCAAGATGTTAAAAAGATTAATTATCTTACTACTGGTATAATTACTTTTTTTTTAATATTTTTGCTGATATCCCAACCAGACTACAGTCAATCTTTAATTATATTATTCACTTGGTTCATTATAATTTTTATTTCTGGAATTAGTTTTTTATTAATATTTCTAATTTCAGTATTTTCGATAATTCTAATGATAACCATTCTTTTTTTATTTAAAGAAAAATTTATTTATATTTTCAACAGATTGGATTTATGGCTTAATTCCACGGAAACTAATTTTCAGTCAGAAAAGGCTTTAAACGCAATTAAAAATGGTGGATTTTTTGGTCAAGGCATAGGTGAGGGTAATTTAAAATATTCAGTTCCAGAAGCCCATACAGATTATGTATTAGCAATTATTGCTGAGGAGTTTGGAATAATCACAGTTTTTTTGATAATCTTAGCTTTAATATTTATTGCTATACGAGTTTTTTCTAATTCACAAAGAATGGCAGATAAGTTTAAAAAAACTTCATTAATTGGCTTAATAAGTTTGATATTATTACAATCGTTAATTAATCTTGGTGTAACAATAAATATACTACCTACTACAGGTATGACATTTCCACTTTTTAGTTATGGTGGTTCGTCTCTTATAAGTTCATTGATAATATATGGATTAATCCTTAATTTAACTAGAAAAAGGATATGAAAAAAATTATTTTATCTGCAGGAGGCACTGGGGGACATATATTCCCTATGGTTGCTTTATATGAAGGTTTAAAGCAAGAAAATCATGATATAATGTTAATTACAGACATTAGGGTAGAAAAATACATAAACAATCTTAATATAAAATTTAAATTAGTTGATGCAGCAAGTCCATTTGGAAAAAAATATTTTATATATGGTATTTTTACTATTTCAAAAATAATTAAATCTATATTTCAGTCATACAAAATTCTTAAAAAATTTAAACCAGACTTGGTTATTGGTTGCGGAGGTTACGTCTCATTCTCTGTTCTAATCGCAAGCAAATTATTAGGTATTAAAATAATATTATATGAAACAAATTCTGTATTGGGTAGAGTAAATAAAATCTTTTCTAAATATTCTTCAAAAATTATCACAGGATATAAAGACCCTATTAAATTAAATAAAAAATATATTGATAAAACATTTTACGTAGGCCAACTAATTAGAAAAAATATTTTGTCTATTAATATTGATTTAAAAAAAATAAAAAAAGATCAAATTAACTTATTGGTTTTAGGTGGGAGCCAAGGTGCAAATGTTTTTTCAAAATCATTGCCTAGAATATTAAAAAGACTTCTAATAAAAAACATTTCAATACACGTTTTTCATCAAAGTAATAATAAAGATGTGAATTATATTACTGAAGAATACAAAAAGATACAAAATAAGAAAAATTTTTCATTTGACGTATTTACTTTTGAGCCTGATATTCAAAAGTATTATAAATTTTCTAATTTAGTAATTTGTAGATCTGGCTCTTCAACATTGTCAGAACTTTGTGCTATTCAATTACCTTTTATTGCCATCCCTTTGCCATCATCTTTGGATAATCATCAATATTTTAATGCTAAATTTTATGCCGATAATGATTGTGGGTGGCTAATTAAACAAGATACTGATTTGGAAAACAATTTATACAATAAATTAAATTATATTTTTCAAAATTATAATGAAGAAATATCTAAAAAGGCGGAAAATTTTAATAAAATAATGAAGAAAGACACCTTGGCAAATTTTCTTAAATTACTTAATTAAATATATGCAAATAAATATAAATAAAAATGATGTTGTTCACTTTGTAGGAATTGGCGGTATCGGGATGAGCGGTATTGCACTAATAATGAAAAGCTTAGGCTATGCTGTTCAAGGAAGCGATTTATCAAAAAGTAAAAATACAGAAAGATTAAAAAAAAAAAAAATTAAAATTTTCCACAATCATAGTTATTCAAACGTTAAAAAAGCTAAGATTATAGTAATATCTTCAGCAATAACAAATAAAAATAAAGAATTATTGTTTGCAAAAAAAAAAAATATTTTAATCATTAAAAGAGCAGACATGTTGGCACATTTGTTATCCTTAAAAAAAAATATTATTATCTCTGGTTCACACGGAAAAACAACAATTACATCCCTAGTCTCAACAATTTTAAATAATTCGAAATATAATCCTACAATTGTCAATGGTGGAATTCTTAATTCAATTAATGCTAATGCAAGAGTTGGCAAAGACGACTGGGCAGTAGTGGAAGCAGATGAGTCGGATGGAAGTTTTTTAAAATTTAAAAAGTTATATTCTATTACGAGTAATATAGATTATGAGCATATGGATTATTACAAAAACATTAAAAATCTTCACCAAAAATTCGAAAAATTTATTAATACCACGACTTTACTTGGAAAAGCTATAGTTTGTTCAGATGATAAAAAATTAAAAAAAATAGCGGAAAAAAATTTAAATAAGAATATATTGACTTACGGTTATAACAGTAAAGCGGACTTTAGAATTCTTAATTCTCAAAATACGAATATGGGAATGAAGTTTGATCTTAAATTACAACAAAAGAAAAAAAAAATTACTTTAAACAATTTTTACATAAACTTAATAGGTAAACACAATGTTTTAAACGCAACTGCGAGTATTGCATTGGCATTATCTATCGGAATTAATCAAAAAGTTATTAAGCATTCCTTAAAAGAATTTAAAGGCGTACAAAGAAGAATGACCCAATTAATGAATTTTAATAATAAATTGTTTTATGATGATTATGCTCACCATCCTACAGAAATAACTGCTGTATTAAAAGCATGTAGAGCCAACTTTAGCAAAAGAAAAATTATATCAGTTTTTCAACCTCATAGATATTCAAGATTGAAATACTTATATGATAAATTTACAAAAAGTTTTTATAATTCAGATGTTGTTTTGCTTTGTCCAATATATTCAGCTGGCGAAAAAAAAAATAATATAAGTCAATACAAACTTGGAAGAGATATAATAAAAAATTCAAAAACAGAGGTGATATTAGTAAATAATGAGGTAGAAATAGAAAAATTTCTAAAAAAAAATTTAGCTAACAATGAAATTGTTATAGGAATGGGAGCTGGTTCGATTAGTATGTGGATGAAAAAAATATCTATAAATTATAAGAAGTATGCTACAAAAAATAAAAAATAAAAAAATTTTAGACCTTAAAAAAAACTGCTGGATTGGAACTGGTGGTATGGCAAGCAATACTTTCTTTCCTGAAGACGAAAAAGATTTACACAATTTTCTAAAAATAAAAAATAATAAAAAATTTTTTATTTTAGGTAATGGATCAAACATTATTTTTAGAGATAAAGGTTACTCGGGAAAAATAATTAAATTGGGGAAGGGGTTTAGAGGAATAAATTTTACAGAAGATAAAAAGTATTTAATTTGTGGTGCGGCGACTTTAAAAAAAGAATTAAGTAATTTTGCCTTAAAAAACAATATTTCAGGTTTTGAGTTTTTATCATGCATCCCTGGAAATTTAGCTGGAGGCGTGAAAATGAACGCTGGCTGTTTCAATAACAGCTTTTCAGAAATAGTTTCTAAAGTAATTGGTTATAAATTTAATGGTATTAAAAAGACAATTTCCGCAAACAAAATTAAATTTAGGTACCGAAGAACAAACATACCTAATGATTTTATAATAACAAACATTATTTTCAAAATAAAAAAAAATAATTTTGACGTGATTAAAAAAAAGATGGATTTATATGTTAAGAAAAAAAGTATTACACAACCAGAAAAAATAAAAACAAGCGGAAGCACCTTTAGAAATCCATCAGACAAAGTGAAAGCTTGGACTTTGATTAAAGGTGCTGGATGTGATAAATTAAACTTTGAAGGAGCTAAATTTTCAATTAAGCATTCAAATTTTTTAGATAATTCATCAAACGCCTCGTCAAAAAATATAGAAAAATTAATTTCTTATACGATTGAAAAAGTAAAAAATAAATATGATATAAAATTAAATTTAGAAATACAGGTTGTCGGTGATAAATAAAAAAAAAATTTTAATAGTCTTAGGCGGTATTTCAAAAGAAAGAGAAATTAGTAAACAAACAGGTCAAGCTTGTTTTAAGGCGCTATTAAAAGAGAGACTAAATGTGTCAAAATGTGACTTAAAAAGGAATTTTAAAAAAACTATTAGATCTTATAATCCAGATATAATATTAAATTGCTTACATGGTAAATTTGGTGAAGATGGTAAAGTACAAACTATTTTTGAAAATCTAAAAATTCCGTATACTCACTCTGGTCCAAAATCCTCAAAAATTGCTATGGATAAAATATTATCAAAGAAAATTTTTAATAAAAATAAAATATTAACTCCTAACTACAAAATAATAAAAAAAATTAATGATTTAAAAAACAACATTTCACTTAAAAAATTTGTAATCAAACCAATTAACGAGGGTTCAAGCGTTGATGTCTCAATATTTGATAAATTAAATGAAATTAGCAAAAAAAAAATATTTAGTTTAATTAAAAAGTATAAGGTTTTACTGCAAGAAGAGTATATCGAAGGCAAAGAAGTACAAGCGGCAGTTTTGGTTAAAAAATCTATTGGTGCTATTGAAATTAAGCCTAAAAGAAAATTTTATGATTATAAGGCTAAATATAACTCAAAAGCTAAAACTAGGCATATTATGCCAGCTAATTTAAAAAAAAATATTTATAGAAAAGTGAACCAAATTGCATTTAAAGCTCACAAATTAATTGGTTGTAGAGGTGTGACAAGGTCAGATTTTAGAGTTAAACCTAACGGTGATATTTTTATACTTGAAATAAATACACAGCCGGGCATGACCAAACTTTCATTAGTTCCTGAAATTGCGCAACATTATGGTTTAAGTTTTTCAGAATTGCTGTATCGTTTACTAAAAGATGCATCAACTAAAAGGTAAAAAAAAAAGAATCGTAATTTTTATACTCTTATTCTTTTTTCTAACAACCTATAATTATAATGATAATATAATCTTTCCATTCTTTAAAATTGAGCAGATTGAATTTAGGGGCGATAATTTAATTGAAGAAAACATAAAAAGCCAAATAATAAAAGAATTACAATATAAAAGTTTATTTTTTTTAAAAAAAAATAATTTTAAAAATTTAATATCAAAAAGTAATTGGATTGAAAGTTTTAAGATAAAGAAATCATACCCAAATAAAATTATAATTATTTTAAATGAGCTTTCCCCAATAGGATTTTACTCAAATCAAGGAAATAATTATTTGATTAATTCTAAATATCTCAATTCTAAAAAAATCTATAGTAAAAAAAAAAATAATAGTCTACTTAAAGTCTCAGGAGATTATAATAATATTAAATTAAAAAAAATTTATCTTAATTTAAAACTGTTCCCAGATTTAAAAAATAAAATATATGAATTAAAATATTTAAATTCTGAAAGGTGGGATATGTTTACCCAAAAAACAAAAATACAACTTGGAAGATATGATTACAAAAAACAATTTAAATATATTGAAATTATTTTAAAGCAAAATAATAATATTAAAATATTAGATATGAGAGTACAAAACAGAATGGTTATAACCAATTATGAATAATCAATTAATAGGTGCACTTGATATCGGCACCTACAAAACTAAGTTTTTAATTTCATCACTAGATGATAAAAATTTTATAAAAATTCATTCGAAAAAAACTGTTCAGACAAAGGGTATTAAAAAGGGAAATATAACAGATATAGATAAATTAATTGACATAATTAATAGCTGTGTAGGTCAAGCAGAGGATGAAATTAAAACAGAAATCGAAAAAATCTATGTTTCAGTAAACTCAATAAGATTTAATCACTGTAATCTTTGTCAGTCTAGGAATATTGGTTCATATGAAATTCACCATGATCATGATGTTCAAAATATGATAAATAGCGCAGTTAATATTTTTAATCTAACAAATAAAAATCAAAAAATTATTCACTTACTTAAGTCATGTTTTAAACTTGATAAAAAAAATATTGTTGAAAATCCTGTAAATTTAAAAGCACATAGTCTTGAAACTGAGCTAGGTATTATATCTGTAGAAAAAAATTTTATTGAAAATTTGAATAATGTTTTTGAGAAATGTCATTTAAATGTAGAAAAATTTATTTATTCACCATTTGCATCTTCAATTCTATCCGCTGATCAGGAGGAGTTTGAAAAAGGTTTTGTGCATTTAGATTTTGGTCACGACAAAACCTCAGTAGCTATTTTTGACAAAGGTAACTTGATACATTCTGTTATTTTGCCTGTAGGCTCTTGGCATATAACAAGCGATATATCTAAAGCATTTAATCTAAATTATAATTTGGCTGAAAAAATAAAAGTTGATATTGGTGTTGTTTTTAAAAAAGATGTTACCAATACAAATCTGAAATTCAAAGATAAAGAAAATAATTCGGTGCAGATATCTGAGGAAATGCTTAAGCAAGTAATTCAGTCTAGAGTAGATGAAATTTTGGAAATGATACAAAAAGAAATTCAGTTTAGTAAAATTTTTAATAAAGGTTTCATAAAAATTATAATTTCAGGCGGAGGTTCTAACCTTAAAGGAATAAGCAATAGAATTGAAAAACTATTGAATTGTGATGTTACTTTTGCAAAACAATCTTTTCCAATCAAAAATACAGAATTTAATATTTTTTCAGACTACATGGTATGTTTAGGTATTACTAAGCTAGTTTATTTTAATTTTAATAAAGAAATTTTAGGTTTTAAGAAAAAAAATAAAGGTTTTTTTAGAAAACTTTACGATATATTTTCATAGATTTATAATTGGCAATAAAAGTTGTGTAGATTGGATATTTTTAATCTATTATTTAATCTTTGTGAATTCACAACAAAAAACAATTAAAAAAAGAATAGTCATAGAAGGTATCGGTTTACATACTGGATTAACATCAAAAATAGAATTGTCGCCATTAAAAGATAATCAAGGTATAATTTTTGAAAATATAAAGCATGGTGCAAATTCTATAAAAGCTAACTGGAAAAATCTCTGCACAGCAAACCTTTGTACAAAAATAAAAAAAAAAAATTTTGAAATTAGTACCATTGAACACCTAATGTTTTCTCTAAGTTCACTTGGGATTACTAATATAAAAATAAAAACGTATTCGAGTGAAATACCGATTATGGATGGTAGCTCTAAAATATTTATTGATGAAATCTTAAATGCTGGACTGATAACACAAAAATCTAAATCAAAATTTCTTAAAATTAAAAAAAAAATTGAAATTAAAAATAATGGAAAATTGATGTCTATATCTCCAAACAAATCAAATGATCTTGAGGTGAGTTTAAAGCTTAATTATAAAAACAAAATAATTGGCAATCAAGATTTTAGATACATACACTCTAATAGTCATTATTTAAAAATTTATGATTGTAGAACATTTTGTTTGCAAGAGGATTTAGAAAAAATTTTTGCCATGGGCCTTGGTAAAGGTGGCTCTTTAGATAACGCTATAATTGTATCAGGTGAAAAAGTGTTAAACCAGGATGGATTACGTTATAAAGATGAGTTTGTGAGACACAAAGTCTTAGACTGTGTTGGTGATTTATATTTAAGTGGATATAAAATTATAGGAAAAATTTATGGATATCAAAGTGGACACGAAATGACAGCTATGTTGTTGAAAGAAATTTTTAAGAAAAAAAGTAATTATGAAATTATTTAAATTTGTAGTTTTAATTTTATTTATTTTTACCTTTTCTTGTACAAGTGAAAAACAAATAGTTTTTAACGAAGAAAAAATCTCAGATCCAAAAAAAATGTATGTCGATGCCTTTAGTTTATACCAATCAGGAAAATATAATGAGGCAATAGATTTATTTGAAAAAATTGAATTGAATTTTTCGCATTTAAGCTATGGACCTAAATCATTACTAATGATTTCATATATATACTATGATAGAGCTAAATTTTTAGAATCTTTACAAAGTATAAAAAAATTTAAAAAATTTTATCCAAACCACGTAAATTACGATTATGCTGAATATCTAATAGCATTAAATCTTTATGATCAAATAAATGATGCAAGTAGAGATCAAAGGAATAGTAAGCTCGCATTAACTCAATTTAAAAAAATAATTAAAAAATACCCTAATACTGATTACGCTCAGGATGCCAAGTATAAAGTAGATTTAATTAATGAACAATTAGCGGGTAAAGAAATGTATATAGCAAGATATTATATAGACAGATTTAAATGGATGGCTGCATTAATTAGATTAAATAATATAGTAACAAAATATTCAAACACTATATTTGTAGATGAAGCTTTGCATAGGATAGTTGAAATAAACTATAGAATTGGAAACATACCCGAAGCGAAAAAATATGCATCTATTTTGGGGTATAACTCTAATGATAGTGATTGGTATAAGAAGTCTTATAACATTGTTAGTGATAAAAAATTTATCGATAAAATTGAAAAAGAAAAAAAATCTAGCAGATTTGTTAATTTAAAAAAGAAAATTAAGAATTTCTTTTTAGTTAAATGATTAAAAGCTTAAGTGAATATAAAAAGAAATTAAAAGAGTTTAATGATCATAATAAGTATTATTATGACTTAAACAGACCAAAAATTAGTGACGAAAAATTTGATGCATTAAAGAGAGATCTTTTAGAATTCGAAGATGATCAAAACTTAAAAATAAAAGAGGTACAAAATAGTATAGGCTTCAAACCCTCAAAAAAATTTTCAAAAGTGCAGCATTCCGAAAAAATGCTTTCATTAAGCAATGCAACATCAGATCAAGATATTGATGATTTTTTTAAAAAAATAAGGAATTTTTTAAATTTAAATCAAAAAAAAGAAATAGAAGTAATTGCAGAACCAAAAATTGACGGTATTTCTGCGGCGCTCCGTTACAAAAAAGGAATTTTTGTTCAAGGCTTGTCACGTGGTGATGGTAGTTATGGAGAAGATATAACAGAAAATCTAAATACTATAAAAACTATACCTAAAAAGATTTCTCCAGATAACTTGCCAGAGAATTTTGAGGTAAGGGGTGAAGTATACATACCTAAAAGTGAATATGAAAAAATAAAAGAAAGTTTTTCAAATCCAAGAAATGCAGCAGCTGGCTCTTTAAGACAAAAGGATGCTGCAAATACAAAGAAAATACCTTTAAACTTTTTTTGCTATGGTACAACACAATCTGGCCAAAAAATTTGCAAAACACAAAGTGAATTCATTAATTTGATGAAAAAAAAAGGATTTAACACTAATCCACTTTCTGAAGTTTTTAAGGATATTGAAAACCTTTTAAAAAATCACAAGGAACTTGAAAAGAAAAGATCTGAATTAAATTATGATATTGATGGGATTGTATATAAAGTAAACAATTTTGAACTACAAGGAAGATTAGGAAATTTATCAAGTGTTCCTAGATGGGCAATTGCTCATAAATTTTCAGCCGAAAAAGGTTTCTCAATAATAAATGATATTGAAATTCAAGTAGGAAGAACAGGCGCACTTACCCCAGTGGCCAAATTAAAACCTGTTACAGTCGGAGGAGTAGTAGTTTCTAATGCTACCTTACATAATGAGGATGAAATAAAAAGAAAAGATATTAGAATTGGGGATACAGTATGTATACAAAGAGCAGGTGATGTAATTCCTAATGTAGTATTTGTTGAAAAAAGCAAGAGACCTAAAAATTCAAAAGAATTTAATTTTCCTTTAAAATGTCCATCTTGTGGATCTAAAGTGAAAAAAGAATACAATCACCAAACCAAAAAATTTGATGCGGTTGCCAGATGTACAAGTGAAGGTTACGAGTGCAATAAAATTGCAATAGAAAAAATTAAACATTTCATTTCAAAAGATGCATTAAATATTGATGGGTTAGGCAAAAGGGTTGTTGAAAAGTTTTGGGAATTAAACTTTGTAAGATTTCCTCATGATATTTTCAAATTAAACTATAAAAAAATAGAAGAATTAGATGGGTTTGGTTATCAATCAGCTAATAATTTAAAAACAGCTATTAATAAATCTAAAGAGATAACCTTAGAAAAGTTTATTTTTTCATTGGGTATAAGGCACATTGGACAAGAGAATGCAAAAATTTTAGCTAATTATTTTTTAAATATCAAAAGTTTTTCTAAAATTTTTGATAAAAAAAATAGAGAAAAGATAATTAATGGTTTAATTGATTTAGATGGGGTCGGAGAAACACAAATCAAATCAATTCAAAATTTTTTTTCAAATTCATCAAATATCAAAGCTGTATCTGAATTAATTAAAGTTTTAAAAATTACTGATTTCAAATTGAAAAAAGACGGTAAATTTCTTGAAAAAACCTTTATGTTAACGGGGGGTCTATCCAGAATGAGCAGATCAGAGGCGAAAAATATTATCGAAGAAAATGGAGGAAAAATTTTAGGTACACCAAGCAAAAAGCTAGATTATCTAATAGTTGGTGATAGCAAGCCTACTACAAAAAAGATTGAACAAGCTAAAAATAATGGTGTTTCAATTTTAAGTGAAAAAGCATGGTATGATATGCTAGATAGCTGAACAAAGATTTTTTAAGTAATTTTTCTCATTTAAACTCAAAAATTTATTTAAATTTTTAAATACCTTTTTGTGGTAATTATTTATCCATTTTACCTCGTTTTTTGAAAGCAATTTAGTATTAAGACCATTTTTATCAAATGGTACAAGCGTTAAACTCTCAAAATATTTTTTATTTTTTTCTTTTTTAACCATCATCATATTCTCTAATCTCACACCAAAATGTTTTTCCTTATAATATCCAGGTTCGTTTGACATAATTTGCCTTTCAAAAAATTTCGTTTTACTGTTGGATGATATGTTCGGGGGGTTTTCATGAACATTGAGAAAATACCCAATACCATGTCCGGTTCCGTGATTATAATTTTTTCCGTATTTTTTAAGAAAAAACCTAGCTTTTTTATCTAAATCTTTTCCTCTTGTTTTATTAGTTAAATTGAAATTATTAACCGCGATGTGACCTTTTAAAACATAGGTATAAATATTTTTATGGAAGTTGCTAACTGTACCCAGTACAAACGTGCGAGTAACATCTGTAGTACCAAAGTAATATTGTGACCCAGAGTCTAATAAATAAAAATTATTTTTTTTAAGGAATGTTTTTTTTTTTACGTTTTTAGCATTATAGTGAATTATCGCACCATTTGATCCAAAAGCTGAAATAGTTTCAAAGCTCGGGGAAATATAATTTTTATTTTTTTTTTTAATATTTTCCAACTTATTTTGAACGTGGATCTCTGAAAGTTTTCCACTCATCACGTTATTTTTTAACCAAAACATTAGTTTTACCAAAGCAATACCATCGTAAATTTGAGCTTTTCTTAAATTTTTAATTTCGATTTTATTTTTAATGGATTTTAAAAAGTTAATTGGATCTTCTTTAGGTTTGATTGGTACTTTCTTTCTTTTAATCTTGTTTATAAAATTTATTGATATTGAATTTTGGTCTAGATAAATTGTATTCAATTTTTTGATATCCGAGAAAATTTTATCTTCGTCCAATAATTGTATGTTTTTACTAAGTTTTAAATTTTTTTTTATATATCTCTTATTTAAATAAATAAATAATTGATTTTTTTTTACTACTGCTTTTGATTTGATTATTGGATTAAAAGGTACTTTTGCCCTCAAATTAGATAGCCAACATATGTTCTCGCTATTTGATATTAAAAATCCCTCTTTTTTTTTTAGCTTTAATAATTTAGTTAATTTTTTAAGTTTTTCTTCAAATTTTAAGCCGTGAAATTTACTATTCAGTTTAAAAATGTTAATTTTGTCAGATTTCTTGAAGTAAGGCAGTGATAAGGGATGATTGATAAAATCATTCTTATACTTTTTGAAGTTATTTACAAAATTTAATTGAAAATACCTGTCATCGTATGCAATTTTTTTACGCTGTTTAAATTTTTCATTTATAAAGTCTTTGAGCTGACTTATGCTTTTGATTTGAAATTTTTTACCAGACTCTTCTTTAGCTTGAGTGGTGTACCTCCCATCTACAAATAAATAATTATGTTTTTTTGTTATAATTGCCATTCCAAAAGAACCGGTAAAGCCGCTAAGTTGTCTTAATATATCTCTTTTTAGATTATCTGGAGACTTGAAATGTTCATCGTTTTTTGCAACTAAATAACCATATATATTTTTTTGGTTGAGAAATTCTTTTATCTTATTTATTTTAATCAGCACTTAATTTCATAACAAACTTATCAATTACTTTTTTTTCACCATATTTTTTAAAGTTTATTAAAAGTTTGTTACCTTCTATATGAATGATTTTTCCTTCACCAAAGCCTTCATGTTTTACGCCTTCCCCAACTGTAAAGTTAGTAAAATTCTCGCTGAATGCAATAGATTTTACTCTTTCCTTATTTTCAATATTTTTTTTCATTCTCAACCAGCCAGGACTATTTTTGCTACTTGATACTTGAATTTCTTGGCTAAACTCAAAATCATTATTTTCATTTATTACATTATCTGTGATTTCAATAAATTCTTTATCTATCTCGTCTATAAATCTGGATGGCATTGATGGCATCCAATCATCAATATTTTTGTTACCAAAAAATTTTCTATTATTCGCAAACAACATAAACAAATTATTTTTTGCTCTGGTCATCGCAACATAGGCCAACCTTCTTTCCTCTTCTACAGCTGCATGCCCGTTATCATCGATTGATTTTTGATGTGGGAATAAACCTTCCTCTAATCCCGGTAAAAAAACTACTTCAAACTCTAAACCCTTTGCGGCATGGACAGTCATAATATTAATTTTATCTCCATCCCACTCTTCGTCCAAAGAAGTTTGTAAGGAAATATTTTCTAAGAATTCATCTAAATTATCATAAACCTTCATTGATGATCTAAGCTCTTTTAAATTTTCTAATCTACTCTCAGCTTCTGGGCTTCTCTCATTTATTAACATCTGAGTATATCCAGACTCATCTAATATTTTTTCCAACAGGCTAACGTGATCTATCTCACTAGAAATTTTTTTCCATGTTAAAATATTTTGCACAAAGTTATTTACATTAATTTCTGTTTTAGGTTTGAATATTTTATTATCAATCATATGTAAACTTGCTTCAAATAATGATAATCTCTCCTTTCTTGCAACCTCATGAATTTTTTTAACGGAACTCTCTCCGATAGATCTTTTTGGTTGATTGATTATTCTTTCAAAGGCTAAATCGTCGTTTGTATGTTTTATTAATCTTAAATAACTTACAGCGTCTTTGATTTCTGCCCTTTCGTAAAATTTGAGTCCCCCAATAATTCTATAAGGCAAACCAATTCTAATAAATCTTTCTTCAAACTCTCTTGTTTGAAAAGCAGCACGGACTAAAATGGCTATATTATTAAGTTTTGTATTTTTAATTAATGTTTTTTCTATTCGGTCGGAAATAAAAATTGCTTCTTGTAGACCATCTGAAAATGACTGAATTTGTACTTTATCTCCCTCACTAAATTCTGACCACAATTTTTTAGGATGACGACTGTCATTGTTTGAAATTAGAGATGAGGCTGCAGATAAAATATTTTTTGTTGACCTATAATTTTGCTCAAGTTTTATAATTTTTGTATTTTTAAAATTTTTTTCAAAATTTAGTATATTTTTTATTTCTGCCCCCCTCCAACTGTAAATTGATTGATCATCATCTCCAACCACGCATATATTTTTATTATCATTGACTAATAATTGTAACCAAAGATTTTGTATAAAATTTGTATCTTGGAATTCATCTACTAAAATATATTTAAAATTATTTTGGTAAAATTTTCTAATTTTATCAAATTTTTGAAAGATTGTTACGCAATGTAATATTAAATCACCAAAATCAACACAGTTCATCATTTTTAACTTTTCTTGATAAATTTTATAAATCTTCAAACTTATAGCCTTCTGAACCTCAGATTTGTTGAGAGTTACATTACTAGGTACTAAACCTAAATTTTTCCATTGATCAATATTGTACAATATTTGTTTTGGTGGATTTTGTTTAATATCAATATTTTCAGCTTCTAAAATATTTCTAATGAGTTTAATTTGGTCCAATGTATCTATAATTGTAAAATTTGGTTTTAAGCCGACAGCTTCAGCGTGTTTTCTTAAAATCTTATTGCTAAGAGAGTGAAAAGTTCCAAGCCATGGTACCGCATTAGATTTATTATTAATTAACTTTAGAACTCTCTCACGCATCTCGTTTGCAGCTTTATTCGTAAAAGTAACGCATAAAATTTGTTGTCCGAAACACTTTTTATTAAAGATTAAATTTGCTACTCGAGTCGTTAATACTTTAGTTTTTCCTGATCCCGCTCCAGCAAGAATTAACAACGGTCCCTCAAAATGACTAACAGCTGTTTTTTGTTGATTATTTAAAGAATTTAAATAATTGTTATCCATGACTATTCTTTATAACAAATATAAAAAAAAATAATAAAATAATGATAAAATTAATAAAAAAAAAAGCTCTCATAACTGTATTTTTTTTTTTATTAACGCTTTTAATTTATATTTTATCCCCATTATTTTTAAACTTGAATAACTTTAAATCAAATTTTGAGGAAACCATTGAATCAAATTTAAATATGCAAACAAGCATAAGTGGAGATATTAATTACAAATATTTTCCTCTACCATCAATTGTGATAAAGGACATAGAGCTTGGCGAAGATATTGAATCCAAAAGTAGAATAGAAAGTACAATAATTAATATATATCCTCATAATTTACTTCTTAAAAAATTTAGTATTTCAAACATTGCTTTTAAAAATGGTCAATTCCCTATTAAAATTAATGAGATCAATGATCTAAAATTCTTCGACGATTTTAAAATAAAAATTAAATTTAGAAATATTAACATAAAATTAATACGTAATGATAAAATCTTAGTTATATCTAACAGCGATTCTAAAATCGATATCAAGAATTCAACTATAAATAAAATTAAATTAGATGGAGTATACGAGGAAATACCGTTTTATTTATTTTTTAACAAAAACAAATTAGAAATCAAAGCGAAGGAAATAAACTTAAAAACAAAAATAGTATTTGATCAAAATATCAATAAAGTAATTTTTTCATACGATGATAAATCGTTATTTCCTGGACTAGAGAATATTTTGGTTAAAGGCAAATTTACTAATCAAAATAAAACTTTAATTTTTAAAAATGCGAATATATCCTCAAAATTAATTAATGGTAAATTTGATTTTGAATACCAATATGGAAGCAATCATCTACCAAAGCTAAAACTTAATTTAGACACAACTAGAATAGACAAGATTCAAGCTGAAAAGTTAGTCTTATTTATGAAAGATGATATTTTTGAGTTAGCTAGATTTTTTAATTTGAATCTAATTATTCAAATACCAAAGGCAAAGTTTAATAACAAAATTTTTAATAAAGTTTTTGTCGATTTACAATTTGTAGCTGGAGATATTATTGTAAAAAATTTTATTTTAAGTTCCTCATCCAACAAATTAGAAATTAAGGGTAAAATATTAAAATTTGGCAAGGATAAACTATTTTTTTATAAATCTAAATTTTCAACAAATAATTATGAAAAAATAATCAAAAATCTATCAATAAATAAAGAAATACAAAACAATATAGTCGATCAAAAAATTTTTTCCGTAATTTCGTCTGGATACTTAAATTTAAATAAAGCAAAAATTTATATTGAGCAAAATGAAACAAATTACTTTACTAGTACCGATCCTTACGTAGATAAGCAAATTACTTACAACGGAAATAAACTTGAAGATTTAAATAAAAGGTTTAATGAAGAAATATTGGAAGGTAAATTGATAAATTTTTTTAATTTGCCTAAATTTTTTGAACTATATTAACTTGGTCTAGTCATTTTTTTTGGATTCATTACTTTGTTAAACGTTTTTTCATCAATCAATCCACTTTTTAAAGCTTCAAATCTGAGTGTAGTTCCATTTTTATGCGCACTCTTTGCGATCTTACTTGCATTGTCGTAACCTATAATCGGAGATAACGCTGTAACAAGCATCAATGACTCTTTTAAATATTTATTTATCTTTTTCTTATCTGCTTTAATTCCATTTAGACAGCTGCTAATAAAACAATTTACAGAATCAGAGATTAGATCAATTGATTGAACTATGTTATGAATTATTAAAGGTTTGAACACATTGAGTTCAAAATGTCCATGTGATCCTGCCATAGTAATTCCATTATGATTTCCAATAACTTTCACACAAACCATTGTTACCGCCTCACACTGAGTTGGATTTACTTTTCCCGGCATTATTGAAGAGCCGGGCTCATTTTCAGGTAATATTAATTCACCATATCCAGCTCTAGGACCTGATCCTAAAAATCTAATGTCATTTGCAATTTTCATTAATGCCACTGCAGTTGTATTAAGGGTACCAGAAAAGTTAACTATTGAGTCATGCGCTGCTAAGGCTTCAAATTTATTTTTTGCTGTTTCGAAAGGTAATCTTGTAATTTTAGATATTTCTTTTGCTATTTTTTTATCCCATCCTTTTTTTGTATTTATTCCTGTCCCAACAGCAGTCCCGCCTTGTGCTAACGGATATATTTCTTTTAATGCTCTTTTAATTCTAGCAAGACATTTTGTAACTTGCATGTGATATCCTGAAAATTCTTGACCTAATGTTAATGGGGTAGCATCTTGTAAATGAGTTCTACCTATTTTTACGATATCTTTAAATTGATTAGCCTTTTTACTTAAGGTTTTTTCAAGTTTTGTTATGGCTGGTATTAATTTTTTATTTGCCATCATAGCAATTGATATGTGCATTGCCGTAGGAAATGTATCGTTGGTTGATTGAGCTTTATTTACGTGATCGTTAGGATGAACTGGTTTTTTTGCACCCAATTTAGAACCTAATATTTCATTGGCTCTGTTTGCAATAACCTCATTTAAATTCATGTTGGTTTGCGTCCCCGAACCTGTTTGCCATACTACAAGTGGAAAATGTTCATCCAATTTACCAGAGATAACCTCATCTGCAGCTTTTACGATTGCTTTTGCAATTCTATTTTCCAAATCACCAAATTTCGCATTAGTAATAGCAGCAGCTTTTTTCACAATTGCCATAGAATGAATTTGCTCTATCGGAACTTTAAATTTGCCGATTTTAAAATTTTTTAATGATCTTTGAGTAGATGCACCCCAATATTTATCTGATGGAACTTTGATTTTCCCAAAACTATCGCTTTCTGTTCTAGACGCCATGTACCTTTAATATATATACATTAAAATCGATTTTACAATGAGGCCAGAATTTATGAAATAGGATTAAATTACTTAGCCTTTAAAAATAACTAAATATATCATCAATATGACAAGCAAGTTCGCCCCAAGAATTAGGGCTACACCTTTAGAAAAAAATCCTTCTTTTTTTTCAGATATTTCTATCGGATCAACTTCAGCAGGTCTTACTAAGTTCACTTTTTTCATACTTTAATAGTTAATATTAAAATGTGACCAAGTCTTGATTAAAATTTGTTTATTTTTTTTCTATCCACTCTTTGTATCCACCAGCCATATTTTTCACGTTTTTTAAGCCCATTTCTTTCATGGTTTTTGTGGATAAGGTGCTTTGACCACCGAGACCGCAGAATACAACATACTCTTTATCAGGGTTATTTTTGAAGAACTGATTCTCTAGGGGACTACCCTCAGCTAAAAAGAATTCTAGCAAACCTCTTTCTAAATGAATAGCATTACCTATCGTTCCTTTTTCAAAAGAACTTTTATCCCTAACATCTATAAATTGAACATTTGGATCGTTTAATTTTTTTTTTGCATCTTCTACTGAAATATTTTCTATTTCATTAGAAACTTTCATTAAATCTTCAAATTTTTTCATTATTTCTCTAGATCTTGATGTTTAACTTCTCTAATATAAGGCTTTACTGATTTCCAACCATCAGGAAATAATTTTTTTGCTTCATCATCTTTCACTGCAGGAACGATAATTACGTTATCCCCCTTTTTCCAATTTGCAGGAGTCGCTACTTTATGAGATGCAGTTAATTTTAATGAGTCTATTACTCTAACTATCTCATCAAAATTTCTTCCAGTGGACATTGGATAAGACAAGATAAGTTTTATTTTTTTATCTGGGCTTATAATAAAAACATTTCTTACTGTTTGATTATCAACGGCAGTTCTGTTTTTGTAATCACCTGAAGTACTTGCAGGTAGCATGCCATAGATTTTAGATATCTCTAAGTTTTTATCTCCAATTAAAGGGTAGTCTGGTTTGTAACCTGTAACATCTTCAATATCTTTGCTCCATTTTTCGTGATCCTCTACAGGGTCCACACTTAATCCCAATATTTTTACATTTCTTTCATCAAAAGACTTCTTAATTTTTTGAAGACTTCCTAGTTCGGTTGTACAAACAGGAGTAAAATTTTTTGGGTGTGAAAATATTACTACCCATTTTTCTTTAGACCAATCATAAAAATTAATTTTGCCATGAGTTGTATCTGCGTTAAAATTTGGCGCGGTATCGTTTATTTTTAGAGACATTCGGTTTTAACCCTCCAATAGTTTGAGGGCTTGTTTGAGAATTTTAACAGATTCAGCATGATCTCCTTCTTTATGAGCTTTTTGACCACCATCTCTTAGTTTTTTTATTTCTGAAAGTTGCTCATTGCTTAACTGTTTTGTTTGAGATAGCAAATTATCAATTTTTTTTGCTAATAGTGGGCATGAACCAGCGTTTGCAAATGAAGTGCTTATTAATACGGCGGATGTAACTATTACAAATTTTTTAATCATTCTGTCAACAATTTAACCTTTTTTAAAATTTTAAATAAGGCGACATTTTGTATTTTTCCTTAATTTTAGATACGTATATAAACACAAAAATATGTTTTTTAAATGCTTAAAAATTGCATTATTATTAGCTATAATTATATTTTTACCAAGGATCAGTATGGCGATTGAAAAAAAGGCGATTTTTGCAGGTGGTTGCTTTTGGTGCATGGAAGAAGCCTTTGACAAGCTTGATGGGGTAAAAAATGTAATTTCAGGCTATACTGGGGGTGATTTAAAAAATCCATCTTATGAAGAAGTAACAAAAGGTAATACTGGCCATTATGAAGCTATAGAAGTAACCTATGACAGCGAAAAAATACAATACTCACAATTATTAGATTTCTTTTGGCAAAATATAGACCCATTTAATAATAGAGGTCAATTTTGTGACTTAGGTTCTAGTTACTTGTCAGCTATATTTTTTAAAAATGATGAGGAAAAAAAAGAGATAAGCAAATCAAAAAATAGACTTAAAATAAATACTGGAAATATCCAAACGCATATTTTACCATTTAAAGAATTTTATAGAGCTGAAGAATATCATCAAAATTTTTACCAGAAAAATCCAGATCACTACAAAGCTTACAAAACTGGGTGTGGTAGAGAGAAAAGACTCAATCAGGTGTGGAATACAATAAAAGACAAATAAACCTATAATTTTAAAGCATTTTTTATTGTTGCAAATAGGTCACACTTTAGGATAACTTAAAAAAGCACTTTATTTAGGGTTATATTTGGGACTTAAATAGAATATAAAAATCTTGTTTTTAAGGGAGATTCTTAAAAACGTTAATTAATTAATTAATAAAGGATAAAACATGCTTAAAAGATTTTTAACTGTTTTCGTTTCTTTGATTACGCTTACTTACTCTGCTCACGCGGAAATGAAAGTTGGTGGTTCAGTCGCTTTAGCACTTGCAGATGGTGACGCTACTGTTACAGAAGGTAGTACGTCTGAAAATAGTACTGGTGATGACACTAGACCATTAGTTCAGGCTTTCATAGAAGGTGATGTACCAAACGCTCCAGTTTCTGTTGGATTAGCATTTATGCCATTGGCAGAAATAGCTGACGCGGATGGAAATGCAACTGATGCATCAGTTGAAGTGAGAGGTCACGTCACGCTTTATGTAAAAGCTGGTAGAGAAGTTCCACAAGGTGGAGAAGCTTACTTTAAAGCAGGAATATCAAGAGGAACTGTTAAAATTGCTGATTTAGCAACAACATCTGGCTCATCATTAACTGATGATGAAGACACTCTATTAGGTCCAACAATAGGTATTGGATATGAAAGAGAAGGTGAAAATGATACATTTTTCCGTGTCGAGTTAAATCACACTGAATACGACGAAGTATCATCAAATAACGACGGAGCTAGTAGCACTGGATCTGGTACTAATAACGACACTGGAAAGACGCTAAAGGCTGACGTTAATTTAACTATGTTGATGTTTTCTTTCGGTAAGAAATTTTAATATTTAAAACATAAAAATTAAAAAGCGTCTTTGACATATTCAAAGACGCTTTTTTTTTGCTATATTTATAATAATGGAAAATTCAATTTGGATTACAGGAGCTAGCAGCGGAATTGGAAAAGCTCTTGCTTTAAAATTCGCTAAAAATAATTGGAAGGTTGCTATTTCAGCTCGTAGAGAAGAATTGTTAAAAGATATTGAAAAATTAAACCAAAATATAAAATCTTTCAAACTCGATATAAAAAACGCCGAAGAGTGCAAAGGTGTGTTTTCTAAAATACGCTCAAATTTTGGAGATATAAATGTAGCAGTTTTTTGTACTGGTATTCACGATCCTCAATCTGAAAAAACTTTTAATCTCGCTAAAATTAAAGAAATTAATGATGTAAATTATATGGGAACAATTAATTCTATTAATTCTGTCTATGAGTACTTTAAAAATAAAAAAAATGGACATATTTCAATAGTATCGTCTGTTGCAGGTTATAGAGGTTTACCGAATGCAGGAGCATATTGTGCATCAAAGTCAGCTTTAAACAGTTTTACAGAAAGCTTATATTTTCAACTAAAAGATCATAATGTAAGAGTTTCACTGGTTTGCCCTGGTTTTATAAAAACTCCAATGACAGATCAAAACGAATTTCCAATGCCTATGATAAAGTCAGCAGAATATGCAGCCGATAAAATTTATGACGGCATTGTAAATAAAAATATTTTTGAAATTCATTTTCCAAAAAGCTTTACTTACTTAATGAAAATAATACAGTTGTTACCAAATTGGCTTTATTTATCTATTACTAATTATGGAAAAAAATTTAGTAAAAAATAGTGAGATATTATTTTATAATTTTTTCTTTTTTGATTAGTTTTCCCGTTAAAGCACAAATTACAAAAATAGATATAAATTTTGCTAGCAATATGCCACTCAAAGCTATTGAAAGTCCTAACGCTAAAGCAAATTTAATTATGTTTATTGGTGGACCAGGATTAAAGCACGGAAAACTAAAAAAAATAGGCAACCCTTTAATTAGGGCTAGAAAGATTTTTAAACAAAAAGGTTTTAATCTTTATTTTTTTCCCAATCCAAAAAAAGGAAAAGAAATTAGCATAAAATACCGAACTACTAAAAAACATGTAAACAATATTTCAAAAGTATATGAAATAATAAAAAAAAGAAATAATTTACCTACTTTTTTAGTTGGTCATAGTAGAGGAGGCACTTCTGTATCAAAAGCAGCAACAGTTTATGTTTCTAAATTTGATGGGATTGTAGTAGCAGCAGCTTTAACTAGCACCTCGCAGAAAATTTCCACAAGACATTTAGTAACAAAAATATTAAAAAAAGAAACAGATACTCATATTTTGATAATTCATCCAAAACAAGACGCGTGTTTTGTTACTCCTTTTAAACCCATCCCAAATTTAATGAATAATTTAAAATCAAAAAGTAAAAAATTAGTAACGATTGAAGGCGGGGGTATCTCAGGCAAAGAATGTGGACCATATCATCGTCATGGATTCGAAGACAAAGAAAATGAGTTTGCAGAGGCTATTAAAAGATGGTTTTTAGATTTGGGTCTTTAATAAAACTATTTTAAAATCTTCCAAATTCCTTCAGCAGTAGCGAGTAACTTATCATTACACTTCAACTCACCATACATAAATACGAGAGATCTTGTTTGTTTCTTTATCTTTGCATACCCGATAATTTCATCACCCGGTTTTGAACCGCCTATAAAATTTATACTCATTGATATTGTTACCGCTCCACCTTCAATATTCTGATGAGCGGCAGTACCCATTCCTGAATCTAACATTGACATCACATATCCTCCATGCGTGACCCCTCCAGCGTTCATATGAAAGTCTTGTATGGTTGTCTTGTACTCATATTCACTCTCTGACAACTTTCTGAAGACTAAACCTCCGTTATGCTTCATGAAACCTACCTTGGAGATATTTCGAAATTCTTTTTCCATTATTCTGGTTTAAATATTAAAGCCTTTCCATTATTGCAATATCTTTTTCCTGTTGGCGCTGGTCCGTCATCAAAAATATGACCGTGATGTCCACCACATTTCACACAATGGTATTCAGTTCGAGCATATCCTATTAAATGATCTGTCTTAGTTTCAAAAACATCTTTACAGCTTTTAAAAAAAGATGGCCAACCAGTTCCGCTGTCAAATTTCATTGAAGAATCAAAAAGTTTTGTATTACAACCGGCACAATAATACGATCCTTGTCTTTTTTCTGCATTTAGTTCGCTACTTCCAGCTCTTTCAGTGCCTTCTTCCCTAAGTATCATATATTGTTCAGTATCTAGCTGTTTTTGCCACTCTAATTTGCTTTTTTTCATAGTTGATAATTATATCCTTTTTTTATAAAGGATACGCAGTTAGTCAAATGAAAAAAAATTTAAATAGTTTCAATGCATTAAAAAGTCTAAAAGTTGGCGAAAAAGTTTATAAATATTTCAATATAAAAGAGGCAGAAAATAACGGTTTGAAAGGGGTAAGCAAACTTCCTAATTCATTAAAAGTTTTATTGGAAAATTTATTGAGGAATGAAGATGGGGTAGCAGTAAATAAAAACCAAATCATTGCAATAAAAGACTGGTTAAAAAACAAAAGTTCAAAAACTGAAATTGCCTTTACACCTGCAAGAGTTTTAATGCAGGATTATACAGGCATCCCTGCAGTAGCTGACCTTGCAGCAATGCGTGATGCAGTTGCATCTAAAAAAAAGGATCCGAGCAAAATAAATCCTTTATCAAAGGTTGATCTTGTAATTGATCATTCAGTTATGGTTGATAAATATGCAGGCAAAGACTCATTTAAAAAAAATGTAGAAATAGAATTTTCAAGAAACGGGGAACGATATTCCTTTTTAAAATGGGGGCAACAAGCGTTTGATAATTTTAATGTAGTACCTCCAGGTACAGGAATATGTCATCAAGTTAACTTAGAATATTTAGCCAAAGTTGTTTGGTCAAACAAGATTGGCAATGACATATTCGCTTATCCAGATACACTTGTTGGAACTGATAGCCATACGACTATGGTAAATGGTCTTTCCGTTTTAGGTTGGGGCGTTGGTGGAATTGAAGCTGAAGCTGCCATGTTAGGGCAACCTATTTCCATGTTAATACCCGAGGTAATTGGCTTTGAACTAACAGGTAAATTAAAAGAGGGAACTACAGCAACTGACTTAGTCTTAACAATAGTACAAATGTTAAGAACAAAAGGAGTTGTAGGTAAATTTGTAGAATTTTATGGAACTGGATTAAAAAATTTATCATTAGCAGACAGGGCAACAATTGGTAACATGGCACCAGAATACGGCGCGACTTGCGGATTTTTTCCAATAGATGAAGAAACTATTAAATATTTAAAATTTTCTGGTCGTAACAACGAAACTATAAACTTGGTAGAGCAGTATGCTAAAGAACAAGGTATGTGGTCAAGTAATGATTTAGAATTTACAGATACACTTAAACTTAATATGACAGATGTAGTACCGTGTATATCTGGACCAAAGCGCCCTCAAGACAAAGTAGAATTAACAACCGCTGCGAAATCCTTTTCTGAATCATTTAAACTAAATACAAAACGAGATAAATTTAAAGAAAGTAAAGTTGATAATGAAAGTTATAAACTAAGAGACGGCAACATTGTTATTGCCGCAATCACATCATGCACCAACACTTCAAACCCAAATGTACTGATCGGAGCTGGTCTAGTAGCAAAAAAAGCAATTGATAAAGGATTAAAAGTAAAACCCTGGGTTAAAACATCACTAGCACCCGGATCGCAAGTGGTGACTGATTATTTGGATAAAGCTGGTTTAACTAAATATTTAGATGAATTGGGTTTTAACTTAGTTGGTTATGGTTGTACAACGTGCATCGGTAATTCAGGTCCATTAAATGAAAATATTTCAAAAGCCATAAATAATTCTGACCTTTATGCAGTATCTGTACTTTCGGGAAACAGAAATTTTGAAGGAAGAATTAGTCCTGATGTAAAAGCAAATTATTTGGCTTCTCCACCTTTAGTAGTTGCTTATGCTTTAGCGGGTTCTATGGATATAGATTTATATAAAGACTCATTAGGAAAAGATAAAAATAACCAAGATGTATATTTAAAAGATATTTGGCCAAGTAATAAAGAAATTGAAGATTTAATTCTCAAATCAATAAATGCTGAAATGTTTAAAAAAAGGTATGAGAATGTCTCTTCTGGTCCTAAGGAATGGCAAAAAATAAATATACCTGCAAGCGAAATTTATTCATGGGATGACAATTCAACTTACGTCAAAAAACCTCCTTTCTTTGAAAACTTAACTGAAAAGCCCGAGGGATTTAAATCTATTAAAGACGCAAGACCACTTTTAATGTTAGCTGATACCGTAACCACGGATCATATTTCTCCGGCTGGCTCAATCCAAAAGGATGGACCAACAGGTGAATATTTTATGAAAAGGCAAATTATGCCAAAAGATTTTAACTCATACGGAACCAGACGGGGTAACCACGAAGTTATGATGAGAGGTACTTTTGCAAATATCAGGATAAGAAATGAGATTGCTCCAGGCACAGAAGGTGGTTTGACCAAGCTATATCCAGACGATAAAGTAATGAGCGTATACGATGCATCAATTGAATACCAAAAACGTGGTGTAGATTTAGTTGTTATTGCAGGAAAAGAGTATGGCACTGGTTCATCTAGAGATTGGGCAGCAAAAGGAACAAAACTTTTAGGTATAAAAGCTGTTCTTGCTGAAAGTTTTGAGAGAATTCATAGATCAAATCTAGTGGGTATGGGTATTCTACCTCTACAATTCGCCAATGATATTAATCGAAAAAATCTTAAATTGAATGGTTCAGAGCTATTTACAATATTAAATATCGAAAAAGGTATTAATCCACGAGA
Source organism: uncultured Pelagibacteraceae bacterium (assembly GCA_902517865.1). GTDB lineage: Bacteria > Pseudomonadota > Alphaproteobacteria > Pelagibacterales > Pelagibacteraceae. The sequence continues at coordinate 26,336 of CABYDT010000006.1, forward strand.
TGAAATCATTGTGGAGATTAAGTATGCTGATGGTACTTTAAAAAAAATAAAAACTATTTGTAGAATTGATACCGAAAATGAAATTGAGTATTATAAAAATGGTGGTATTTTACAGTATGTTTTAAGAAAGATGATTTAGTGCAAGAAGTTCTAGTTAAAGTTTATCCATCGAAAGCAAAATTAAAAAAAGAAGATCAATTAGCTTGGAAGATAGCTGAGATAGCATCTGATAAAGCACCACTTGACGATGATGCAGTTGAAATGGTGATTAATCGTATAATAGATAATGCTTCTGTAGCTATAGCTTCTTTTGGACGTAGACCTGTTACTACGGCTCGAGAAATGGCTTTGGCTCACCCAAGAAAAAAGGGTGCAACTGTATTTGGAATTAATTCAAAAAAAAATTTTGATTGTGAATGGGCCGCATGGGCAAATGGAACCGCAGTCAGAGAATTAGATTTTCATGACACTTTTTTGGCTGCAGACTATTCTCATCCTGCTGATAATATCCCACCTATCCTTGCGGTTGCGCAACAGTCAGGATGTGACGGAAAATCATTAATAAAAGGAATATTAACTGGATATGAAGTTCAAGTGAATTTAGTAAAAGGAATATGCTTGCATGAACACAAAATTGATCATATTGCTCATTTAGGACCAAGCGCGGCAGCTGGCATTGGCACCTTACTTTCGTTAAAGACCGAACAAATTTATCAAGCTGTACAGCAAGCATTACATGTTACAGTATCAACCAGACAATCAAGAAAAGGTGAAATATCATCATGGAAAGCTTTCGCGCCAGCTCACGCTGGTAAATTAGCAATCGAAGCTGTTGACAGGGTGATGAGAGGCGAGGGAGCACCAAGTCCTATTTATGAAGGTGAAGATAGCGTCATTGCTTACGTTCTGTCAGGCCCGCAAGCAGAATATAGAGTACCATTACCGAATTTAAACGAGCCAAAGAAAGCAATTTTAGAAACATATACTAAAGAACATTCAGCAGAGTATCAAGCTCAGGCATTAATTGATCTTGCAATAAGTCTTAATAAAGAAATAAAAGATTTTTCAAATGTGAAGAATATTGATTTGCATACAAGTCATCATACACATAATGTAATTGGAACAGGCGCAAATGATCCACAAAAAATGGATCCAAAGGCAAGTCGCGAAACTTTAGATCACTCAATAATGTATATTTTAGCTGTAGCGCTAGAGGATGGGAAGTGGCATCACATAAATTCTTATACTCCTAAAAGAGCAAATAAACCTTCGACAATTAATCTTTGGCAAAAAATAAAAACATTTGAAGATTCAGAATGGACAAATAAATATCACGATCCAGACCCAACTAAGAGGTGTTTTGGAGGGAAGATAACAATTAATTTTAATGATGGTTCAGTAATTTCAAAAGAGCTTGAAATTGCAAATGCAAACCCTAATGGAAAAAGGCCCTTTAAAAGAGAAAATTATATTGAAAAATTTAAAACATTAACCGACGGGATGATAAAGGATACTGAAAGTAAAAGATTTTTAAAACAAGTGCAAGATTTACATAAATTAAAAAAAGGCGAGCTTTACAAACTAAATATAGAGGTAAAAAGCAAATTTAATAAAAAGATAAAGAAAAATAAAACTATTTTTTAATCTGAATTTGTTGTCCCTCTAACCACTTAGCATCTTCACCTTTATAATGTTCTTTTTTCCATATTGGTGTCTTTTTTTTTATCTCTTCTATTATAAATCTTGAGAACTCGTAAACTTGACTTCGGTGTTTGCAAGCAACCGCGATAATAATAGATATTCCACCCAATGGCACATAACCTTTAACGTGTTCGACAAAAGCCACAGGATGTTCAAGCTTTAATTTTTTTATAGCATCTTCATAAATTTCTTTAAAACTTTTTTTTACCATCTTGTCATGTGAGTCATAAGTAATACCAGTGACTTCTTTTTCATTATTCATGTCTCTAACTGTACCAATAAAAAATAATGAAGCACCGCACTTATGAGATTCTATGAAATCTGTAGCTCTTTCTAAAGAGATTTTACTTGTCTTTAAATTTACAACATCACAGTGAAACATTAACCTCCTCCTATTGGTGGAATAATTGCCAATTTTTGATCTTTATTTAATTTATAATTATCTTCAACAATTTCGTTATCTTCCGAGCTAAAAGCAGATTTTTTCACTACTTCTAAATAATTAGTATTTTTAGGAAATTCATTTTTAATCATTTGCTCTAATTTAATTCTTAATTCTTTAACCGTTATTTCATTATCAAATTCAAAATGTAAAAATTCGTCTTTACTAAACTCTCTACTCATTCCAAATAACTCTAACTTAATAATCATAATAATCTACTCGCGATCCTTTTTTTACAATACTTTTTTTTTGACTCAATTTAATCCAACAATTTGCATTTACTAAGCTTTTTATTCTAAAAGATTCTTGGCCACTTAAAATTTTGAGAGTTTTATTATTTGTTATGCCCCTTAAAAATAGAGTTAAATTTTTATTTTTTTTATAATTTTGTAGCATGCGTCCATTTTTTAATTTTAAGATTTTGCTTTGTAGTTTTAACAATAAAGGCGTAATTAAAAAGTGAAACCCCACAATTGTAGAAATTGGATTACCTGGTAAACCAAAATAGTAACTACTTTTTTTTATTGCAAATAAAGTTGGTCTACCGGGCTTCATCAAAATTTTGTGAAAAATTACCTTAAACTTATTTTTTTTTATGACTTGAGGAATGAAATCTTTGTGTCCTGCAGATACTCCTCCAGTTGATACTATAATTGCATTTTTTATACTTTGAATTTTTCTAATTTTACTGTGCAGCTGTTTAATATTATCTTTTAAAATACCAAGATATATAAATTTAAAATTCAACTTCTCACTAAATGATTTTATATATTCTGGTATAGAATTAATGACTTTATCATTAATTTTTACGTTATCTATAATTTCATTACCTGTACAAAATAAAATTATAGTTGGTTTTTGATAAACCTTAATATTTTTAATCCCGAGGGATTTTAAAGCTAAAAGATTTGAAGCAGTAATAGTAGTATTTTTTTTTAAAATAATCTGTCCTTTTTTGTAATCACTGCCAATTTTTCGAACATTTGTATCTTTGCTAATTTTTTTTTTTAATTTCACTACTCCCTTTTCAATTTGCAGATTTTCATATGGCATCATGCAATCATATGGATGAAACATCTTTGCGCCTGTGCTAATTCTATAACAACAATTTTTTTTGTATTTAATTTTATTTTTTTGACCCGCTGAAGTTACGCCTAAAATTTTAAAACTTTTATTAGATACTGTATCAGATGATTTAAAAGCAAATCCATCAAGCAAACTATTATTAAAAAAAGGGTTATTTTTTTTTGAATTAATATTTCTTACACAAACATGTTGTAATGACTTTTCGACTTTTACAATACTTATTTTCTTACGAGCAAAATTTAATACTCTTTTTAAAGCAGCTGAGTAGGTTAACATTTTACTTCAAATGAGATAGAAATTCCGGAAGACCGTTGGGGTTTAACCATAATCCACTTTTGCCACCTTGTTTTACTAGCAGTCTGATTTCTTCTATAGAAAGATCTGGATTTACAATTTTACTTAGATCGTAAATAGTTATTAGAGCAGCATTTACACCCATAATAGCTTCCATCTCTACACCTGTTTTTGCGTGCGCGGAAACTAAACAATAAACTTCCAATGAATAATTACTCTTATTTAAAACTATTTTAATTGAAGAATGCTCAATTGATAATGGATGACACAAAGGAATTAAATCGCTTGTTTTTTTAACGCCCAATAAACCTGCAACTTCTGCCAAACTAATAGGATCACCTTTTGGCATATTTTGATTTTCAATTAAGTTAAAAACCTTTGAACCGACTATTATTGATCCACATGCTAAAGCTCTCCTAAGTGTAACTTTTTTGTCAGAAACATCTATCATGTTGTATGATTTTTCTTCAAACAACTCTTTAGTCCAATCTTTAAGATCTTCCTTTGTTACAATTTTTAATTTCAAACTAACCTCCTATTGAAGCTAAATGTGGGGTTGCTCCTGTATCTCCGAGTTCAAGATAGTGAGATTCTTTTTTAAATCTTAACTGCGTTAGAATTAAGTTTAACAATTCCTTTTTCTGCGAAGCATCTTTTAATAGGGGTCTTAAACTAACTCCAGTATTACCAAATAGACAAAGTCTTAACTCACCTTTTGCGGTCACTCTCAACCTGTTGCAACTTTTGCAAAAATCTTTTGAGTAAGGCGCAATAATACCAAATTTACCTTTTGAACTTGGATTTACATAATTTATTGAAGGCCCCGCATCGCTTACTCTATCTATAGAATTCCATTTATTTTTAATAAGATAATCTTTAAAGATTTTTGAGGGTACATGGTACCTATTAAAATAATTTAAATTATCTCCAGTTTGCATTAATTCTATATATCTAAAGTCAATTTTCTTTTTGTTTATAAAATCTGACCAAGCATCAAAATCCCTTTCAGTGTCATTCACTCCTTTTAATAACACAGCATTTACTTTAATATTTGTAAAACCTTTGCTTTGCAAAATATCAATTCCCTCAAGAATTTGTTTTAATTTGTCATGACCCGTTACTTCTTTAAAGGTTTGAGAATTTAAGCTATCAATACTAATATTAATCCCGTTAATTTTTGTATCGACTATTTGTTCTGCTATTTTATTTAATTTATAACCATTGGTTGTAATGACCACGTTATGAATATTTTTTTTATTTTTTATTATCTTAATTATATCAAAGAAATCTTTTCGTACGGTCGGTTCACCGCCAGTTATTCTAATTTTAGATACGCCTAAATCAGATAAAGCTTCAACAAGATTGTTAATTTCATTAATGTCTAAAAACCCGGGTGCATTTGAAGGTTTAAAATAACCATTAGGCAAGCAATAGCCGCACTTAAAATTACAAACATCAGTAATTGAAAGCCGAATATATGGAAACGATCTCCCGAAATTGTCCCTCAATTTTTCCATTAGATATAGAGTATCATTATTAAGTATTATTGGAACATTTTTATTCAACTAAAAATTGATAATGCAAAATACAACCAATAGTAGATACCAAGATATTTTAATTACATATACTATGTTGCTTAGCAAAAACAGGAGGGGTTATGAAAAAAAGAAAAAATAATATTAATCCTAGTAGAAGAAAATTTTTAACTGGTTCGGCTACAGTTGCTGGAGTTGCGGCAGCTAGTGCATTAGTTCCAATTAAAGTTTCTTATGCAAATCATACTGCCAGCGATGCTAAAGGTTTACCAGGTTTTATTAAGTGGAAAAAAAGATCTTCTCTGATCATTCACTCAGATAAAACAATGGAGACACATAGAGAAGCTATTGGTTCAAGTGTGATAACGCCTATTAGACATATCTATATTAGAAATAACATGCCAACAATGACTGATGCTCAAATTGGCAAAAAGTCTCAGTGGAAACTAAAAGTTGAAGGTGTAAAAAATCCTAAAACATTTACTCTGTCACAACTACAAAATCTTGGAAGAACTACAATGGCAACTGTTCTACAATGTTCAGGTAATGGTAGAGGTTTCTTTCCTCATAAACCAAGAGGCTCTCAGTGGAAAACTGGAGCAGCTGCTTGTGTAATGTGGACAGGTATTCCATTATCAACTGTAATAAAAGCTTGTGGCGGATTATCAGGTGGTGCAAAATATGTTACTGCAACTGGTTCTGATATGCCATCAAATCTTGATCCCAAAAAAGCTTTAGTTGAAAGATCAGTACCAATTAAAGTTAAAAATGATGCAATGCTCGCTTGGGAAATGAACGGTGTAGCATTACCTAATGCACATGGAGGACCATTACGTTTCATTCCACCAGGATACTTCGGAATTAATAACGTAAAGCATTGTGGTAAAATTGCATTCACAAAAGATCAATCACAAGTGAAATATATGAAAAAAAGTTATAGAATTTCACCGATTGGAAAAAAAGGATCACAATACCCAAGTTGTTGGGAAATGCCGGTCAAATCATGGATCACTTCACCAATGAAAAGATCTTCTTCAGGAAATGTAAGTATTTCTGGAGTAGCTTTTGGTGGCACAAGAAAAGTATCAAGTGTCTCTGTATCAACTGACGGCGGTAAAAATTGGAAAAAAGCTAAACTTATAGGTCCAGATCTGGGTAAATTTGCGTGGAGACAATTTGTATTTAATGCAAAATTAAAACCAGGGAAATATAATATCGCAAGCAAAGCTTCAGCTGGTGGAAAATCTCAACCAAAATTGAGAATGGAAAACAGAAGAGGTTACGCTCATAACGGTTGGAGAGACCATAGCTTAAATATTAGTGTCAGCTAATTTTTATAAAATATTAACAATCTTAGTTTTGTTCTCGTCGGCAGCAATTGCCGACGAGAATGCTAAAGGAATGAAGCTTTTCAATGAGAAAGCTATGTGTGCTACATGCCACACTATGAAAGCCGCTGGTTCTAAAGGAAATGTAGGACCGAATCTCGACACTTTAAAACCGACCGTTGCTCAAGTAAAAGATATTGTAACTCACGGATTAGGCGCCATGCCTGCTTTTGGCGAGGATGGATTGCTAACACCAGAAGAAATTGATACTGTGTCAATTTATGTTGCCAAAAACGCAGGAAAATAGGTATAAAGGATTATGATTGATTTTATAATTATGGATGGCTATGGAATATATATTTGGCCGGCATACGCTATTGCGTTTAGTTTAATTTCATTTTTATATTTTAGATCTATCAAGCAGCTTAAAAAACTTGAAAAAGAAATTCAGGCTCTTGAACAGAAAGCTGCAGCGGAGAAAATCAAAACCTCAAGAAGCTCTATAAGTCAAACTGCTTAAAATATCTTAAATCCAATTCTCAAAGCTACAGCAATAACTAATACCGATGTTATCATTGCTAATATTCTTGTGGGAATTATTTTAATACTTAAATAGTTTCCTATTTGACCACCAATAAATACGGCTAAAAATAAATACCAAAAATTAAATATTTCATTGATTATTCCATACTTAGTTAATTGACCAAATATTCCTGATACTGAATTGATAAGAATAAATATTGATGCAGAAGTTATTATGATTTTAGGTCTTTCAGCTCTAAGCAGGAATAAAATTGGGCTTAAAAATATACCACCTCCTATTCCGACAATACCAGATATAAATCCTAAAATTGATCCTATGATAAAGCAAATAAATTTAGGTAACGACCTATAATTTTCAATATTGTCATCGTAAGTTTTAAAATTAAACAAAATTAAAACACCTGCTATCAATAAAACTGTAAATAGTAATAATTCGAAAATATATTTATCGATTAAAAGTGTTCCACCAAAATATGCAAATGGAATTGAGCCAACTAAAAAAGGTGCTAAAAAATTTATATTGTAGTTGCCCCTTCTAATATAATTAAAACAATTTCCTGAAACAACAATGATATTGCACATCAAAGCTATCACTGGAAAAATTGCATAGGAGATACCCCAGAGAAGCATTAAAGCCAGGTAAGTAGAGCCACCTCCAAAACCAACGCTGGAATAGATTATTGAAGTTATGAAAAACAATAAAGCTAAATTCATATATAAACTATTGTTAAAAATTATATCTCACTATATAAAATAAGCACTCACTAAATGCCTATAGATAGTCAAAAAGAATTTAAACCAATAAATATATCTGTATTAACTATCTCAGACACTAGAACTGAAGTGACTGATAAATCAGGTCAAATTTTAGCAAATAAAATCAAGGAGAAAGGTCATAGCCTCAAGCATAAAGAAATAGTTATTGATGATAAAGAAAAAATTAAATCTAAAATTCAAGAGTGGTGCAACAATGATGATGTTGATGTAATTATTGCAACAGGTGGGACTGGTTTAACAGGAAGAGATACAACCCCAGAAGCATTAGATGAAATCAAAGATAAAGAAATACCAGGTTTTGGAGAATTATTTAGGCTAATAAGTTATAAAAAAATCGGAGCATCTACAATTCAATCAAGAGCAATGGCAGTATTAGTTAATGGTAAATATATTTTTGCACTTCCAGGATCGAGCGGTGCAGTTACTGATGCTTGGGAGGAAATTTTAAAATATCAGCTGGATTCAAGATTTAAACCATGTAATTTTATTGAGTTAATACCTCGACTTAAAGAAAAATAAAAAATTTATAATTTACACCTCTTACATAACCCGTAAAATTCTAAATTATATTTTTCATATTTCATTCCGGTATTGTCTTGAAAATTTGTTAAATAAGTTGAAAGCTTTGAATTCATTATTTCTGTTATTTTTTGACATTTTTTACAAATTGAAAATGCTGTTGCTTTTGAGGTCTCGCATTCTGAATTCTTACAATCAACAAATGCATTTTTGCTTTCTATTTTATGTATTACTCCCAGTTCTACCAATTTTTCTAATGCTCTGTAGACCTGCGGGGGAGCGTTAATACCTTTTTTTTTAACACTCGATAAAATAGAATACGCCTTTAATGGTTTTTTGGCTTTTCTAATCGTTTCTAAGACTATCTGTTGATTTTTACTTAAGTTAACTTGTTTATGCCTCATAATAAAATTATACCACCTTACCTTTTATCTTTATACGCTTTAAATTTATTAGAGATAACAAAAACAAAGATAAAGCTGCCACAATAATTGATGGTCCGGAGGGTGAATTAAATTCTAATGAAGCGAATAATCCTAACAAAACTGAAAGCATACCACCAACTGTTGCAATAAAGACCATCATTATAGGATTATCTGAGAGGTTTCTTGCCATCGCTGCTGGCATAATCAACATACCAGTTATCAAAAGAAGACCAACCATTTTTATAGAGATTGCAATAATTGCAGCCATCAGCAACGTAAATATTATATTTACTCTATCCGGATTCATTCCTTCGGCTTGAGCAAGATCGTAATTTACGGTTGAGGCAAACAACGGTTTCCAAATTATTTTTAGAGTAATCAATATAATTGCACCCCCTAACCAAATAATTAAAATATCTAAATTATTAACTGACAGAATATCTCCGAAAAGCAAACCCATAATATCAAATCGTATAAATGATAAAAAACTAATGGTAACAAGACCCAAGGCCAAAGTGGAGTGGGCTAATAAACCTAGCAAAGCATCTCCAGGGAGGTTTGTTACTCTTTGTAAATTAATTAAAAATATAGCAACAACGGCAGATATGAGAAAAACTGCAAATGAAATATTCATTTCAAATGACAAAGCTAACGTAACACCTAAAAGAGCAGAATGTGCCAATGTATCTCCAAAAAATGAAAGTCTTCTCCAAATAGTAAAACATCCTAAAGGACCAGTTACTATTGCTACTCCCAAACCAGCAATTAAAGCTCTTATAAAAAAATCATCTAGCATTAAATTTTTTTCGTTTTTATTGTTCCATCTGCTGAGTGAGTATGGTCGTGTTTGTGTTCATAAATCGATAACGTATTAGATGCCCTATCACCAAAAAGCTCTTTATAATTATGATTATTTGCTACAGTTTTAGGCGTTCCTGAACAGCAGATATGACCATTTAAACATACAACATAATCTGTAGCAGACATTACAACGTGTAAATCGTGAGAAATGAGTAATATTCCGCATTTTAGATTTTCAGAAATCAATCTTATTAATTCGTATAGCGCTATCTCACCTTTAAAGTCTACACCTTGGACTGGTTCATCCAATACCAAAAATTCAGGTTTTTTTGCAATAGCTCGCGCAATCAATACTCTTTGAAACTCACCACCGGATAAACTTTTAATATTCCTATGCTTTAAATTTTTTACACCAGTTAAATTTAAAGCATCATCTAAATCTTTTTCTTTTAACTTTTCTGTAAGGTTCATGAAATCGACAACACGTACAGGCAAAGTCCAATCAATTGAAATTTTTTGCGGCACGTACCCGATTTTATTTGTATATTTATCAACATGGCCTTCAGCATTTTTGTAGATTCCTAATGCAATTTTTGCTGTTGTTGATTTACCCGAGCCATTAGGCCCTATGAGAGTTACAATTTCTCCTTTTTTTACTTCAAACGAAACACCCTTTACTAACCACTTGTTATTTATCTGAAGTCCGGCATTATTCAATTTTGCTACAACATTATTCATAATAATAAATTAATTTATTGACAAATACGTAATTGTTACATTATAACGCTTGTTATAATATAACATTATAACAATGAAAAAAGCATTAGTAAATATAATCAATTTTACCTTTATTTTCTTACTTTCTTTATCAATAACTGCAAGGTCAGAAATAAAAGTTGTTACTTCAGTTAAACCGATACATTCATTAGCCTCGTATTTGATGCAAGGCATTGGTTCACCCTCGCTAATTGTAGAAGGCAGCAATTCACCTCATAACTTTACGTTAAAACCTTCTCATGCAAAAATGTTGCAACAAGCCGACCTTGTATTTTGGGTAGGAGAAAATTTAGAAACGCCCCTAGAAAAACCCATTAAATCTATCTCAAAAAAATCTAAAGTAATTGAATTATTAGAAATTGATGGGTTAAAAAAACTAGAATTTAGAGAAAAAAACATATTTGATGGTCATGATGACCACGGACATAAAAAACATGATGACCACGGACATAAAAAACATGATGACCACGGACATAAAAAGAAGGATGATCATGGACACGCACATGGTGACCATGACCCGCATATTTGGTTAGATCCTTCAAATGCAAAAGTAATTGCAAAAAAAATGACTAAAGAGTTAGTTTCTTTAGATAAAGAAAATGCCAAAACTTATAAAGAAAACTCAAAAAAATTGATGAAAGATATTGATCTTTTAATAAAAGATATAAAAAACAATACAAATAAAAACGCCAGCTTTATTGTATTTCACGATGCTTATCAATATTTTGAAAAAAAATTCCGTGTAAATGCGATTGGGGCTTTAACAGTTAATACCGATGTACTGCCTGGTGCAGAACAATTAAAAGATATAAGAAATGTAATTAATAAAAAGAAGGCTAAGTGTATATTCTCCGAACCTCAGTTCAATCCAAATATAATTAATGCAATAGCAAAAGATACAAATATTAAAACTGGCGTTCTAGATCCTCTTGGCTCAACATTACCAGCTGATAAAAATCAGTACTTTATGTTAATTAAAAATATATCGAATTCTTTAAAACCCTGCTAACTTTAAAAGATATTATTAATTATATAATAAGTTAATCCAACAATACCAACTGCAAACACGACACTTTGTATCCAAAAATTTAGCAGCTTGCTAAAAGGTGCTTTAGTAAATCTTTTCCAAGGAATGAAATAATAAGCTATTAAAGTTACTAAAATATAAAACAATATTGTTTCAGTTAATGTAATCATTTTTGATATTTATCTTTCCATTCTTTATAACTCATGCCATATATTTCCTTTCTTGCATCAGGATCTGATATATTTTCACCTAGTTTTATTGCCTCTTCTCTGTACCATTTTGATAGACAATTTCTACAAAATCCAGCTAAATTCATAAGATCAAGATTTTGAACATCCTTTCTTTCTCCAAGATGTTTTATTAATCTCTCAAAAGCTTTAGCTTGAACTTTCTTTTTTGTAGCTTCGTCCATAAAAATAATTATATTGTTTTATATGAAATTATCAGGTTCTTATGAAATTCCAACTGATAAACAATCAGTTTGGGATGCTTTAAATAGCCCAGAAATTCTTCAAAAATGTATTCCAGGTTGCGAAGAGTTTAAAAAAAATTCTGATACTAGCTTTACTGCAACAGCAACTAACAAAATTGGACCATTTAATGCTAGTTTTACAGGAGAGATTGAATTAAAAGATTTAAACCCTCCTGATAGTTATAAAATAGTTGGACAAGGAGACTCCCCTGTAGGCTTTGCTTCCGGCGTAGCAAGCGTAAAACTGGAGGAAAAAAGCGGTGTAACAACATTAACTTATAGTGTCGAAGCCCAAGTCGGTGGTAAAATAGCTCAAGTTGGCTCAAGATTAATTGATATGACAGCAAAAAAAATGGCGGATATCTTCTTTGGAAAATTTTCTGAGTCTATCTCACCAGCAGGTTTAAGACCAAAAGAAAACGTGAAAGTATCAACTAAATCATCAATTAATAAAAAATTGTTAATCGCATTGGGTTGCTCGGTCGTAATAGGCGCTATTTTGTTGATAATTTTTTAAACAACCTACGGTAGAGACAATATTGTCATATTGAGATTTTCCATCAATTTAGTAAGTTTATCATTAATAAATTTTTTTTAGGGGAAAACATGAAATCAATAAATCTTACTATAAATGGTAAAAAAATTTCCAAAGAAGTTGAAGACTATACTTTATTATCAACATTTATTAGAGAAAATTTAAATTTAACCGGAACACACATAGGATGTGATACAAGTCAGTGTGGTGCGTGTGTTGTTCACGTAGATGGAAAATCGATGAAAAGTTGTGCATTGTTAGCTGCTGATGTTAATGGCGCTAAAGTAACGACCATAGAAGGTCTAGCAGATAACGGCAAACTTCACCCAATGCAAGAGGCTTTCAAAAAGCATCACGGTTTACAGTGCGGCTATTGTACACCGGGTATGGTAATGAGCGCAGTTGATTTATTGAAAAATAAAAAGAATCCTAGCGATAAGGAGATTCGTGAATGGTTAGAAGGTAACATTTGCCGATGTACTGGATACCAAAACATAGTTGCAGCTGTTAAAGATGCTGCATCAAAAATGTAAATAAACAGAAATAAAAAAGGAGAAAAAAAAATGGCAGCAAGCATGATAGGTTCTAAAGTAGAAAGAAAAGAAGATAAAAAATTTTTAACAGGTAAAGGACGATATACAGCTGATATTACATTAGCCAATCAAACATTTGCATATTTTATCAGGTCGCCACACGCTCGCGCAAAAATAAAAAATATAGATACCTCTAAAGCAAAAAAAGCTAGCGGTGTAATAGATGTATTAACTGCGAAAGAATTAAATGAAGATAAAATCGGCGGATTAATTGCTGGTTGGAAAATTGTTAGCAAAGACGGTACGGACATGAAAATCCCTCCACATCCGGCTCTTGCAAGTGATAGCGTTAATTATGTTGGAGATCATGTAGCACTTGTAGTTGCGGAAACATTACAACAAGCAAGGGATGCGGCTGAACTAGTTAAAGTTGATTACAAAGTTTTAAAAGCAGTTGTAAACACTGGTGATGCAATGAATTCAGAGTCAATTCATGATGGAATAGATAAAAATTTATCATTTGACTGGGAACTTGGAGACAAAGCAAAAACTGATGAAGCTTTCTCAAGTGCTGACAAGATTGTTAAAATGACTTTGACAAATAACAGATTAGTTCCAAACGCTATGGAGCCAAGAGCATCGATCGGTGATTTTAATCCATCATCAGAAGAATTAACTTTATATACAACAAGCCAAAACCCGCATTTATCTAGACTTGTTATGTCAGCTTTCAATGCAATTCATCCCGAACATAAATTTAGGATCGTTGCGCCTGATGTAGGTGGAGGATTTGGTTCCAAAATTTATCCTTACGCAGAGGATGTAGTGGTTGCTTGGGCTGCTAAAAGATTACAAAGACCAGTTAAATGGGTTTGTGAAAGAACTGACTCATTTTTATCAGACTGTCATGGTAGAGATCACATCACTAATTGCGAACTTGCAATTAAAAATGACGGAACAGTTACAGGATTAAAAGTTGATACAATTGCTAATCTAGGAGGCTACGCATCATTATTTGCAACTGTTACTCCAACTTATCTTTATGGACCATTGGTTTTAGGACTTTACAATATTGCTTCAGCTTATTGTAATGTAAAAGCAGTCTACACTAATACAGCACCAGTAGATGCTTATCGAGGTGCAGGTCGACCGGAAGCTACGTACATGATCGAAAGATTAATGGATAAGGCTGCTAAAGAGATGGGAATGGATAGAGCAGAATTTAGAAAGAAAAACTTTATCAGACAATTTCCACACCAACAGTGTTTAGTTCATAATATAGATTCAGGAGATTATGAGGCACACTTCAATAAAGCATTAGAACTATCTGATTATTCTAACTTTGAAAAAAGAAAAGCTGAGTCTGCCGCAAAAGGTAAGCTAAGAGGAATTGGTTTCTCAACTTATATTGAAGCCTGTGGTATTGCACCATCAGCTGCAGTAATGTCTTTAGGAGCTGGCGTTGGACTTTGGGAGTCAGCTGAAATCAGATTTAATGCCACTGGAAATATATCAGTAATGACAGGTACGCACAGTCATGGACAAAGTCATGATACTACCTTCGCACAAATCGTAGCTGATAAACTTGGCGTGCCAATGGAAAATATTGATTTAGTTCACGGTGATACGGACAAAGGACCATTTGGGATGGGTACATATGGATCAAGATCACTTGCAGTTGGCGGAACAGCTATTGCTAAAGCGTGTGATAAGATTGTAGAAAAAGGTAAAAAAGTTGCTGCACATATGCTTGAAGCTAATCCAGATGAGATTGAGTTTAAAGACGGTGAGTTTATTGTTCCAAATTCTAACAAGAAAAAAACTATAGGTGAAATTGCCTTTGCTTGTTATTTACCAGGCACTTACGGTGAAATAAAATCTCCACTTCCTGAAGGGGTTGAACCAGGGTTAAAAGAAACTGCATTTTATGACCCAGTAAACTTTTCATTCCCAGCAGGCTCACATGTTTGCGAGGTAGAAGTAGATCCAACAACAGGAGAAACAAAAGTAGATACTTATACTTGTGTTGACGATTTTGGAAATTTAATTAATCCAATGATTGTTGAAGGACAAATACACGGTGGATTAGCACAGGGTATTGGTCAAGCTTTATACGAAAATGCTTATTATGATGAGACTGGCCAATTAGTGACCGCTTCATACATGGATTACACAATGCCAAGAGCTGACAATTTTCCAGAGTTTAGAATTGACTATACTTGCACGCCAGCAACATCTAATCCTTTAGGTGTAAAGGGATGCGGAGAAGCCGGCGCTATTGCTTCACCACCAGCCGTGATGAATGCAGTAATTGATGCAATTGGAACAGAAGTTTCTATGCCAGCAACTTCTGAAAAAGTTTGGAAAGCTTTAAAAGATAAGTCTGATACTAAGAAAAAAGCAGCTTAACTTTTAATAAAAAAAAAGGGGGACATATGAAGGCATTTAATTTTCACGAAGTTAAGAGCGTGAAGGAAGCAACTAAACTAGCATCTAATAAATCAACTTTTCTTGCAGGTGGTATGACTTTAATCCCATCAATGAAAATGAGATTATCAAGTTTTTCAGATGTCATCGATATAAAAGAGATAAAAGAACTTTATGGAATTAAGGTTAAAGGCAAATCAGTAATAATAGGAGCAAATACTAAGCACGCTGATGTTGCGGCTTCTAAGGAAGTACGAAAAGCTGTACATTCTTTAGCAGGCTTAGCCGAAGGAATAGGTGACCCTCAAGTTAGAAATTGCGGAACATTAGGTGGCTCTATTTCAAATAATGATCCAACAGCGTGTTATCCATCAGCATGTATTGCGTTAGACGCAACAATTCACACATCAAGTAGAAAAGTAGATGCTGAAAATTTTTTTACAGGCATGTTTGAAACATCATTAAAAAAAGGTGAATTAGTTACCGCAGTTGAATTTCAAATACCAGAAAAATCTTGTTACATTAAATTTCCAAATCCCGCATCAAGATATGCTATGGTTGGAGTTTATATTGCAAAATTTAAAAAAGAGGTACGCTGCGCAGTAACAGGCGCACAATCAGTTGTTTACCGTTGTAAAGAAATAGAAAAAGCTTTGAATAATAATTTTTCAGAAAGCGCCTTAGATAGCGTAAGCTTAAAATCATCAAACTTAAACTCTGATATTCATGCTTCTGCAGAGTATCGTGCTAGTTTAATCGTATCTTGCGCACAAAAAGCAGTAGCTGGCTCAAAGTGATACTAAGAACTATAATTGGTTTAAAAATAATTAAATACTCGTTTTTAACAGGAATATTGGCAGGTATTTGTTTAAATCACTGCAATAAAAACAAAAAAAACTCAAAAAAAGTTACCGTTTCAAAAAAGAATTAGTATTATCCTAGTAATGAAAAATTCTTTTGATGAGAAAATCTTAGATGAGGCACATCAGTGGATACAACAGAAGCGAAATGTTGTTTTAGCTACTGTGATTCAAACATGGGGCTCTTCGCCAAGGCCCATTGGAAGTCGAATGATAATTAATGATAAAGGCGATTTTTCCGGATCAGTTTCGGGTGGTTGCGTTGAGGGGGATGTTGTTAGACAATCTATCGAATTATTATCTAAACCAGAAAATTTTAAAAAAATTGAGTACAAAGTTTCTAATGAGAGCGCCTGGGAAGTAGGTCTTGCTTGCGGTGGAGAAATTGCAATATTTTTGGAAAAGATTCACTGATAAATGAAAATAGATCTATTATCTAAAGTTATTGAATTAAAAAGTAAAAAAAAAGAATTTTCCATCATTACCGATTTACAAACCGCAAAAAACTATGTTTACGATCCTAATTGCAAACTAGATAAAGATTTAGAGGATTTTAAAATAAATATAAAAGAATCTTTCACTAACCGCAAAGATGGCATGATAAAAGATACAAATCTTTTTATAAAAAACTATTTCAGACCAATACAAGTTGTAATTGTTGGAGCAGTACATATCGCACAATACTTCGTAGAATTTGCCAAAAATTTAAATATTGAAATTAACATTATTGATCCTAGAGGGTACTTTGCATCTGAAAAAAGATTTCCAGACATAAACATAATAAATCAATGGCCAAAAGATGCATTTAAAAAAATTTCACTGAATGAAAGAACTGCATTAATTGCATTAACTCATGATCCAAAAATTGACGACCCTGCAATTCAAGAAGCCCTTAAAAGAAAATGCTTTTATATTGGTGCTCTGGGCAGCAAAAATACACATAAAAACCGATGTGAAAGGTTAAAAGAAAATGGCTTTAAAGACGATGAAATTCAAAAAATTTTTGGTCCAATTGGTATTAAGTTTGGTGGAAGATCGGCCCCAGAAATAGCTTTATCAATAATTTTTCAACTAATGACAGAGATTTATAGAAAATGATATCAGCTATTTTGCTAGCTGCAGGACAATCAAAGCGTTTTGGTAATCATAATAAGTTAATAACTAAATATAAAAATAAAAATTTAATACATTCGTCTCTTACAAATATTGTAAATAGTAATATTGATAATGTGATCCTTGTTTTGGGACATGATCAAACTTTAATAAAAAAAAAAATTAAAAAAAACAGAAAAATTAAACTGGTTATTAATAAAAATTTTCGTTCTGGCATGGCTTCATCAATTAAAGCAGGTTTAAAAAAAATTAATATAAAAACAAAAGGATTTTTTGTCTGTCTTGGAGATATGCCAAAAGTAAATAAAAATATCTACAACAGAATAATAAAAAGTTTTAATAAGCATAATCAGATAATAGTTCCATATTTTAATAACAAAAGAGGAAACCCCGTAATTTTCCCAATAAAATATAAAAAAAAATTTTTTAAATTAAAAGGTGATAACGGCGCTAAAAATTTTATCAAAAATAATAGTCAAAAAATTGTTTTTAAAAATAATGCAGTTGTGTTTGATATTGATTATAAGAAAGATCTTAAATAAAATTTTGAATATAGTCTTTTAATTTACCTGGGTCATCTAAGGTAATTATATTAATACCAAGGTTTTGTGCAGCTTCAGTATTTTCTGGTCTGTCGTCAATAAATAATGTTCTACTAGGATTACAATCAAATTTTTTAATTGCTAATTCATAAATCCTTTTATCTGGTTTTTTCAGCCCAACTTTTCCAGAAATAATCATATCATCGAATTCATTTAAAAATTTATTTTCTTTCATAAAGTTATCAAATTGATCTCCAGGAAAATTACTTAAAATATAAATTTTTTTTCCCTTTT
>CABYDT010000007.1 GCA_902517865.1 uncultured Pelagibacteraceae bacterium
TAAATACCTAGTACAAAACTTGCCAATCCAAGAAAAGATAAGAAGCCTATTACATCTGTAATAGTGGTTACAAAAACACTGCTTGCTATCGCTGGATCAATTTTGAATTTATCTAATGTCAGTGGTGTTAATATTCCAAAGAGACCTGCTATACTCATATTAATTATCATAGCTAAGCCTATAAGAATTGATAAGTTTTTATCATTAAACCAAAATAAAATTAAAATTGCAGTTATAAAAGCAAATATTATTCCATTAAAAAAACCAACTAAAAACTCTTTTGATATTATTTTTCTAATATTTGAAGATATCAATTCCTTAGTTGCCAAAAGTCTTACGGTAACTGTCAAAGTTTGTGTTGCAGCATTGCCGCCCATAGAAGCAACAATTGGCATTAAGATTGCCAATGCAACAACCTTTTCTATATTTTCATCAAAAAGACCAATTACTAAAGAAGCTATAACAGCTGTAATTAAATTTAATGTTAACCAAATAAATCTTTTTTTTGTAATATCAATTGCTGAATCTGAAATATCCTCCTCACTAACCCCGGCCAAGCGAAATGTATCTTCCTCAGTTTCTTCCTTTAATATCGTCACAATATCATCGGCTGTTATCATGCCAATTAATTTATTTTCATAATCTACTACGCCAGCTGATACAAGATTGTAAGTTTCAAAGTTATATGCCACATCCTCTTGATCCATATCTGCAGGTATTAAAAATTTATTATCAATCATAATATCTTTCATCTTTACTTCCCTTGACGCTGTTAAAACTCTTGAAGAACTTACGGAGCCGACTGGATTATTATTTTCGTTTACAATAAAAATTAATACAAACTCATTTGGTAAATTTTTTGTCTCTCTGAGATAGTCAATTGTTTCTCCTACAGACCATTGCTGGGGAACTGATGCAAATTCAGTTTGCATTATTCTACCAGCGGAATTTTCATGATAAAGATTTAGTGTTTCTATGAAAAATTTCTTATACTTTTCATCTAAAAGCTTTAATACTTCATCACATTTTGCTGTTTCTAAATTTTCAACTAAATGTACAGCATTATCAGATTCTAAATTTTGTATTATCTTCTTTATTTTTATTGGATTTAATAAAGCTAATACTTCTTTTTGTAATTCGTCTGTAAATTCAACAATAATCTTTGGATTAATATCGAAGTATTCAAAATTAAATAATACTTCTCTTATTTGCTCAGATAAATTTGATATAACCTCTGCACTATCTGACGGGTGAAGTTTATTTAATTCCTTATTTATGTAGTCAATATTTTGATTTTTTATATTATCTACTATTTTATTAAGATACTCTTGAGAAAAATTAAATTCTAATTTTTTATCTTTATTTTCAGCTTTAATATTCATATGTTCTGGTACTTATAATAAATATGGAAATAAAAATCAGCAAAAAACCAATTGATTACAAAAAAGCAATGCTTTCTCTGGATAAAAGAGTTGACGAGGTTTATATGAATAAAAACCAGGAGCTCTTATGGTTACTAAAACATCCTAATCTTTATACTGGGGGTATATCAGCTCCTGACAATGAATTGATAGATAAGAACAAATTTCCAGTTTTCAAAACAAATCGTGGAGGCAAATGGACGTTTCACGGAGATGGTCAAAAAGTAGTTTATTTTGTTATGAACTTAAATAAAAGAGATAAAGCTATAAGAGGCTTCGTGAATAAAATAGAAGATACTATCATCTCAACCTTAAATGAACTAGATATTGAGTCTTTTAAAGATAAAAATAATATAGGGATTTGGGTTAAACAAAATAATCTTGAACAAAAAATTGCAGCTATTGGAATAAAAGTAAAAAAATGGATTGCGTACCATGGTTTTTCAATAAACATCAACGTTAATAAATCAAATTATGAAGGTATTGTTCCATGTGGCATAAAAAAGAAAGGTATTGCTAATATCAGTGATTTTAAAAAAAATATTGATGAAGAAATATTAGATAATATTATAATTAAAAATTTCTCAAAGGTATTTCAAGATTAGTTTTTTTGAGAAAGTTTATAAAATATTCTGGAATATCGGATTTATATATCATTTTTTTATTTCTAAAGTTAAATTCAATTACGTAACTATGTAACATTAATCTTAGGTTTTCTTTTTTTCCATAAATTTTATCTCCTAATATTGGATAATTCAGGTCCTTAAATTGTTTTCTAATTTGATGTTTTCTACCTGTAATAAGGTTTATATCTATAAGTGTATAAAATTTATTTCTACTTAATATTTTAAAATCAGAAATTGAAATCAAATTTTTATTTTTATTTTTGTTTTGAAATTTTGATACTATTTTACCTGATTTTTCTTTAAATTCTCCTTTTAAAATAGCCAAATATTTTTTTTTAATTTGTCTTAATGAAAATTGTTCTGACAGATATCTTGCAGTATATCTATTTTTTGCAATTAATAAAAGTCCAGATGTATCCTTGTCAAGTCTATGTACAATAAAGAACTTATTATTTTTATAGTTTAAAATATCTATAACATTTTTACCGGTTTTAGTTCCGGATTGCACAGCGATACCTGATGGTTTTGACAATACTATATAATCTTCGTTTTGGTATAATATGTCTTTATATAAATCTTTAATATCTTTTTTTGTTGGAACATACTTAAATTTATCCTTTTTTTTGCTTAATTTGTAATTTAATCTAACATAAATTTTATCATTTAATTTAAGATTATAAGATGCGAGTACTTTTTTTTTATTTACAGTAATTTTTTTTTTTCTTAAAATTTTTTCTATATATGATTGGGGAAATTTGTTTATCTTTAATTTGATCCACTTGTCTATTCTTGTATTTTCAAAATCTTTTAGGACCAGATAATCATTTTTAATAATCATATGTTTTGAGCTATTTTTTGACCAAAATAGAAAAATAACAATCCAAAAAAGATTGATATAAATAAATAAATAGTTGCTTTTAAAAATTCAGAATTTTGAAGCAAACCGTATAAATCGTAACTAAAACTTGAGAATGTAGTAAAACCCCCTAGTAGGCCGTAAATTACATAAATTTTATATTCTATTGGTAATATATTTTTATTAAAAAAAATAACACAAAAACCTATCAAAAATGAGCCGATCAAATTTACAATTACTGTAGAAACTGGGAAATTAATATTAAAAAATCTTGGTGTAATAACATATAGTCCGTACCTTAATACGCTTCCAATTGCCCCGAATAGAGCTACTAGTAGATAAATTTTCATGTTAAATAATATTTTTTAGACTTGTCTTATTTTTTTTTGACTTCTTCTTTATTTTCGCCAGTTTTTTCTGCAGTTTTTTTTGATGATGGTCCTGAATCTTGTCCTTTTGCATTAAAATCTTTGTCAACAAGTTCAATTATAGCTTTAGGAGCATTGTCTCCATAACGAAATCCGTATTTCAAAACTCTTGAGTAGCCACCTGCGCGTTTTTCATATCTTTTGGACAGAACGGTTACTAATTTATTTACTGATTTATTATCTTGTAGTTTTGATAAAAGTGATTTTTTAGCTGCTAGATTCTTTTTTTTTCCAATAGTTATTATCTTATCAATAGCTATTTTTAATTCCTTAGCTTTTGGAAGAGTCGTGTCTATTTGTTCGTGCTTAATTAGAGAGTTTAACATGTTCTTTATTAGTGCCTTCCTATGTTCAGAGGTTCTATTTAATTTTCTATAAGCTATTTTGTGTCTCATTATTTGTATTCTTCTTCTAGTTTTTTAGACAACTCAGCAATATTTTCTGGTGGCCAATTTGGTATTTCAATACCTAAATATAATGACATTCCAGCTAAGACTTCTTTAATCTCATTAAGAGATTTTCTCCCAAAATTAGGTGTTCTTAGCATTTCATTTTCAGTTTTTTGAACTAAATCACCAATATAAATTATATTGTCGTTTTTTAAACAATTCATTGATCTAACCGATAATTCTAGTTCATCTACTCTACGTAAAAGATTTTTATTAAACTCTGGTTCATTGCTTGTTTTTTCAACAACAACTTCTTTTGGTTCATCAAAGTTAATAAACATACCGAGTTGATCTTGCAAAATTCTAGCAGCGAAAGCTAAACAATCTTCTGCTGCAACTGAACCATCAGTTTCTATCTCCATTGTTAGTTTATCATAATCGATTGAGAGACCATCTCTAGTATCGGAAATATTGTAAGATACTCTTTTTACTGGACTATAAACGGCATCAACAGGTATCAATCCTAGAGGAGAGTCAGAGTCTCTATTTTTTTCTGCTGAAACATATCCTTTACCTGTGTTAACAGTAAGCTCCATATAAATCTTTGTTTTTTCATCTAAATTACAAATTACTTGCTCTGGATTCAATATTTCGATATCTGGATTATCTTTAATCATGCTAGCTTTTATTTCGCCAGGTCCTTGTGCGTCAATTATAAGTTTTTTTGGACCAGGGTTTTTTAATTTTAAAGATAATGATTTAATATTTAATACTATATCAGTAACATCCTCTCTAACTCCATTAATTGAAGAAAATTCATGTAGCACACCATCTATTTGTATAGCCGTTACAGCTGTACCTTGAATTGAGGATAGTAGAACTCTTCTTAAAGCATTTCCTAATGTCAAAGCAAATCCTCTTTCAAGAGGTTCTACAATTATTTTTGATATTTTTTTATCATCGCTTGATTGTACATCAATTTTTGATGGCTTAATCAACTCTTTCCAATTTTTTTCTATCAATTTATCTCCTTTGTATTAATATTTTAAACTCTTCTTCTTTTTGGCGGTCTACATCCATTATGAGGTATTGGGCTAGCATCCTTAATAGATAAAATTTTAAATCCTCTAGCTTGCAACGCTCTCAAAGCTGTTTCTCTACCAGACCCTGGGCCCTTTACCTCCACATCAATATTTTTTAATCCATACTCTGATGCCTTGATTGCAGCATCGTCTGCAGCAACTTGGGCGGCGTATGGAGTTGATTTTCTTGAACCCTTAAATCCTTTAGATCCTGCTGATGACCATGAAAGTACGTTTCCATCATTATCTGTGATTGATATTATTGTATTGTTAAATGTCGCATTAACATAAGCCTTACCATTTAAAACTACTCTTTTTTCTTTTTTCTTTATTTTAAACTTTTTCTTTTTTTTTACTTCTTCAACTTTGTTTTCTTTCAAGTTGTCTTTAGATATTTTTTCCTTGCTCATTCTATTTCTTAGCTAAAGTCAATTTTTTACCAGCAATTGCTATAGCTTTTCCTTTTCTAGTTCTTGCATTTGAATGTGTTCTCTGGCCCCTTACTGGCAGCTTTTTTCTATGCCTTGTTCCTCTATAAGTTCCAAGATCTCTCAATCTTTTAATATTTAAAGAAATATTTCTTCGTAAATCACCTTCAACTGTATGTTTGCTATCAATAAACTCTCTTATTTTAAGTATTTCGTCCTCAGTCAAATTGTTAACTCTCTTAGATTTTTCTATATTTAATTGCTTGCAAATTTTTTGAGCATTATGATCGCCGATACCATATATATAGGTTAAAGCTATATGAACTTGTTTATTTAGCGGTAAATTAACTCCTGAAATTCTGGCCATATTGTATGTAATATCTATATTCTAAAAACGCTGGAGTATATAAATGAAGTTGCTAAAGTCAACTTAATTTAACCCTTCAATACTCCTCTAATTTCCTTTCTTACTTCATCAATTTGTTTCATTGCATCAATATTTAACACCTTATTTTGATTTTTATAATATTCTAATAGTGGCAATGTCTCTTTATCATAAATTTCTAATCTTTTTTTTACTGTCCCCTCGTTGTCATCCGATCTTTTAATAAGTTTATTTTCCCTACATTTCTGTGGTGGAGGATCAAAATATTCATTAAATGTATTTTTGCAAACTGGACATGATACCCTTCCTGAAATTCTTTTAATTAATACTGAATAATCAACTTTTAAATTAAGTACTTTTGATAAATGCTGATTATGCTTTTTTAACATTATTTCTAAATTTTTTGCTTGCTCTATATTTCTCGGAAATCCGTCAAATATCATCATGTTTTCAATATTTTTATTTGATATCTTATCTTCAATTAAATCATAAATTATTTTATCTGATACTAATTTTCCAGACTCAATAATATTACGGATTTGTTTGGAAAGCTCGCTTTCTTTTTTTAATTCATTTCTCAATAAATCTCCTGTAGAGATTTGTGTCATTTTTAAATCTTCTTTTAAAAAATTTGACTGAGTTCCTTTTCCAGCACCCGGTGGACCAAAAATAATAATATTCATCTATTTAGTGAACTTTGTTTTTTTAATTAATGATTGATATTGAACGCTCATCAATCTTGTCTGAATTTGATTTATTGTATCCATTCCTACTACAACTACAATTAATAATGACGTACCACCTAAATAAAAAGGTATAGGATAATTCGCTATTAATATTTCAGGCATCAAGCATATAATTACTAAATAAGTTGAACCAATTGTTGTTAACTTAATAAGCAAGTCATTAATAAAAAATGCAGTTCTTTCTCCTGGTCTTATTCCTGGGATAAAACCTCCATGTTTTCTTAAATTTTCAGCTGTTTCATTTGGATTAAATATTATGGATGTATAGAAAAATGAGAAGAAAACAATACCGCCAGCATAAATCAACATATACAATGGTTTGCCCTGGCCTAGCATTGATGTGACACCGATCATAAAAGAATTGCTATCAGTTGAAAAATTTGACAATGTGATTGGTAAAAGAAGAAGAGCTGAAGCGAATATTGCTGGTATAACACCAGCTGTGTTAACTCTTAAAGGAAGGTATGATGACTCTCCACCGTACATTTTGTTTCCTACTTGCCTTTTAGGATATTGAACAACTACTCTTCTTTGGGCCCTTTCGACAAATACTATAAAATAAATTGCAACTAGTAATAAAATGATAACTCCAATTATCACTAAACTAGATAACGCGCCTGTCCTTCCAAGTTCGAATGTAGAGGCTAATGCTCTAGGTATTTCTGCAACAATGCCAGAAAAAATTATTAATGAAATTCCATTACCAACACCTCTAGAGGTTATTTGCTCACCTAGCCACATTAAAAATACTGTCCCTGTAAGTAAAGTGATAGTTGTTACAAATCTAAAATATAAACCAGGCTCTAATACAATGCCTTGTGAGTTTTCTAAACTAACAGAAACACCATACCCTTGGACTAACGCAAGTAAAACAGTTCCATATCTTGTGTATTGAGTTATTTTCTTTCTACCAAATTCACCTTGGCTTTTTAAATTCTTAAAGTAATCAGTTACTCCTGTTAATAATTGAACGATAATTGAAGAAGATATGTATGGCATTATGCCTAAGGCAAAAATAGCCATTCTTTGAACCGCACCTCCAGCAAAAACATTAAACATTCCTAATAGACTTCTCTCATTCCCTCCAACAATATCTTTAAGAGAAGTTGGGTCAATTCCTGGGATAGGTATATAAGTACCAAATCGATAAATAACCAAAATAAATAATGTATAAATTATTCTCTTTTTTAAGTCGTCGGCTTGAGAAAATGCCCCCATACTTTGCGCAGTATTTTCAAAATTTGACATTTTAACGTTTTACTAACTCTATTGATCCGCCTGATTTCTCGATTTTAGCTTTGGCGCTTTTGCTGACTTTATCGGTAATTAATGAAATTTTTGTTTTTAATTCACCTGTGCCAAGAATTTTGACTTTTAAATTCTTTGATGATTTGTTCTTTAATAGTATTTTTCTTAAATGAATTTTTTCACTTTGTTTTATTTTTCTTTTTGTAATTAATTTTTCTAAATCATTTAAATTTATTACCACGTTTTTTTCTTTTTTATATAAAGAATTAAAACCCCTTTTAGGTAATCTTCTATATAAAGGCATTTGTCCACCTTCATAACTTTTTATAGCAACTCCGGATCTTGATTTTTGACCTTTTACACCTCTGCCGCTTGTTTTTCCCTTGCCAGAACCAATTCCTCTTCCCAGTCTTTTTTTTGGTTTATGAGATGAAAAATTTATACTATTTAATTTCATTTTACCTTCTCGCTACTATCTCTTTAATCTTTTTTCCTCTTAATATAGAAATATCTTTAGGAGTTTTTTGTTTTAATAAAGCATTGAAGGAAGCTCTGACTAAGTTGTAAGGATTAGATGAACCTATAGATTTTCCTACTACATCCTGAATTCCAGACATCTCACAAATTGCACGCACAGGGCCTCCAGCTATTATTCCCGTTCCCGCTGGTGCGCTTCTTAACAATACTTTTCCAGCTCCATTTCGTCCTCTTACATCGTGGTGCAATGTTCTTCCATCTCTTAAAGATACTTTTATGATAGATTTTTTTGCAGCTTCAGAAGCTTTTTTTATAGCGTCTGGTACTTGTTTTGCTTTACCTTGTCCAAAACCTACTTGCCCTTTTTGATTACCTACAACCACTAGTGCTGCAAATCCAAATCTTCTGCCACCTTTTACAACTTTTGTAATTCTATTGATTGCTACTAACTTTTCTTTTATTTCTTGTGACTGGCTCATAATTAAAATTTCAAACCTTCTTTTCTGGCAGTTTCAGCTAATAATTTAATTCTACCATGATACTTATATTTGCCTCTATCAAAATAAACTTCTTTTACACCTTTTTTTACAGATCTTTCTGCGATTAGTTTTCCAACAACTTCCGAAACTTTCGATTTAGGCATTTTTTCAATACTTTTTTCTTTTGAAGAGGCGCTTGCTAATGTTATTTGTTTATTATCATCAATAATTTGTGCGTAAATATTCTTTAATGATCTAAAGACAGTAAACCTAGGCTTGTTTGAATTAACTCTTTTCAATTTAGATCTTATTCTTATCTGTCTTTTCGTTGAAATTGATTTCATTACTTTTTCTTACCTTCCTTCTTTAGCACAAATTGGTCATTAGACGTTATACCTTTTTGCTTATATGGCTCTACAGGCTTAAAAAATTTTAAATCAGCAACAACCTTTCCAACTAATTCTTTATCTATGCCGCTTATTATTAATGTAGTTTGTTTTTCTACTTTAATAGTTATTCCTTCTGGAATATCGTAATTTATGTCATGACTAAAACCGAGCTGAAGATTAAGTTGTTTACCTTTTAAGTTGGCTCTAAAACCAACGCCTGTTAATTTTAAAGTTTTTTCATATCCTTTGAATATCCCAATTATAGCGTTATTTATTAAACTCCTTTGTAAACCCCATAAAATACTATTGAAGTTATTTTTACTTTTAGGTCTCACTAAAATTTTTGAGTCATCAATTTTAATATCTAGAATATCGTTATTTAATTCGATTGATCTTTTACCTTTTGGACCTTCTAAGTTAAGAATATTGCCAGCTATAGCAGCTTTTACATCTTTAGGTATTTCAATATTTTTTTTTCCTATTTTTGACATGATAAATTAAGAAATATTACAGATTATCTCTCCTCCAAGTTTTTGTTCTCTAGCTTCGTTGTCAGATAAGATGCCTTTAGACGTTGATATTAATGCAACTCCCAAACCATTTTGCACCCGAGGTAAGCTATCTGATCTTGTATAAATTCTTCTACCAGGTTTTGAAACTCTATGAATTTCCCTTATAACAGGATTGCCTTGGACATATTTTAAATTAACTTTTATGAAATCAAATTTTGTATTTTGATCTTTTGTTATTTCATAACTTATCAAAAAACCCTCTCTAACCATCGCATCTAAAATAAATCTTTTAAATTTAGAATTTGTTATTAATACTGTTTTATGCGCTCTTTGTTGGGCATTTCTAATTCTTGCCAGCATATCACCTATTGGATCTGTAACAGTCATATATTATCCTTTCTCACCAGCTTGATTTTGTCATGCCAGGAATTTTACCACTCGAAGCTAATTTTCTGAGTGCAATTCTCGACATCTTAAGTTTTCTATAATAGCCATGAGGTCTGCCGGTTATCTCACATCTATTTCTTACTCTTATTTTTGCTGAATTTTTTGGCAATTTTGCTAATTTTAAAGCTGCTTCAAATCTTTCGTTTAAATTAATTTTTTTATCCATTATTATTTTCTTTAACTTTTTTCGTTTATTCTCATATCTTTTTGACATTTTAATTCTTTTGAGATTTCTTTGTATTGCTGATGTTTTTGCCATTAATTAGCTCCTTTTTTATAAAATGGAAAATTAAAACCGTCTAACAAAGCTTTGGCTTCCACTTTATTGTTTGTATTTGTTACTATTGTAATGTCTAAACCTCTTATCTTTTCTACTTTGTCGAAATTAACCTCAGGAAATATAACATGTTCTTTTATACCAAAACTATAATTTGCATTTTGGTCGAAGCTTTTAGGGTTCAATCCTTTAAAGTCTTTAATTCTAGGCAGTGCCATATTTATTAATCTATCTAAAAAAAAATACATATTATCTCTTCTCAGAGTTACTTTTAGACCTAAAGGCATTTTTACTCTTGTTTTAAAATTAGATATAGATTTCTTCGACAATGTAATGATTGGTTTTTGTCCAGTAATATTTGACATGTCTTTCTCAATTACTTTCATTATCTTATTATCATTACCCTCTAAACCTAACCCCATATTTAAAACAACTTTTTCAATCTTTGGAACCTTCATTGAGTTCTTTATTCCAAGCGATTTGCTTAATTGAGGAATGATGTCTTTTTTATATATATTTTTTAATCTTGGCACCATAATCTATTTCTTCTTTGATTTAGTCTTTTTCATAATTATCTTTTTCTTATCTTTTGCTGTGTTGCTGATTTTTGAAGCCGGTTTTTCTTTATTTTTTACAAGAGCTAAATTTGAAATATTTATAGGTTTTTCCATGGTTATAATGCCGCCTTTTTTTTCTTTAGTAGGCTTTTGGTGTTTTTTCTTTAAATTCATTCCTTTTATAATAGCTGAAAAATTTTTTGGAAATAATTTAATAACCTCGCCAGACTTTCCTCTATCATTACCCGATAATATTTTAACTGTATTTCCTTTTTTAATTTTTATTTTTATCATAAAACCTCAGGTGCCAATGAAATTATCTTCATATGTTTTTTTAATCTTAGTTCTCTTGTAACAGGGCCAAATATTCTAGTTCCTATAGGTTCATTATTTGCTGCAATCAAAACAGCAGCATTCTTGTCAAATTTAATTGAGGAACCGTCATCCCTACTTATTTGCTGCCTAGTTCTTACTACCACAGCTTTATGAACATCACCTTTCTTTACTTTACCCTTTGGCATTGCATCCTTAATACTCACAACAATTACATCTCCAATGGATGCGTATCTTCTTTTAGATCCACCAAGAACCTTTATACACTCTATCCTTTTAGCTCCAGTATTATCAGCCACGTCTAATTCAGTTTGAACCTGTATCATTTCTAAATTACCCTCCATCTTTTAAATTTTGAGATTGGTCTTGTTTCTTGAATTTTAATAAATTGTCCAATTTTAAATTCTCCATTTTCATAGTGAGCATGGTATTTTTTAGATCTTTTGACAACTTTTTTTAATAAAGGATGTCTAAATTTTCTCTCAACTTTTATAACCAAAGTATTCTTGCTTTTATTACTTACAATTTTACCGCTTAGAATTTTTTTTGTCATTACTTCTCTCTCTCTTTTTTATTTAAAAAAGTTAGAATTTTAGCAATAGTTTTCCTAACTGTTTTTTGTCTCGAAGTATTCTTGACCTGAGAATTGATTTTTTGAAATCTCAAATTAAATTGCTCTTTTTTATATGATAATAATTCTTTCTTTAGTTGGGATTGTGAAAGTTTTTTTATTTCTGAAGTTTTCATAATTTTATATATTAATGTTCCTTTTTATAATTTTTGTTTTAATTGGTAATTTAGATGCTGCTCTATCAAAAGCCTCCTTTGCCAAAATATCGTTTACTCCGTCTATTTCAAAAATTATTCTTCCTGGCTTAACTCTACAAACAAAATATTCTGGATTTCCTTTACCTTTTCCCATTCTTACTTCAATAGGTTTTTTTGAAACAGGTATATTTGGAAATATTCTCAACCAAACTCTACCTGCTCTTTTCATGTGTCTGGTTAAAGCAACCCTGGCAGCTTCAATTTGCCTTGATGTGACTCTTTCGGGTTGAGTAGCCTGCAATCCATGAGACCCAAAATTTAGTTTTGAACCTCTTTGAGCTTTACCTTTAATTCTTCCTTTTTGAGCTTTTCTATATTTTGTTCTAGCTGGCTGTAGCATTATGCGTTATCCTCTTTTTCTGCTTTTATTTTTTTTTCTAGATCTTTTTGAAAAACTACACCTTTATAAATCCAGACCTTAACTCCTATTATTCCGTAAGTAGTTTCTGCTTCCGCTTCAGCATAATCAACATCAGCTCTTAAAGTGTGAAGGGGAATCGAGCCTTCTCTAAGCCATTCAGTTCGTGCAATTTCGTTACCGGCCAATCTGCCGCTTACTGTAACTTTAATACCTTTTGCACCAAGTCTTAAAGTTGAGGATATAGCTCTTTTCATAGCTTTTCTATATGCAACTCTTTTAGATATTTGTTGTGCAATATTTTCTGCAACTAAATATGCGTCTAATTCAGGTTTTCTTATTTCTTTAATATTAACAAGAATTTCATTAGAAGAGATTTTTCCAATATTATTTTTAATTTTCTCAATATCGGAACCTTTTTTACCAATTACAAAACCAGGTCTTGATGTATAAATTGTTACTACACATTTTTTAGAAGGTCTCTCAATTAGTATCTTGGACACACCAGAATTTTTTATTGTTTTGTTAATATAATTTCTAATTTTGAAATCCTCAATAAGATATTTTCCGTAGTTATTTTTTTTTGCAAACCAAACAGAATCCCATGTCCTATTTATTTTTAATCTAATGCCTATTGGATTTACTTTTTGACCCATTATTTATTATCCTTAATTTTATTTTGTTTTTTTTGATCGTTTTTTTTCTCTGCAACAATTATTGTTAAATTACTAAACTGTTTTTTTATACCAGCTGCCCTACCTCTAGCTCTTGGTCTAAATCTTTTTAATGTTATGCCTTTCCCGACATAAGCTTCCTTTACAAATAAGTTATCAATATCCAACTGATTATTATTTTCCGCGTTAGATACTGCTGATTTGATTGTTTTTGAAATCTCATTTGCAACTCTTTTCTCAGAAAATCTTAAATTTCTTAAAGCAATTTCTGCTTTTAAACCTCGTATAGATCTTAATATATTGTTAATCTTGCGCGGACTTGATCTAAGATTTTTATATGTAGCTTTTACCAATGATAAATCCTTATTTTTTGTCATCTTTAACTCCTGTTGCTGCCGCGGGTGTGGGTGATGCGGGAGATGCTGTTGTTGCAGCAGCTTTTTTCTCTGCTGGAGTATGGCCAGCAAATTGTCTTGTAGGTGCAAACTCCCCAAGTTTGTGTCCGACCATCTCTTCTGATACAGAAATAGGTATAAATTTTTTACCATTATGTATTTCAAACTTATGTCCAACAAACTCTGGAATAATTGTAGAATTTCTAGACCAAGTTTTAATTGGTCTTTTAGATCCATCCTTAATTTGTTTTGTAACTTTTTTAATTAAACTTGGGTGCACAAATGGTCCTTTCCATACAGATCTAGCCATTATTTCCTCTTAACCTTTCTAGAAATTATAAATTTATCAGTTTTTTTATTATTTCTTGTCTTGAGACCTTTGGTTCCTTTACCCCATGGAGTTACAGGATTTCTTCCGCCAGAAGTTTTGCCTTCGCCACCACCGTGTGGGTGATCGACAGGATTCATAGCAACTCCTCTAACTCTAGGCCTTTTGCCTAACCATCTATTTCTGCCAGCTTTTCCGATCTTCTTATTTTTATTATCAACATTAGATAATTGTCCAATCGTTGCTCTACATTTTGAAAGTATTTTTCTTGTCTCTCCAGACGAAAGTTTCACTAAAGTATAGTCTTGGTCTTGACCCATTATTGTTGCATACGATCCAGCAGATCTAACTAGCTTAGCGCCTGCGCCAGGTAACATTTCAAGATTGTGGATCATTGTACCAGATGGTATTTCTCCTATGATCATCGAATTACCCGGCTTTATGTCCAATTGAGACCCTGATGAAACTTTGTCACCCACACTAACTCCTGCTGGGGCTAAAATATAACTCATTGTTTTATCCTCATACTCCACCAGCATTATATTTGCACTTCTAAATGGGTCGTACTCAACCCTCTTTATAATTGCTGAAATATTTGTTTTATTTCTATGAAAATCAATCATACGATATTTTTTTTTATGACCTGAGCTCTTGTGTCTAGATGTGATACGGCCCTGATTGTTTCTTCCTGATGATCTTGTTCTTAAAGATACGAGTTTTTTTTCAGGTTTACCTTTCCACAAATCATTTTTATCAACTAGGATAGTTGTTCTCATTGATTTAGTATAAGGTTTAAAGCTTTTAAGTGTCATTATATTCCTGCAGATAAATCTATAGTTTGGCCTTCTTTGAGTGTTACTATTGCTTTTTTATAGCCCACACCTTTGGCTAATCTTCCTCTAACGAACTTGTACTTTCCTTTAAAATTTACAGTATTAATCTTTATAACGTTGACTTTATATATTGCCTCAATGCTTTTCTTAATTTTGCTTTTATTTGCTTTTTGAGAAACTTTAAATGATAGCTTATTGAGAGCTCCTAGATTCGTAGATTTCTCAGTAATTATAGGAGATATTATTGTGTCGTAAGCTTCATTAATATTTTTCATTTTAATAACCTTCCCTCAATTTTTTTAATTGATTCATTTGTAAATAAAATTTTGTCATATTTAATTAAGTCATAAACATTCGTTCCATCATCTAAAAGTTGTTTCGTATTAGGTATATTTTTGAATGAATTTATCAAGTTTTTAGAAACATCCTTATGATAAATGAATAAGGCAGATCTGCTTTTTAAATTTTTTAATAAATTTTTAAAATGCTTTGTCTTAAGAGAAGATATTTTTGGTTCGTTGAAAATACTCAGTTGTTTGCTTTTGGCTTTGACTGACAAGGCATGCTTTAATCCAAGTCGTTTTACTTTTTTGTTTAATTTTTTGAATGCAGATTTACCTCTGTGTCTTGGACCATGTGCTACACCACCACCAACAAATATTGGTGCGGTTATATTACCGTGTCTAGCTCCTCCAGAACCCTTCTGTTGAACAATTTTTCTTCTAGAGCCTTTCACTTCGCTTCTACTTTTTGTATGTCCCGTTTTTTTAAACATTCTATTTTTTTGCCAATCCAATACGGATTGAATGATATCTTTTCTAGGTTTTAATGAAAAAATATCATCAGATAAATTTTGAAAACCTACATTCTTTCCTTCAATATTTATTTCTTCTATTTTCATTTATTTTTTCTCAGTATCTTTCTTTTTGTTATCTTCCTTTTTAGCTACGGTTTGTTTATCTGCTTTTTTTTCATCTTTTTTTTCCGGTTGTTCTTTTGTTTTGGCTTCTTTTTTATCTTTTTTTGAAGATTTCATCTCTTCTATATTAGAAAAATATTTTTTAACTCTCTCAGCAACAGTCTCTCTTTTTTTAATTTTAACAGCCTCTCTAATTTCTACATATGTATTCTTTGATCCGGGGACAGAACCTTTTAAATATAAAAGATTATTTGTTAAATCTGATTCTACAATTTCGAGGCCCAGAGTTGTTCTTAATTTATCACCCATGTGACCAGCCATTTTTTTTCCTTTAAATACTTTTCCGGGATCTTGGTTCTGTCCAGTTGAACCGTGTGACCTGTGGGATATTGATACACCGTGCGATGCTCTTAGCCCGCTAAAATTATGCCTTTTCATTGAACCTGCAAAACCTTTACCAATAGATTTTGATCTAACATCTACAAATTTTTTATCCTTTAATATATTTAAGTTTATTTCTGAACCAGGTTTGAATTGATCTTGATTTTCAATCCTAAACTCTTTTAAAATCTTTTTAGGCTCTTGCGATTTTTTAGAAAAAAAACCTTTCATTTGTTTTGTAAGTTTAGAATTCTTCACATGACCATATCCAACTAAAATTCCAGAGTAACCTCTTTTTTCTTTGTTAATTATCTCAATAACTTTTGCCTTTTCAATTTTTAAAATTGTAACGGGAATTACTTCTCCGTTTTCAAAAAACCTCTGTGACATTCCCATTTTTTTACCAATTAAACCAATTGTCATTATATTTTTATCTCCACATCAACACCTGAAGCTAAGTCTAATTTCATTAAGGCTTCTATAGTTTGTGGTGTTGGTTCTAATATATCGATTAATCTTTTATGTGTTCTTGTTTCAAATTGTTCTCTACTTTTTTTATCTATATGTGGTGATCTTAGCACTGTGAATACTTCTTTTTTTGTGGGCAGTGGTATTGGGCCTTTAATCTGCGCTCCAGTTCTTTTTGCAGTATTGACAATTTCAATAGTAGATTTGTCTAATATTTTATGGTCGTAAGCTTGTAATCTTATTCTTATGTGTTGTTTGTCCATACTATTAAGCTAATTTTTTAGTTACTTCATCTTGAACATTCTGAGGAACTTTCTCATAGTGATCAAAAAACATTGTGTATTGAGCTCTTCCTTGAGACATGGATCTTAAATTGTTAACATACCCAAACATATTTGCTAAAGGCACCATAGCATTTATTACGGTCGCATTACCCCGCTTGTCGGTTGATCCCACTTGGCCCCTTCTACTATTCAAATCACCAATAACATCTCCCATGTAATCTTCTGGGGTAACTACCTCTACTTTCATAATTGGTTCTAGAAGTTTAAGTCCTGCTTTTGTACAAGCTTCCTTAAAACAATATCTTGATGCAATTTCAAAAGCTAACACGCTTGAATCTACATCGTGATGTAAACCATCGATAATTTCAACTTTATAATCAATTAGTGGAAAACCAGCTAATATTCCTGAGTCTGAAACGCTTTCTATACCTTTTTCTACACCAGGGATAAATTCCTTAGGGATGGCGCCTCCTTTAATTAAACTTTCTACTTGTCTTCCTTCGCCAGGATTAAGTGGCTCTACACTTAATGTTACCCTTGCAAATTGACCGGCTCCTCCTGATTGTTTTTTATGAGTATAATCAACTTCTGCAGATTTTTGAATAGTTTCTCTATAAGCAACTTGAGGAGCTCCAATATTTGCTTCTACTTTAAATTCTCTTTTCATTCTATCTACAATAATATCTAAATGTAATTCACCCATCCCTTTAATAATTGTTTGTCCAGACTCATTGTCAGATGATACTCTGAAAGACGGATCCTCTTTTGCTAATCTCTGTAATGCTTCTCCCATTTTTTCCTGATCGGCTTTTGTCTTGGGTTCTACTGCAATTTCGATTACCGGATCAGGAAATTCCATAGGCTCTAAGATTACAGAATTCGATTGGTCGCATAGAGTATGGCCTGTTATTGTATGCTTTAAACCTGCTAATGCAACAATGTCTCCAGTGCCAGCTTCTTTAATATCCTCCCTATTATTTGCATGCATTAAAAGCATTCTACCAATTCTCTCATCTTTATCTTTAGATGAATTTAAAACTCCAGTTCCAGTTTTAAGTTTTCCAGAATAAACTCTAATAAATGTTAACGAACCAACAAATGGATCGTTGGCGACTTTAAACGCAAGTGCACTAAATGGTTCATTATCATTAAATTTTCTAACAATTTTTTCATCAGAACCAGGTTTTGTTCCTTCTATACTTGATATATCAATTGGGCTAGGTAAATAATCTACGACTGCATCTAATAATGGCTGCACACCTTTATTTTTAAAAGCTGAACCACACAAAACGGGTACAAAATCAAAAGATAATGTTCCCTTTCTAATACACATTTTTAAATCATTTTCAGAAAGTTCTTTACCTTCTAAATAACTCTCCATTAATTTTTCGTCTTGCTCTACTGCTGTTTCAACTAATTCTTTTCTATATTTTGTAGCTAAATCTTTTAAATCTTCCGGTATATCGACTTCATTAAATTTTGCTCCCAGACTTTCGTCATCCCAAACAATACCTTTCATCTTCACTAAATCAACGCTCCCTTTTAAATCACTTTCAATACCTATCGGAATTTGCAAAACTAAAGGTTTTGAACCAAGGCGGTCTTTGATCATATCTACACATCTATAAAAGTCTGCGCCTGTTCTATCTAATTTGTTAACAAAACACATTCTGGGAACTTTGTATTTATCTGCCTGTCTCCATACTGTCTCTGACTGGGGTTCAACACCGGCTACACCATCAAAAACTGCAACTGCGCCGTCTAATACTTTTAACGATCTTTCAACTTCAATTGTAAAATCCACGTGTCCGGGAGTGTCAATAATATTAATTCGATGGTCTTTCCAAAAACATGTTGTTGCTGCGGATGTTATAGTAATACCTCTTTCCTGCTCTTGTTCCATCCAATCCATAGTTGCGGCTCCATCATGAACTTCTCCTATTTTGTGACCTTTGCCTGTATAATATAAAATTCTTTCCGTGGTAGTTGTTTTGCCGGCATCTATGTGTGCCATGATACCAATATTTCTATATTTTTCTTTTGGATATTTATCGCTCATAATTTACCATCTAAAATGTGCAAAAGCTTTATTTGACTCAGCCATTTTGTGAGTATCCTCTCTTTTTTTTATTGCACCACCCTTGTTACTTGAAGCATCTAAAAATTCTTTCATGAGTCTTTCTTGCATAGTTTTATCTCCTCTTTTTTTTGATGCTTCTAATATCCATCGAATGGCTAATGCTTGACCTCGGTCATGTTTTACTTCAACAGGTACTTGATATGTTGCACCACCAACTCTTCTTGACTTTACTTCAAGGTTTGGTTTTACATTTTTTAATGCCTCATTAAATACTTTCATTGGATCTTGTTTTGATTTATCTTTAATTAAGTCAAAAGTTCTATAAATTATTTTTTCAGCAACTGTTTTTTTTCCACCTATCATTAGTGAATTAATTATTTTAGTAATTGTTTTAGTCCCATAAACTGGGTCCTCTAAAACTTGTCTTTTTGATTGGCTTCTTCTTCTGGACATAATTATTTTGGTCTCTTTGCTCCGTATTTTGATCTTTGTTGTTTTCTTGTAGTTACGCCCTGAGTATCTAGTAATCCTCGAACAATGTGGTATCGAACTCCTGGCAAATCTTTTACTCGCCCGCCTCTAATCATCACAACAGAGTGTTCTTGTAAATTATGACCTTCCCCTGGAATATATGCACTAACTTCAAATCCATTAGATAATCTTACTCTTGCAACTTTTCTTAATGCTGAGTTAGGTTTTTTAGGTGTTGTTGTATACACTCTCGTGCATACTCCTCTTTTAAGTGCGCAGCCCTCGAGAGCTGGGACTTTGTTTCTTGTAATGACTTTTTTTCTTTTTTTTTTTAATAACTGATTAATAGTCGGCATAAATATATATTTTTTTAAGGACGCGTTAGGTAAGCTGTTGGTAGTAGTTTAAAGCCAACATAGCTTTACATGCTACCTTAAAAAGAGGCTATTAATACCAATTTATTAAATAGATTCAACACCTTTGCTTAAAAAAAAACATCAAAATGTCCCTATTTTTGGGCCTATTTTGCGCTAGCAACTTCAGTTTCTTGAGTTTCTTCATTTTCAGGCGAAATCTTTTTCTGTAGCTCTAAATCTTTGTCTCTAGCTATTGAATTATATTTAAGTCTGCTTTTTCCACTACCAGCAGGTATGAGTCTACCAACAATGACGTTTTCTTTAAGTCCATTTAATTGATCCGACTTTCCTTTTATTGAAGCGTCTGTAAGAACACGTGTTGTTTCCTGAAATGATGCTGCAGATATGAAAGATTTGGTTTGTAATGATGCTTTTGTTATACCTAAAAGAACTGGTTCAAAAGTAACTTGTTTTTTATTTTCACTCTTAAGTTTGCTATTTAATTTCATTGCATCGATTTTATCTATTATCTCTCCAGTCAATAAACTGCTGTCTCCTGGATTTTTAACTTCAAGTTTTCTTAACATTTGTCTTAAAATAACCTCTATATGTTTGTCGTTTATTATAACTCCTTGAAGTCTATAGACATCTTGAACTTCATTAACGAAATACTCTGTTAAAGCTTCTATTCCTAAAATTTTTAAAATATCATGAGGTGCTGGGGGACCATCTACTAAATATTCTCCTTTTGAAATTTTTTCACCTGGATTAAAGTTTATTCTTCTGTCTTTTGATACTAAATAATTTGACTCTAATGAATCTTTTCCTTTAATTGTTACTCTCTGCTTCCCTCTTATTTCTTTTCCAAAAATTACTTCTCCGTCATTTTCTGCTATTATTGCACCTTCTTTTGGTTTTCTAGCTTCAAATAGTTCAGCAACACGAGGTAATCCTCCTGTAATATCTTTTGTTTTTGAAGAGGCCTTGGGTAATCTGGCTAAAACGTCACCGGCATTTACTTTGTCTCCATCATTCACAGATAAAATAGTATCGGTGTAAAGATAATACCTTGCTTCATTACCGTCTGCTTTTTTTACTACCTTATCATTTGAATCTCTTAAGGTTATCCTAGGCTTTAAATCAAGGTTTTTAGATAATTTCCAATCTATTACTTTTTTTGAAGAAATACCTGTTGCCTCATCTGTAACGTCTTTGATTGATATGTTGTCTACAAGATCAACAAAATTTGCCGTCCCAGAAGTTTCTGCAATAACTGGTGATGTATAAGGATCCCACTCACAAATTTTTTGATTTTTTTTAACTTTTTCATCCGGTTTAACAAATAATTTTGAGCCATAAGGTAGTTTATAAGAGGCTATCACGATATTATCTTTTTCAATATTGATCTCAATATTTCTGCCCATCACAATTAAATTTTTTGATGAGTCTTCTACTAAATTTTTGTTCAGTATTTTTAAAACACCATCATCTGGAGATATTATAGAAGAATCTTCTTTTATTTGCGCAGTTCCACCAACGTGAAAAGTTCTCATAGTTAATTGAGTACCCGGTTCACCAATAGATTGAGCGGCTATCATACCAACGCATTCACCAATAGAAACTGGTATGCCTCTTGCTAAATCTCGACCATAAGAAAGAGCGCAAACACCTTTTTCACTATCGCATGTTATTACTGAGTAAACTCTGCATGATTTGACGCCAGCTGACTCAAGTTTTTCGCATTTAGTCTCGTCAATTATTTCATTTTTTTTAACTATAACTTCGCCGTTTAAGGCATTTTTTATATCTTCTGCAGCGTATCTACCTAAAGCTCTCTCTGACAAACTAACTATTACGTTACCTCCCTCAATTATTTCGGATATCTGAATAGATTTTCCTTTATTTCCACAATCACAGTCTTTTTTAGTAATAATTACATCTTGAGAAACATCGCATAAACGTCTTGTTAAATAACCAGAATTTGCTGTTTTTAATGCAGTGTCGGCTAAGCCTTTTCTGGCTCCATGGGTAGAAGTAAAATACTCTAATATTGTGAGGCCTTCCTTGAAATTTGAAATGATTGGTGTTTCTATTATTTCTCCGGAAGGCTTTGCCATTAATCCTCTCATTCCAGCTAATTGTTTCATTTGAGCTGGTGAACCTCTGGCACCGGAGTCAGCCATCATAAAAACTGAATTAGTTTTCACTTTTCCTTCTTTATCTTTTTGCGGAGAAGAAATTATCTGCATCATTTCAGATGCAATTTTGTCCGTACATTTTGACCATTGATCAATAACTTTATTATATTTTTCACCTTTTGTTATTAGACCTTCAGAATATTGATTTTCATACTCTTCAACCATTTTTTTTGCATCAGAAACAATTTTTTCTTTATTTTCAGGTATAATTAAGTCGTCTTTTCCAAAAGAAATACCTGCTTTAAAAGCATTTTTAAAACCTAAGTCCATAAGTTTATCGCAAAATATAACCGTCTCTTTCTGCCCACAAAATCTAAAAACAATATCAATTATTTCAGATATTTGTTTTTTGGACAAAGTTCTATTTATTAAATCGAAAGTAATATTTTTATTTCTTGGAAGTATACTGGCTAATAAGAACCTTCCAGCAGTACTAATATATTTTTTAAAAATAATTTTATTGTTTTCATCTAGAGTTTTAAATCTTGATACGATTGTAGTATGAATATGAATATTGCCTGTCTCTAGGGCTTGCGATATCTGATTAATATCTAAAAAATAACCTTTCGGCTTTTCATCTTTGTTATTCGACTCTTGTGATAAATAATAAATACCAAGAACCATATCCTGACTAGGAACAATGATTGGTTTTCCGTTGGCAGGATGTAAGATGTTATTCGTAGACATCATTAATACTCTAGCCTCTAATTGAGACTCAATACTTAAAGGTACATGAACAGCCATTTGATCACCATCAAAATCTGCATTAAATGCTGCACAGACAAGAGGGTGTAACAATATAGCCTTTCCTTCTGTTAATACTGGTTCAAAAGCTTGAACACCCAATCTATGAAGTGTTGGTGCTCTATTCAGTAAAACCGGGTGTTCCCTTATCACGTGATCTAATATATCCCACACCTCTTGCTTCTCTTTCTCAACAATTTTTTTGGCCTGTTTAATTGTTGTTGCATAACCAAGTTTATCAAGTCGGGCATAAACAAATGGTTTAAATAATTCTAAAGCCATTTTTTTAGGTAAGCCGCATTGGTGCAGTTTTAATTCTGGACCTGCAACGATTACTGATCTTCCAGAATAGTCTACTCTCTTACCCAAAAGATTTTGTCTGAACCTTCCTTGCTTACCTTTCAACATTTCAGCTAAAGATTTTAGAGGTCTTTTGCCTGTTCCGGTAATTACACGTCCTCTTCTTCCGTTATCAAATAAAGCATCAACTGACTCCTGTAGCATTCTTTTTTCATTTCTAACTATAATATCAGGGGCTCTTAACTCCATCAATTTTCTAAGCCTATTATTTCTATTAATCACTCTTCTATATAAATCGTTTAAATCAGAAGTTGCGAACCTCCCACCGTCTAATGGAACCAGTGGTCTTAATTCAGGGGGTATTACTGGTAACGTCGTAAGTATCATCCATTCAGGTTTGTTTCCTGAACTTGCAAAAGACTCGAGTAATTTTAATCTTTTTATTGTTCTTTCTTCATTTACTTTTGATGTAATTGTTTTTAAATCTTCTCTTAATTTATCTCTTTCTTCTTCTACATTGATGTTTGATAGACATTCTCTTATAGCAGAAGCTCCTATACCTGCCGTAAATTGATCTTCACCATATTCTTCCTGTGCTTTAATATAGTCCTCTTCTGAAATTATCTGATTTTTTTCTAACTTTGTTAAACCTGGTTCAATTATGATAAAATTTTCATAATAAAGAACTTTTTCTAATTCTTTTAATTTTATATCTAAGGATAAAGCTATTCTACTTGGTAAAGATTTTAAAAACCATATGTGGGATACTGGTGTAGATAGCTCTATATGACCCATTCTCTCTCTTCTTACTTTTGATTTGCATATTTCTGTTCCACATTTCTCACATATAATACCTCTAAATTTCATGCCTTTATATTTTCCGCATAGACACTCGTAATCTTTTACAGGACCAAATATTCTGGCACAAAATAAACCGTCTTTTTCAGGCTTAAATGTTCTATAATTAATCGTTTCAGGTTTCTTAATTTCTCCAAAAGACCATGATCTTATTTTATCTGGACTTGCTAAAGTAATTTTAATTTTAGAAAATTCTTGTTTATTAACTTTTTTTGAAAAAAGATTAGTTAATTCTTTGCTCATTAATTTAACTCCAGGTTTAAGCCTAACGACCTTATTTCTTTGACTAAAACGTTAAATGATTCAGGAACGCCTGACTCAAAATCATCATCACCTTTTACTATTGTTTCATAAACTTTAGTTCTACCTGCAACATCATCTGATTTGACAGTTAATATTTCTTGAAGTGTGTAAGCTGCGCCGTAAGCCTCTAATGCCCAAACTTCCATTTCTCCAAATCTTTGTCCACCAAATTGAGCTTTGCCGCCCAAAGGTTGTTGGGTAACCAAACTATAAGGACCTGTGGATCTAGCATGAATTTTGTCATCCACCATATGGTACAGCTTTAGCATGTAAATAATACCTACCGTTACTTCTCTATCAAATTTTTCACCTGTTCTTCCGTCGTATAAAGTTGTTTGTCCACTTTTTGGTAGTTCTGCAAAATCTAGCATCTTTGTGACATCTTCCACACTAGCGCCGTCAAAAACTGGAGTTGCAATAGGAACTCCATTAGAAAGATTTTGTAATAATTCTATTGTTTCGTCAGTATTAAGTTTTTGAATTTCTTTTTCAATATCTTTTTTTTCATAAATTTTTGACAACGCATCTTTAGCATTGTCAATTTTTTTTAAATTAATCTGATATTCAGTTAAAATATTTTTTATCTTGTCACCGAGCTCAGAGCACGCCCAGCCTAGGTGAGTTTCTAAAATTTGGCCAACATTCATCCTACTAGGGACCCCTAATGGGTTTAAAACAATATCAACTGGTTTTCCGTTATTCATATATGGCATATCTTCAATAGGAACAATTTTACTTATTACTCCTTTATTACCATGTCTTCCTGCCATTTTATCACCAGGCTGTAATTTTCTTTTCATAGCTACAAAAACTTTTACCATTTTCATCACACCAGGAAGCAATTCGTCACCTCGTTCAATCTTGTTAACTTTATCTTCAAATCTAGATTGAATATCTTTTTTTGCTTTATTAAATTGATCTTTTAGTATCTCTAAATCGTCGTTTGTTTTATTTTCATTAAAATCAATTTTAAAAATATCGTTTATACTTAGGCTTTTAAAACCATTGTCATCTATGTTTGAGTTTTTTGAAGTTCCTTTAAAATCATTTTTCAAAGTTGCATTTTTTATTATTAACTGAGCTCTACTTCTTATATTAAGCTCTAATATTGACTCTTCTGCTTGTTTATCAAGCATAACTGATTCTATTTCTGATTTTTCAATTGATAAAGCTCTTTCATCCTTTTCAATACCATGTCTGTTAAAAACTCTCACTTCTACAACAGTACCTCCAGTTCCGGATGGCATTTTTAATGAAGTGTCCCTAACGTCAATTGCTTTTTCTCCAAATATAGCTCTTAAAAGTTTTTCTTCAGAAGTAACTTTGGTGTCGCCTTTTGGGGTTAGTTTTCCAACAAGAATATCTCCAGGTTTAACTTCAGCTCCTACATACACTATACCAGATTCATCTAAATTTCTAAGTGCCTCTTCACTAGTATTTGGTATGTCTCTAGTTATTTCTTCTGGGCCAAGCTTGGTATCTCTGGCCATTACCTCATACTCCTCTATGTGTATTGATGTAAAAACATCATCCGAAACACATCGTTCTGAAATTAGGATTGAGTCTTCAAAATTGTATCCAAGCCAAGGCATAAATGCTACAGTCACGTTTTTTCCCAATGCTAACTCTCCTAATTGTGTTGAAGGTCCGTCCGCAATAACATCACCTTTTTTAATTTGATCTCCGACTTTCACTAATGGCCTTTGATTAGTACATGTATTTTGATTTGATCTTTGGAACTTGAGTAAATTATAAATATCTACACCAGATTTAGTTAAATCTTTCTCCGATAAAGCTTTAACAACAATTCTTTTTCCATCAATTCTTTCAACAACTCCATCTCTTCTTGCTACAATTGTAGCCCCAGAGTCTAGAGCAACATCTTTTTCAATTCCAGTGCCTACAAGTGGTGACTCATTTTTGATTAATGGAACGGCTTGTCTCATCATATTCGACCCCATTAATGCTCTGTTTGCATCGTCGTTTTCTAAAAACGGAATTAGAGCTGCAGCTACAGATACAACCTGTTTTGGTGAAACGTCCATAAAATTTATATTCTCTGGCTTAGAAAGTTCGAAGCCCAGGTTTCTTCTACAAGATACAAGCTCATCAATAAATGTACCGTCTGGATTAAGAGGTGAATTAGCTTGAGCGATGGTATATCTACTCTCTTCCATAGCAGACAAATAATGTATATCCTTTAAAACCTTTCCATTCTTTACACTTCTATAAGGACTTTCTATAAAACCGTATTTATTAACACGAGAGTATGTTGCTAAACTATTAATTAATCCAATGTTTGGGCCTTCCGGTGTTTCGATTGGACATATTCTACCATAATGAGTGGGGTGAACATCCCTGACTTCAAAACCAGCTCTTTCACGTGTTAAACCACCTGGTCCTAAAGCTGACACTCTTCTTTTATGTGTAATTTCAGCAAGAGGATTTGTTTGATCCATAAATTGTGATAATTGAGAAGTTCCAAAAAATTCTTTTAAAGAAGCTGCAATAGGTTTAGAATTAATTAAATCTTGTGGCATTACAGTATCTATTTCAACTGATGACATTTTTTCTTTTATTGCTCTTTCCATCCTAACAAGTCCAATTCTAAATTGATTTTCTACA
Organism: uncultured Pelagibacteraceae bacterium; assembly: GCA_902517865.1. Taxonomy (GTDB): domain Bacteria; phylum Pseudomonadota; class Alphaproteobacteria; order Pelagibacterales; family Pelagibacteraceae. Next base: position 26,484 of record CABYDT010000007.1, read on the forward strand.
AGCTCACCCACTGACCTAACTCTTCTATTACCTAAGTGGTCTATGTCATCTACATCTTCTTTACCGTCTTTTAGGCGCAACATAGTTTGAACAATTTTTAAAATATCTTCTTTTCTTAAGATAGTTATCTTTGGATCGCAATCTACATTCAATCTTGAATTTAATTTTACTCTACCTACATCAGATAAATCATATCTAGTACTATTAAAAAATAAATTTTTAAATAAACTTTTAGAAGTTTCTGGTGTTGGAGGCTCACCTGGTCTTAGTATTTTGTATATATCCATACAAGCTTCATCTGAAGAATTGTTTTTGTCTATTGCTAATGTTTTAATTAATGATGAGCCAACATTAACACCGTCAATTTCTGAAATATTGAAGTTTTTTATTTTTAATTTATCAAGTTTTTCAAATGTCTCCTCAGTAATTTCATCGCCGGACTCAAAATATACTTCTCCAGATTTCTCATTAATTATGTCATCAGAAAAGTATCTTCCTTTTATCTCATCAGAATTAACAAAAATATTTTTCAATCCATCTTTCTCGTATTTCATAGCTAATGCAATATTAATCTTGGTTCCCTCTTTAGCTATTTTTTTATTATTATCGGCATTTATTAGATCAAACCTCAATTTGTAATTTTTATAATTTTTGGAGATAAATTTCGTCTTGAATTTATTTTTTTCAATTACTTCAATCTTGTTTTTATTATGAAATAAATTTAAAATTTCATCTCTAGGCACGTCTAAAGCCATTAGTAGAGTAGTTGCAGGAATTTTTCTTTTTCTGTCAATTCTGAAATATAAGTTATCTTTTATATCAAATTCAAAATCTAACCAGGATCCTCTATAGGGAATTACTCTACAATTAAAAAGTTTTTTTCCACTTGCATGTCCTTTTCCTTTATCATCATCTAAAAATAATCCAGGGCTTCTATGCATTTGATTAACTACGACTCGCTCAGTACCATTAACAACAAAAGTTCCTCTAGGAGTCATTAATGGTATGTCTCCCATATATACTTCCTGTTCTTTTGCAGAAAGTATTTGTTTAGTCTGGTTTTCCTCGTTTATATCGTATGCGACTAACCTTAATGTTGCTTTTAAAGGAGCTGAATAAGTCAAGCCTCTTTGTTTGCATTCGCCCACATCATATTTTGGGTTTTCAAATCTGTATGCTACATATTCAATAGTTGCCAAACCTGCAAAATCTTCAATAGGGTAGACTTCCTTAAAAACTTTATCTAATCCTGATTTTCCTTTTTGATTAACCTCTAAAAAGCTATTATAAGATTGCCTTTGAACTTCAATTAGATCCGGTATGTTTAATATATTTTCTAATTTTCCAAAACTTTTTCTTATTTTTTTTTTATCTGTAAAAGATAAATCCATATGTTTAAATTCTGATTAAATTAAATCAGAAACTTTTTATAAAATTTATTTTAATTCAACTTTAGCGCCAATTGCTTCAAGCTTCTTTTTAACTTCCTCGGCGTCTTTTTTACTAACACCAGATTTAAGTTCCTTAGGAGCCCCTTCAACTAAGTCTTTAGCCTCCTTTAGACCTAATCCAGTGAAAGCTCTAACTTCTTTAATAGCTCCAATTTTATTTGATCCAGAAGATGCTAATACTACGCTAAATTCATCTTTATCCGCTGCCGCACCTTCTGCCGCCTGTGCAGGAGCTGCTGCTGCTACTGGAGCTGCCGCTGTCACGCCCCATTTTTCTTCAAGTGTCTTTGATAATTCTGCGGCTTCAACAACTGTAAGTTTTGAAAGTTCATCGACAATTTTATTAAGATCTGCCATTTTTACCTCAGTGAAATTAATTTTTTAAACTTTTTGCGTGGGCTAAATTAGCGATTTTTGAGCCAGGTGCAAGTAAAATACTCAATAATTTTTGCTGTGGTGCCTGCAATAAACCCACAATTTTTGCTCTAGCCTCGTCTAATGTTGGTAATGTGGCAATTTCAGCCACCTCCTGAGGCCCTAATAGCTTGTCATCCATTATACCGCCGACAATTTTTAGTTTGTCATTGCTCTTTTGGAAATTCACTAAAATTTTAGCTATTGATATTGGATCTTTTGATAATGCAACAGCAGTGGGACCTTTGAACAGACCATTAGCTTGAGAGTGCGGCGTATCTTTCAAAGCTAATTTTGTAATTCTATTTTTTGTAACTTTTACTAATGCGCCAGCCTCTCGCATCCTATTTCTAAGTTCATCAAGTTGTTTTACATTTAAACCAATATAATGGTAAACCATTAATGCATTATTAGCTTCTAAATCTTTTTTTAAATTATTAATATAGTTCACTTTCTCTGTCTTTTTCATTTTATAAGCTCTTAATTGATATTTTATTTGATAATCCCATAGTACTAGTCAAATAGATTGAATTAATAAAATTACCTTTCACCCCGGAAGGTCTCTCTTTATCAACTGTTTCACAAACTGTTTTTAAGTTTTCTAAAATCTTTTTTTCGTCGAAATCGATCCTTCCAATGCTTAATGATAAATTTCCATCTTCATCACATCTGATTTCAACCTTACCTTCTTTCAAATCTTTAACAGCTTTGCCTAAATCTGGTGAAACCGTCCCGAATTTAGGATTTGGCATTAGCCCTTTTGGACCTAATATCTTTCCTAATTTTCCAACTTTAGACATCATATCCGGAGAACAAACCAAGACATCAAAATCTATTTTTCCTCCTGATATTTTTTCAACTAAGTCATCCGATCCAACAATATCTGCGCCGGCTTTTTTTACGTCATTTACTTTGTCATTGGAGCAAATCACTGCAATTTTGTTTTTCTTTCCGTTTCCGTTCGGCAGATCTACAGTTGTGCGTAAAGTTTGATCTGCTTTAGTTTTTTCAACATTTAAATTAAAATGAACATCTATTGACTCTTTAAATTTAACGCTCTTATTTTTCTTTAAAAGTTTGATTGCATCTACGGCGTTCAAAGTTTCATTTTTATGAGATTTAAGAAGATCTCTATATCTTTTGGATTTGTTTTTTAAATTTCTCATTTTAATCTTTAACTTGAATACCCATTGATCTTGCTGATCCAGCAATTATTTTTACAGCTTCATTTATATCAAATGCATTTAAATCTTTTTGTTTAGCCTGTGCAATTTTTTTTAATTGGTCTTTGGTAATAGTTCCAACCGAATTTCTTCCAGGTTCCTTTGAGCCGGATTTTAATTTCAAAGCTTCTTTAATTAAATGAGAAGCAGGTGGGGTCTTTACTATAAAATCGAACTTTTTATCTTTGTAAATTGTTATGACAACAGGAACTGGTTTGCCCATTTGATCCTTTGTCTTTTCATTAAAAGCTTTGCAAAATTCCATAATATTTATTCCTCGTTGACCTAATGCAGGTCCTACAGGCGGGGCAGGATTTGCTTGTCCACCTTTAATTTGTAATTTTAAATATCCAACAATTTCTTTAGCCATTATTATACCTTTTCAACCTGAGCGTAATCTAAATCCACAGGAGTTGGTCTACCAAATATAGAAACTGAAACCTTAAGTCTAGACTTTTCTTCGTCAATCTCCTCAATTAGGCCATTAAAAGACGCAAATGGCCCGTCACATACTCTAACTTGCTCACCAATAGTGAATGAAATGGAGCTTGAAGGATTTGCAATACTCTCTTCCATGTTTCCAACTATTTTAGAAACTTCATCATCTGAAATTGGTGATGGTTTACCTTGGGGTCCTAAAAAACCACTTACTTTTTTTATAGATTTAATTAAATGATAAACTTGATCATTTAAATCTAATTTTGCCAAAACATAGCCTGGAAAATATTTTTTTTTTGCTACAGTTCTTTTTCCTTTTTTTATTTCTGTAACATCATGTGTTGGCACTAAAACTTCACCAAAATTGCTTTCCATACCAGCTTTAATTAATTCTTCTTTGATTTGATCTGATACTTTTTTTTCAAAGCCAGAGTATGATTGTACTATGTACCACTTCATAATTAATAACCTATTAAAAAATTTAAACCTGTTTTGAAAATTTGATCTAATAATAAAAAAAATAGAGAAGCGATTACTGCTAGTACTATGACTGTGATAGAACCCATCAAAGTTTCTTTTTTTGTGGGCCAAGTAATCTTGAACAATTCTTGTTTTACAGTTCTTAAAAAATTAATTGGGTTCTTCATATAATTATCCAAACTGGCAGGAGTGGAGGGACTTGAACCCCCAGCCTCCGGTTTTGGAGACCGGCGCTCTACCAGTTGAGCTACACTCCTAAGAGTTTACTCTAAAATTTTTGTTACAACGCCTGCTCCAACAGTTCTTCCACCTTCTCTAATTGCAAATTTTAAATTCTGATCCATAGCAATTGGTGAAATTAGAGTTACTGTCATTTTAGCATCGTCGCCTGGCATTACCATTTCAGTTCCCTGAGGCAAAGCTACTTCACCTGTTACATCAGTGGTTCTAAAATAAAACTGTGGTCTATATTTTGTAAAGAAAGGCGTGTGTCTTCCCCCTTCTTCCTTTTTTAATATATAAGCTTGAGCTTCAAATTTTGTGTGTGGTTTAATTGAGCCTGGTTTTGATAAAACTTGACCTCTTTCAACCTGGTCTCTTTCAATACCTCTAAGTAATGCACCAATGTTATCACCTGCTTCACCTGAGTCTAAAAGTTTTCTAAACATTTCAACTCCAGTACAAACAGTTTTCTGTGTATCTTTAATACCAACTATTTCTAATTCATCGCCTGAATTTACTACGCCTGACTCAACTCTTCCAGTTACAACAGTACCTCTTCCAGAAATTGAAAAGACATCTTCTATCGGCATTAAAAAAGGTTTGTCTTTCGGTCTATCTGGTTGTGGTATTGTATCATCCACAGCTTTCATTAATTCCATTATTGGTTTTACACCAAGATCTTGATCACCTTCGATAGCTTTTAATGCTGAACCCTTAATAATTGGAATTTTGTCTCCTGGAAATTTATAAGATGATAATAATTCTCTAATTTCAACTTCAACAAGTTCTAAAAGTTCTTTGTCTTGGACAGTGTCAACTTTATTTAGAAATACTACTAAAGCTGGAACACCAACTTGTCTTGCTAACAATATATGTTCACGAGTTTGAGGCATAGGTCCGTCAGCAGCATTTACTACTAAAATCGCTCCATCCATTTGAGCAGCTCCAGTTATCATATTTTTTACGTAGTCAGCGTGACCTGGGCAATCTACGTGAGCATAATGACGTTTTTCAGTTTCATATTCAACATGCGCAGTAGAAATTGTAATACCTCTCTCTTTTTCTTCTGGTGCTTTATCAATTTGATCATAAGCTACGAACTGTGCGCCGCCAGCTTCAGATAAAACTTTAGTTATGGCAGCAGTTAAAGTTGTTTTTCCATGATCGACATGGCCGATTGTACCTATGTTACAGTGAGGTTTACTCCTGTTAAATTTTTCCTTAGACATTGTTTTTTTCTCCTTAATTAATTTATCCAATCTGGAGCGGGTGATGAGAATCGAACTCACACAACCAGCTTGGAAGGCTGGTGTTCTACCATTGAACTACACCCGCGTAAAGGGCTATTTACCTATCTAAATAAATAAATTCAACACAAATATATGGTGGAGGGGGAAGGATTCGAACCTTCGAAGACCGGAGCCAGCGGGTTTACAGCCCGCCCCATTTGACCGCTTTGGTACCCCTCCAAATAGCCGACAGAATTAACAAAAATATAACTTTAATCAATGATTTTAATAATAATAAAATAGTTTAAACATCTATTTTACATGAAAAATAATACATATTTTGCTTTTGGGTTAAATGCTTTAATTGATACAATCAATAATAATAGAAAAATTATCAAAATCTTTATTACCAAAGAAAGATATGATGATTTAATAAAAAAAATACCAAAGAAAATACCTATTGAAATAAAAGAAAAATCCAAAATTGATAAGATGAATATGCATAAATTCAACACCCAGGGTATTTGCGCAATTCTAGAGAAGGAAAAAAAGATTACACTTAAGGAATATCTATCTAATCATAAGAGTAAATTCAGTACTATAGTGATGCTAAATAATATTTCAGATCAAAGGAATATAGGCTCTATTATTCGAGTTGCTACAGCCTTAAACTCAGAAGCAGTGATAATTAATAAAAAATATTATAACGAGACGAATTCTTTGATGATTAAAGCATCTTCCGGAACGTTAAACAGCATTCAAATTATTGAGGTTGGCAATGATCATAATTCAATACAATTGTTAAAGGATCATAACTTTTGGATATATGCTTTGGATGGTCAAGCAAAACAAGATGTTAAAAAAGTTAAATGGGCAGAAAAGTCTGTTATTGTAGTCGGATCAGAGGGAGATGGAATTCAAAAAATAATAAAAGATTCTTCTGATGAAGTTATTAAAATAAATATTTCTAAAAATGTTGAAAGTCTTAATGTCACAAGCGCATTAAGTATTTGTCTTTTTCAAAAAAAAACGGTCCAAGAATAAGCTTTGGCTATTTTAAATAATCAACAAACTAAAATAGTACTTTAATTTTAACTTTGTGAATTTCGTATTCAGTATCTTTTGTACTATTTAGGTCAGAACCGTCTGCGTAGTCATATTGAATGACTGCTGGACCAAGGTTGTAACCTATTTGTAAGATACCCATACCAGTTTCGACACCATTATCAGTGTTGACTGTCAAATAATTTATATTAGCTGCAAATACACCAATTGTAAGTGCATCGTTTACTTTGTAAGCGACACCACCTTCTTGGATTTCAGTTGTCGTAACTCGCTGTGTTTGTGTATCATCTAACTCGTTTTCAATCTCTTGATAACCAATTGCAAAACTTCCAATTTTATATTGGAAACCAATTGTAGTACCTTTTGGATCTGAGTTTGCAGTAGCATCTGATTCTTCAGATGATGTACCGAAACCGATTGTTAAACCATCAACTGGAGTTAACTTAACACCAACTGATGATGCAGTACCGTACTCAGATGAAGTTGCTGAACTTGCATTAATTGCATCAGTACTAGTATTTACGTCTCTAACTGGAGTAAATCCAAATGAGATCGCTGCTAAATCGTTTTTGAAACTTAGACCGATAGCGTTTTCACCAGATGATGTATCCCATACGTCTGGACCTAATGGCTTACGAGCTGCTGTTGGCAGACCTCTGTGTGCACCAGTAATATCCGCACGTCTGTTGTTTACGTATGGTGAAATTGCTTTCACAGTTTCAATACCGTATGACTGGTCGTAACCAATACCAAGTTTTAGACCTCCGCCTAAATCAAAAGTAACTGCGTGACCAGCTTCGTCTCCACCTTCAAAAGTGTATTTGACTGAGTAACTAACTCCGTTATCCATGTCACCACTTCCAGAGAATGTAAGACCAGTTAAAGATCCAAGCGTTGACTTGAATGATCCGCCAGCATCTAAGTAGTTCCACTCTTGGTAACCACTGACTTTAACATCAGCAACAGCCGCAGTAGAAATAGAAGCAGCAGCAACAAGTGCGCTAGTTCTTAATAGTTGTTTTCTTAACATTATTATCTCCTTTTTAATCGATTAATGTTGATGCGATTATTAGAGATATTGTTCCAGTAAATCACGTTAATATGACTTAAAATTAGCTTTTTTTTTAATTTGTTGTATATTTGCAACACAACAAATATATTGATTTTATTGGATTAATTAAACTTATGGTATTAAGTGTTAGATTATGAGGTTTTTAAACTTATTTTTAGTAATAATATTGGCGCTTTTCACAACTAATTGTGGAATTTTTAAAAAAGATGACCCAAATAAACCCAAAAAAGTTAAGAAAAAGCAATACGAGTTTAACTCTGAACAAAGGGCAAAAGATTTCTCTGAAAGCAGAGGTATACTTGATGAAGTCTTTAAAAAGAAACCAGGCGAATTTCAATTTGCAACATCTAACGTATTATGGAGAGCCTCTTTAATAACTCTAGAGGAAATACCGTTAAGGGCAGTGGATTACTCTGGTGGTATAATCGTTACAGAGTGGTATACAAATTCAAAATCTAGTGACTCTTTAAGAATAACTGTCAGATTCAATTCAAATGAGGTATCACCGAGTTCATTCAAAGTTCTTACGCATAAAAAGATTTGCAATATAGACGGACAATGCAAGACAACTATGGTTAAGAAAACAAAATTGAATAATACTATAAAAGAGAAAATATTAAATACAGCTCGAATTTTAGCTGTAGAGGCTAAAAATAAAACCATTAAAAAAAAATAATGGCGGGAGTGACGGGACTCGAACCCGCGGCCTCCTGCGTGACAGGCAGGCGCTCTAACCAAGCTGAGCTACACCCCCGCGATATTTATAAATTTATGATGAAAACTTTTGCGCTGTCACCACAAACTGACTTAATTTGAATATATAACAAAAATCGTTCCAATTTTAAAGAACTATCTTGGTACTTGGTGGGCGGTGAGAGACTCGAACTCCCGACCCTCTCGGTGTAAACGAGATGCTCTACCAACTGAGCTAACCGCCCTTAACCAAAAAACACTGTGTTATACAGCTTTTAGCACAAAAAGGTCAAGTTGAATTACTTGTTTAAAATGGCTTAAAAATAAAATTTTGTAAGTGAAGTGTGCTTATAGTGTGTTTAAAAATTTTCATCATGAACTTGTTTTAATTTAAAACTTAAAAATATCATGATCAATATAATGGCTTTAGAAATATTTAAGTTTCCAAAAGTAAAAAAGTTATAAGATCCATGCATTAGTATTGGTAGCAAAATTGAATATCCTAGAAATTTTTTGTCACGACTTAAAATATAAAATTCAAAAAAATATCCCATCAATACACCATTAAATATATGCATTGGGACTGCAGTGAATGCCCTGGCAAATGCAATTTCATAAGAATTTTCTAATGAGTTAAAAACATAACCAAAATTTTCATAAACTGCAAAACCTAATGAAATAAATAATGCAAAAATTACAACATCAAATTTCTTTAATTTTTTTTGTGTAGGGAGATAAAAAAGTAATGCTAAAAATTTTAATATTTCTTCTGTTAATCCACCAGCAAAAAACCCGATTAGTAAAGCATTATTAACTTCATTGTTATTGGAAAATGTTTGAACAATAAAAGTATTTAGATAGCCTGCTGGAAAACAAATTAAAATACCAAGTATAAAAGCTTTAAGAATAAATAATTTATGATTTTTGAATCTATTTGCAAAGTAGAAAAACAAAACAACAATTAATGCTGGAAGAAAAGTGAAGAATAGTATCTTCATTATTATTTACGAATTTTAAGCTTTTTTAATCTTGTAGCACTTTGAGTGTATACAAAAAAAGTAATTGCGATTATCAATATTAAAGCCCACCAATAGTCTAATAAACCACTTTTGCCTTTTTTAGAAATCTTACATTGTTTAACAGCTCTTAATTTACCTTCCCAATTCGTTAGTTGAACTTCACCATTTTCTAAATTTAAAGTAGCTGTCGCTTTAGCCATAAATTTTAATGTTCTTCGAGTATTCTCTAATTTTATATAATTTTCATTTGCAAAAATAACTTTATAATTACTTCTTTGTATTTTTTGCTTCATTTTTGCTAAAAGTTTTGGCGTAAAATCCCTATTATTTCCAAACTCTTTATCAATGTTTTTTGAATGTTCTTTAAACCATTTGTCAG
>CABYDT010000008.1 GCA_902517865.1 uncultured Pelagibacteraceae bacterium
GTTAAAAAGATACCGACAAAAATAATAGTGGATGGTTTGGAATTACAGATAAATATTGGTTATCTGCCATAATTCCTCAGAAGGGTAAAAATTTCAATGCAGAATTTACATATGATAAGCAGTTCAAGGCAAATTATATTATTACGGACCCAACAATAATTAATTCAAATGAAACTAAAAAGAACATAGCAACTTTATTTATTGGCGCCAAAGAAGTTTCTGTTGTTGACGGATATGCGGAACAATCAGGTATAAATAAATTTGATTTAGCAATTGACTGGGGCTGGTTTTTTTATTTTACAAAACCAATTTTTTTTGTAATCGATTATCTATATAAAATTTCCGGTAATTTTGGTATTGCAATTATTCTGTTAACAGCTGCAGTAAGATTAATATTTTTTCCACTAGCTAATTATTCTTTTGTATCTATGGCAAAAATGAAAGCACTACAGCCGGAAATGCAAAGACTTAAGGATTTATATAAAGATGATAAACAAAAAATTCAAATGGAAATGATGAATTTGTATAAAAGAGAAAAGGTAAATCCAGTTAGTGGCTGCCTTCCAGTTTTAATACAATTGCCATTCTTCTTTGCAATTTATAAAGTGTTATTTGTAACCTTGGAGATGAGGCATGCTCCTTTTTTTGGATGGATACAAGATCTATCTGCACCTGATCCAACAACAATATTTAACTTATTTGGACTAATACCTTGGGATCCACCTAGTTTCTTAATTATAGGGATATGGCCAATATTAATGGGATTGACAATGTGGATACAACAAAAACTTAATCCTGCTCCTCCTGACCCTATTCAAGCAAAAATATTTATGTTTTTTCCTTTCTTTTTAACAATACTTTTAGCATCGTTCCCCTCTGGTCTTGTAGTTTACTGGACAATTAATAACGTACTTACCATGGCACAACAGTACGTGATAATAAGGAAAACAAAGACAAAAACAGTATAATGAATTTATCAGCAATTTGGCCTAAAGAAGCTCCTCCTGTAGATGAGGCTAAAAAGTTTCTTGAAAAATATAAAAATAAGAAAATAGTTCTAAAGTATGGAGGTCAAGTAATGGCTAGCCTAAAGTTATCAAAAGCATTTGCTGAAGATGCTGCCGTCTGTAACAAGATTGGAGTCAATACAGTGGTTGTTCACGGGGGAGGCCCTCAGATTCAGCAAAGATTAAATCAAAATAAAATTGAAAGCAAATTTATAGATGGATTAAGGGTAACAGATAATAATATAATAGGAGTTGTTGAAGACGTATTACTAAATGAAATTAATCCAGATTTAGTTAAATCAATAGAAAAATACGGTGTTAATTCTGTCCCTGTAAACGCAAAAAATAGCGATATAATAAGAGTTAAAGGATCAAAAAACTCAAGCTTAGGATTTGTTGCAGATCCCGATCAAATAAATGAAAAAATAATAAACGAATTATTAGCGAATAAAAAAATACCGGTTATTGCACCGATTGGAATTGATAAAACAGAACAAGTCTATAATATAAATGCTGACACAGTTGCAGGAAAAATTTCAGAAAAAATAAAAGCTGATAGACTTTTGCTAATGACCGATGTACCGGGTGTAAATGATAAATTTGGCAAATTGATTGAAAAATTAACAATTTCTGAGGCAAATAATTTAATTTCTAGCGGTGTAATTACCGGAGGAATGATACCTAAAATACTAACATGTATATCATGTCTAAAAGAAGGTGTCTCAGGTGTAGTGATAATTGACGGAAGGAAACCACATGCAGTTTTATACGAATTGTTTTCTGAAGCTGGAGCAGGGACTCTAATAGTAAATGATTAGTTTAAAAAATATTAAATTCTGGATTTTTGATTTAGATAATACTTTATATTCTTCAACCACAAATATTTTTAGTAAAATAGATAAAAAAATGTGCCAATTTATTATTGATGAGCTTCGTGTTGATGAACCTGAAGCTTTAAAAATAAAAAATAAATATTTTCACGAGCATGGAACAACATTAAATGGATTAATGAAAAAACATAATATAAACGCTGAACGTTTTTTGGAATTTGTACACGATATAGATTATAGTTTTTTAAATAAGAACGAAAAGTTAAATTATGAATTGAAAAAGCTACCTGGATCAAAAATTATTTTTACAAACGGGTCAAAAAAACACGCTGAAACAACAATATTAAAATTGGGTATTAAAGATAATTTCAGCGGAATTTTCGATATTGTTGACTCTGATTACATTCCTAAGCCAGATATTGCACCATATAAAAAATTGATTTCTAAATATAGAATCAATTGTTCTGAGAGTATTTTTTTTGAGGATATTGCTAAAAATTTACTGCCTGCACATAAGCTTGGTATAAAAACTGCATGGATAGAAAATGACGACAAATATTGCAAAGAGGGTTTTGATGGATATCATGTGGATTTTAGAGTAAAAAATTTGACTAAATTTTTAGAAGATATAAATAAGAAAGTAGCATGACTATAGAAAAAATTATAAATGAGGCATGGGATAATAAAGAAAAAATTAATCCTCAATCGAGCAAAGAAATTTTAGATTCTATAAGTGAAACTTTTGATCTTCTTGATAAAGGAAAGATTAGAGTTGCAGAAAAAAGAGATGATAAATGGATTACTAATCAATGGATTAAAAAAGCAATAATGCTGAGTTTCAGAACAAATCCAATGGATACACTTAGCGGGCCTTATAGTAGTTGGTATGATAAATCACATTTGTTGAAAGGTAAAACAGCAGGTTGGGGTAAAGATGAACATGAAAAAGCTGGTTTTAGATTTGTTCCAAATGGACAAGTTAGGAAAGGATCATTTATTGGAAAAGGTGTTGTTTTAATGCCATGTTACGTGAATTCAGGTGTCTACATTGATGAAGGTACTATGATGGATACTTTTTCACGAGCTGGTAGTTGTTGCCAAATAGGTAAAAATTGTCATATTTCTGCTGGATCAGGTATTGGAGGAGTATTAGAGCCCGCTCAAGCTTTGCCTACTATAATTGAGGATAATGTATTTGTAGGTGCTATGTCTGAGGTAGTTGAAGGAGTGATTGTTGGCAAAGGGAGTGTTCTATCAATGGGGTGCTATATTGGACAAAGTACAAAAATAGTGAATCGATCGACAGGCGAAATCACAAAAGGATTTGTTCCGCCCTACTCTGTGATTGTGCCTGGTGCTCATAAAGATTTATATGCAGTACACATTATTAAAACAGTTGATGAAAAAACAAGATCAAAAACTAGCATCAATGATTTGCTAAGAGATTGAGAAATGAACGAAATTAAGATTGCAAAAGATCTTGTGAAATTTGCAAGTGTAACGCCGCTTGATAAGGGGGCGATTAACTACGTAGCTAGATCTCTCAAAAAACTCGGCTTTAGTTGTAAAATTTTAGAATTCAAAGAGAAAGGTACATACAAAATTAAAAATTTGTACGCTAAGATTGGTACGAAGAGACCTCATTTATGTTTTGCTGGACATACCGATGTTGTGCCTATAGGTGATTTAAAAAAGTGGTCAGTTAATCCTTTTGGAGGTCAAATAAAGAACGGGGTACTATACGGTCGGGGGATTGCTGACATGAAAGGTAATATTGCAAGTTTTATTTCGGCAACCTATGAATTTTTAAAAGATAATAAAAACTTTAATGGCTCACTTAGCTTTTTGATCACAGGTGATGAAGAGAGTGTTGCTATTAATGGTACAAAAAAAGTTGTTAAATATTTAAAAAAAAAAAAGGAAAAAATAGACTTTTGTTTGATCGGTGAGCCAACAAACCCAAACAAGCTTGGAGAAGAGATCAAAATAGGTAGAAGAGGCAGTATTACAGGATATATAACGATTAGCGGTATTCAAGGTCACGTCGCTTACCCAAATAAAGCAAGAAACCCGTCAACACCTTTAATTAAAATTCTAAATGAAATTAAAAGTAAAAAATTAGATAAAGGTTCTAAAAATTTTCAGGCTTCAAATTTGGAAATAGTAAAAATTAATATAAATAATCTTGCAGACAATGTAATCCCATCAAAAGCAAGTGCAATTTTTAATATTAGATACAATGATAGACATACAAGTGAAAGTCTTAGGAGCAAAATATCTAAAATAATTAAAAAAACAGCAAAAAAATATAAATGTAAATATGATATTAAATTTCAGGAAACAGGTGGCGTATTTCTTTGTAAACCCAACTCAACTGTTAATATGATTAGGAATATAATTAAAAAAAGTACCGGTAGAAATACAAAATTAACCACAGGAGGAGGAACCTCTGATGGCAGATTTATCAAAGATATAGCACCATGTATTGAATTTGGTCTTGTAAATAAAACGATTCACCAAGTAAATGAGAGAGTTCCTATAGCTGATTTAAAAAAATTAAAAAATATATATAAAAAAATTTTACAAAATTATTATAAGTGAAGACTTGTCTGATCACTACAAAAACATATCAAAATCATGATAATGGGCCTGGGCATCCAGAAAATGTAAATAGGGTAACTTCAATCAATACTGCAATAGATAATATTAAAAATACAGAGTGGGTTGAAACAAAAAATTTTAGCACGAAATTGATTGAACTAGCTCATGACAAAAAATATATAGAAAAAGTAAATAATTCATTTCCTAATAATGGTTTAGCTTTTTTAGATTCAGATACAATTGTATCTCAAGGATCAAAACAAGCATCTTATGATGCAGTAAATTCTGTTCTTACTGCTATAGATAATGTCCAAGATGGATCTTATCAAAATGCATTTGTTAGCATAAGACCACCAGGACATCACGCCCACAGCAATTTTGCTGCTGGTTTTTGTATATTTAATAACATCGCTATTGGAGCATGTTATTTAGTTAAAAATTATAACTTAAAAAGAGTATTGATTTTAGATTGGGACGTGCATAGAGGTGATGGAACAGCTGAAATTATATCTAATAAAAAAAATATATTTTTAATTTCTTCACATCAATATCCATTTTATCCTCCTGGAGATGGTACTGAAAAGGTAAGAGGTCATTTTGATAACATTCGTTTCTTTCCTCTCAAAGCAGGTTTGTCATCAAATGAATTTCATAAGATTTATGAAAAAATATTTATTGAAATCGACAAATATCAACCTGAATTTATATTAATATCCTGTGGTTTTGATGCCCATAAAAAAGACCCTTTAGCCGAGATTAATCTGGAATCAATTGATTATGAATATTTAACTCTTAAACTAAAAAAATATGCTGGAAAACATTGTGCTGGAAAAATAGTTTCCGTTTTAGAAGGTGGATATGATTTAAAATCAATTTCAGAAAGCTCTAAATTTCACGTAAAGTCTTTAGCTAAAATCTAATTTTTTTTAAAAATATTTTCTGCTTGAATTTGATCATTCTTTTTCTCAGAAATTTTATTTTCAAGATTGACTATTTTTTTTTTATATTCCTTAATCAATTCTTCAATTTCAGAAATGCTTAATTCATCAATCTTAATTTGTTTTTCCTTGATTATATCATCTTCATCCATATTAATTTATTTTCAAATTTTTAAAAAATTCAAGTGATTCTGGATTTGCTATAGCCTCTAAATTGTTAATTTTTTCTCTATTTAATATTTTTCTGACTGCTATTTCAACAATTTTTCCGCTTTTGGTTTTAGGTATTTCTGGACATTCAATAATAATAGATGGCACATGTTTTGGTGAGCAATTTTGACGAATATTAAATTTAATTTTTTCTTGTAATTCACTGTTAAGTATATTTTGACCTTTCAAATTAATAAAAAGAATTATTCTGATATCATCATGATAATTTTGTCCAACAACTAAAGCTTCATTTACTTCACTAAAATTTTCAACTTGACGATATATTTCTGCAGTACCTATTCTCACTCCGCCTGGTTTAAGTGTAGCGTCTGATCTACCAAAAATAATATATCCGTGATTTAATGTTTTTTGAATAAAATCGCCATGATACCAAATATTAGGATACTTATTAAAATAAGCATCTTGCATTTTTTCTGAGTTATTGTCATTCCAAAATTTTATGGGCATTGAAGGGAAAGGTGTCTTAACAACTAATTCACCTTTATGATTGTTAGAAAGTTTTTTACCATCCTCGTCAAAAACATCAATATCTAGACCTAAGCTTGGGCCTTGGATCTCACCGGCATAAACTCCATCGTATAAATTACCTGCAACTAAACATCCAACTACGTCCGTTCCACCACTGATAGAAGCTAAATGAACATCTTTTTTGATATATTTATAAACATAATTAAAACTCTCACTGATAAGTGGTGAGCCTGTTGAGCAAATAGTTTTTAAATTTTTTAAATCAAGATGTTTACTATTATAATTTTCATTTTTTAAATGATCTAAATATTTTGCGCCCACTCCAAACAATGTAAATTTTTTTCTTGAACAATATTTAAGTAATATATCAATTTCTGGGTATAAAGGTGATCCATCATACAAGTATATAGATGCTCCACAGGAAAGTGCAGCTACTTGCCAATTCCACATCATCCATCCTGTTGAAGTATAATAAAAAACCTTGTCATTTTTTTTTACATTACAATGAATTAAAAGTTCTTTTTTTTGTTCAATAAGTGCATTGCCAGATCCGTGAACAATGCATTTGGGTGTACCCGTTGTACCACTCGAGTAAAGAATATAAACAGGATGATTAAAATCAAATTTTTGAAAGTTCGTATCTTTTTTTGAATTTTTAAGAACATCATAGTAAGATAAATATTTTTTATCGATTTTGGTATTATCGTAAGAAAATACTATTACTTTTTGAATAGAGGGAATTGATTTGGTAATAATTTCTACATTATCCAATATATTTATTTTTTTTCCATTATAATAGTAATGATCACAAGTAATTAAAACTTTTGGCTCAATTTGTTTAAATCTTTCAATCACGCCTTGTGGCCCGAAGTCTGGAGAACAGCTTGACCAAATGCAGCCGTTTTTAGTTGAACCAAGAAAAGCTACGATAGTTTCAATTGTATTCGGAACGTAGGCTGCTACCACATCGCCTTTTTTGATATTTGTTTTAATCAAATAATCTGAAAATTTGCAAACATTACTAAATAATTCTTCCCATGTTATAAAATCCTCTGTTCCATTCTCTTTTAAGCTAAATACAGCGATTTCTTTAGAGGTTAATGGAATTAAGTTTTCAGCAAAATTTAACTTCGCGTCTGGAAAGAAAATATTTTTGTAAAAGATTTTGTTTTTATCTAAAATTCTCTTACCCTTATCACCTTTTATATCTGAAAAATCCCATAGTTCTGACCAAAAAACTTCATTATTTTTAAGACTCCAATTCCAGAGAGAGTTAAAGTTTTTTTTAAAATTTATATTAAATTTATTTTCAACTTTTTTTGAAAATTTATTAATATTAGATGATTCAATTATTTTATTGGAGGCTTTCCATAGAAGATTTTTGTTCATCCCTAATATTGTACTTTGAAGAGATATAAACCACAAGGAGGAGCCACAGGGGGACAGCTATTTCTATTCTTTTTTTCAATTGCCTTCTTTAAATCTTCAATATTCCACTTTCCTTCGCCGACATATTTTATAGCACCAATCATTGATCGCACTTGATGTTGCAAAAATGATCTCGATTTTACAACATAAATGATTTTTTTATCAGATTTTTTTATTCTTGAGTATTCAATTGTCTTTATTGGCGACTTTGCATTACAGGATTTTGACCGAAAAGTTGTAAAGTCATGCATACCTAAAAATAGTTTTGCAGCATTTTGCATTTTTTTTATATCGAGTTTTTTTTTTACATGCCATGCCCTTCCATTCATTAGAGAGAGGTTAGATTTTCGGTTAATTATAATATAATGATAAATTCTTAAAATTGCATTTTTTCTTGAATTAAATTTTTTTTTAACTTTTTGAACTTTAATTATACTGATATTCTTTTTTTTTAGAAAGTGATTTGTTCCTTCTAAAATCTTAAAGGCTTGTAACCGACCATCGTAGTCAAAGTGAAATACCTGACCGATGGCATGAACGCCAGAGTCAGTCCTACCAGATCCAAATATTTTAATTTTTTTTTTTATGATTTTTTGCAAAGCAGTTTCAATACACTGCTGTACTGTATTCCTATGAGGTTGAGACTGCCATCCGCAAAATTTTTTGCCATCGTACTCTACGATACATTTAAATCTGCTCATCGAATTTAAATCCTAAGATAAAATTTTCTTTTAGTTGAATTTTCTTTCCACTTCTTTGCAGTTCTAATATCTCTATTGAGCGATCCTTACACGATATAATAATTTTTTTTGAGTCGATAATAATTCCAGGTTTACGTGCCTTTAAATCAGAAATTTTAGCTGAATACACTTTTATTTTTTCATTTTTATAATCAAAATATGCCCCAGGTTTAGGATTTAATGCATTTATTTTAAAAATAATATTTTCTGCATTTTCATTCCAATCAATTTTCTCATCTAGCTTTGTAATTTTTTTTGCGTACGACACACCAATTTTATTTTGGGGAATATATTCTGCAGTTCCACTAAGTACTTTATTAATACAATCAACTATTACTTTTGACCCCAACTCTGATAGACTTTTTTCTAATTGACCAAACGTTAAATTTCCTGATTTAATAGATTTGCTTAGTAGGATTGGTCCACTGTCTAATTCCTTTTCAATTTTCATAATAGTTATACCTGTAATATTTTCACCAGACATAATCGATCTTTGTATTGGAGCAGCACCTCTCCATTTAGGTAGTAGGGAGGCATGAATGTTAATAAATCCATTTTTAGATAATTCCAGAATTTTGCTAGGTATTATTTGTCCATAAGCAACAACAACAGCAAGATCAATATTGATCTCTTTTAAATAATTATATTCATCTTCAATTCTGTTTGGGGTTTTAATAATTAATTTGTTCTGCTCTGCAAAATTTTGTACTGGACTTTTCAAGATATTATGTCCTCTTTTTGCCTTTTTAGCTGGCTGAGAAATCACACAACTTAATTTAAAATATTTATTAATTTCTTTTAATGCTGGAATTGCAAAATCTGGAGTGCCCATAAAAATTATGTTTGATGACATTTATTATAAGTTGTTTTTTTGAATTTTCTTTTGAATAATCTCTCTTTTTAACTGTGATAAATGATCGATAAACAAAACTCCATTACAATGATCTATCTCATGCTGAATACATCTTGATAATAATCCGCTTACATTAATGTTATTTAGCTTTCCTTCAATATCCAAATACTCAACTTTACAACTTTCATACCTATCAACATTACCATAGTATCCAGGTATAGAGAGACACCCTTCCTCGTTATTAACTACAGTATCGGATTTCCAGACAATTTTAGGATTAACCAAAAATATTGGATTTTTTTTCTCACCTTCTTTAGAAATATCCACCACAATAAGTCTTTTTAGTACGCCAACTTGAACCGCAGCCAATCCAATACCTGGGGCATTGTACATAGTCTCAAGCATGTCTTTTGCTAAATTTTTTATCTCTTCATCAATAACGTGAATTTCTGCGGACTTTTGTCTCAGAAGTTTATTTGGTTCTCTTAAAATATTTAAAATTGACATTTAATTTTTATTATTAAATGAATTTCTGTATTTAAAAGCAGAAAACAAGGTTCCATCATCCAAATACTCAATTTCACTTCCTACCGGTAATCCGTGTGCCAATTTGGTTATTTTAACATTAAGATTTTTTAAACTGTCATTTATATAATGTGCAGTGGTTTGACCTTCAATTGTTGCAGATATAGCTAAAATAACCTCTTTAATATTACACTTTTTAATTCGATCAATTAATGAATTAATTAGTAAATCTTCAGGATTAGATCCGTTTATTGCAGAAAGAGTTCCTCCTAAAATATGATATTGACCCTTAAAAACACTTGTAGATTCTAATGCCCACATATCAGCGATATTTTCAACGACACATATTTGATCTGTTTTCATATCTAAGCAAGTACATTTGCTCTCCTTAGAAGTTAAATTACCACAAACATTACATTTTATAATATTTGTATGAACGAGAGAAATTGCGTCACTCAAAGGTTTCATTAAGTTCGATTTATTTTTCAAAAGATAAAGCGCAATTCTTTTTGCTGATTTGGGGCCAAGACTAGGTAGCCTTGATAATAACTGAATCAAATTATCTAACTCCGGTTGTTTTGAGTTTGCCATATTAATTTAAAAAGGTAATTTTATTCCTGGAGGTAATTTTAAATCTCCAGTTAATTTTGACATTTCTTCCTGCGTTTTACTCTCAACAGCTTTTTTCGCATTATTAATTGCTGCCACTATTAAATCTTCTAAAACTCCCTTTTCTTCTCTAAAAACTTTATCATCTATTTTAATACCTACCAATTCATTACTGCCATTCATGGTTGCAACCACAAGCCCTCCACCTGAAGTACCATCAGCTTTAACATTTTTTAATTTATCTTTCATTTCTTGAACTTTCTCTTGCATTTCTTGAGCTTGTTTAAGCATTTTATTAAAGTCCATTAGTCATCCTCATTTACATTTTGTTTATTAATAAACTCAGCGTCAGGAAAGCTTTCCATAACAGATTTATAAACTTCTGAGCTCTTTATATCTTCAAAGTTTTTTTCTTTATTCACAAGTCTATCGCTCTTATCGTTTGTGAAACTTATGACCCACTTTTTACCTGTCCATTCAAAAAGTTTATTTGTTAATAATTTGGGAAAATTTTTTGAAAGTTTGCTATTAAACTCAATATTTATTTTTCCTTGCTTAAAATCTACTACACTTACGTTGCTTTCCAGATCTTTTTTAAGTTCTATTTCTTGTTTTTTGATAGCAATATTTACTAAGTCTTCAATATTATTTATTTTAGAAACAAAGTTTATTATTTTGTTATCATTTTTTTTGCTTTCAGGAATTTTTTTTTCTTGGACAATTGTTTTTATTTGTGTTTTAACGACACTTTCTTCTTTAGAACTTAAAACATTTAGATCAACGTTATCTTCCCTCAGCTTTTGAGGATCAGGCATATCTTTTAATCTACATAGTCTCGTGGTTAACATCTGTAGCGCTATAAATGAATCCGGAAATAATTTAAGATCTTCAATACCCTTCAATAAGTAATGCCATAAAATTGAAGTATAAGTTAAATCTATTTTTTTTGAAAGCTCACATATTTGTTTTGACTCATTTTCTGAAATCGACAAATCTGACGAAACATTACCCAAAGTTTGTTCTCTAGATATTAAGTATACTAACTCTAATAAATTTTCTAAAACTAATTGTGGATCTGATCCATAATCAAATATTTCATCTAAGACTAAACTAGAATACTTTTCATTGCCATCTATGATATTTGTAATTAATTTTAATAGTTTATCTTTATCGGCTAATCCAAGCATTTTTCTAATATTCTCAGTAGAAATATTATCTTTTCCAATATTTATAATATTTGCTTGATCTAATATTGATAAAGCATCTCTGACTGAACCTTCGGATGACTTAGCAATAAGTTGAATAGCATTGTTATCAATTTTAATATCTTCTTTATTAGATATATCAGTCAAATATTTAATCATTTCTTCAATTTTAATTCTTTTTAAATCAAATCTTTGGCATCTTGAAAGTATTGTTATTGGAATTTTTTTTATTTCAGTTGTCGCTAATATAAACTTTAAATGATCTGGAGGTTCTTCTAAAGTTTTTAATAAAGCATTAAATGCCTGCTTAGACAACATATGTGCCTCGTCAATTATAAAAACTTTATACTTTGCTACAGACGGATGATATTTCGATGACTCTAATAAATCTCTAATATCATCAACTCCAGTTTTAGATGCGGCGTCCATTTCAAGCACATCTATGTGTTTTGATTTGGTAATATCATCACACTCACAATAAACTTCATTATTTCGTTGAACTCCATGCTCAAAATGCTTATTGCAATTAATAGCTTTAGATATAATTCTTGCTGTTGTTGTTTTGCCTACCCCTCTTATGCCCGTCAAAATATATGCGTTATGCAGCTTATTTTTTTTTAAAGCACTCTTTAAAGATAAAACCATGGACTCTTGCCCAATCAACTCTTCAAAATTTTTTGGTCTATATTTAAGTGGTAGTATTGTTTTTTTATCCATAATATTTACGGGGAACTGAATAACAACCTGAAAAATTTACGTTACGGCTGCTTTCTTTCGAACCTGACCGGGTTAGCGCAACATCCACCTGTCACCAATCCCCCAATAAGAGAATATATCAATTTTAATTCAAATCGACCACAAAGATTTATGATAATTTTTGATATCTATATGTAGATGCAGGATAAACTCCTAAAATATCCAACTTTTCAGTTTGCTTTTTTAAATCATTAAGTGAATCTGAAATTTTAGGATCATCTGGATGTCCTTCCATATCAAGATAAAATATGGCCTGAACAAAACTATTATCCAATGAAAAACTCTCTAATTTCGTTAAATTTATAGAATTTTTTGCAAATCCTCCTAAGCATTTATGCAATGCTCCTGGAATTGATTTTAATTTAAAAATACAGGTTGTTATGTATTTTTTATTTTTTTCAAAATTCGCATCATTACTTGAATTATCCATTACAAGAAAACGTGTAGTATTTCCTTCCATATCTTCAAAATTATTTTGTAATATTTTTAATTTATATATTTCAGCCGAGATAGATGAAGCAATTACAGCTATCGTGTCATCGGGGTTCTCTGATAATAATTTAGCAGATCCAGCAGTATCTGCGGTAATTACAGGTATAAGATTATTGGAATGAATATTTTTTTGACATTGACTAATCGCGTGTGAATGACTTTTAACGTACTTAATTTTATTTATGTTACTACTAGGATTTGATATAAGACAATGTTCTATTCTTAAATAATGTTCACGTATAATTTTAGGCTTATATTTAACTAGCAATGAGTGAACATCTACAACTCTTCCAGCTAAAGAATTCTCAATTGGAATTACGGTTTTAATATTTTTATCTGATTTTATTAAAGCAAACACATCTTCGAAGGTTTTACAAGGTGAGATATCAACATTACCAAATATTTCTTTAGCCGCTAGATGAGAGTATGCTCCTAATTCTCCTTGTATTGCAATTTTGGTTTTCATTTTAGCAATTTTCTAATATTGTTTAGATCCTCTACAGTATCAACACTTAACGGATTATGTTTTGTTAACCCTATTTTTATATCAATATTGTTATCAATCAACCTCATTTGCTCTAAACTACGGCTAATTTCATTTTTAGATTTTTTAAGATCAACAAATTTTTTAAGCATACTTTTACGGAAAGCATATATACCAATATGATGATAAATATCAGTATTATTTTTTTCTGACGTTCTAAAAAAGTCAATAGCAGAGTTAAATTGCCCATGATCTAAAGTTTTGGATGTTCTAACTTTAACAACATTTGGGTTATTATAATCTTCTTTTTTAATATTCCCAGCGATAGTAGCAACTTCAATGTTTGAATTTTTAATCATAAATTCATTTAATTTATTTATTGTATTCTTATTTATATTTGGCATATCCCCTTGAATATTTATGATGATGTCATATTGATTTTGAATTTTATTTAAAGCTTCGAAAATTCTATCAGTCCCATTAGTATGATGATTTCCGGTTTTAATTACCTCGCCTTGATTTTGAATTATAATATTTGAAATTTCATCATCTGGAGTTGCAACGTAAACTTTTTTAATATCTGACTTCTGCGAGTTTTTTAGCACATGCAATATTAAAGGTAATCCATTTATATCAAGTAATGGTTTATTTGGTAATCTTTTTGCTTTCAAATGAGAAGGTATGATTATTACAGATTTTTCCATATTTTATAAGTGCGACATCTATATCTTTAAATTTTACTCTTAATATTAAATGAAATAATATAAGAATTAACTTTAAATGGATAGTTTTGAATTTAACAAAATCGCTGCAGCTATATTAATTGTTGCACTTCTTTTTATTGGAATTAAGGAAATAGCAAACTCAATATATAATGTAGATAAACTAGAAAAGTCAGCATATAAAGTTGAAGGTTTAGAAAATGCTGATGATAATAAAGTTCTAAAACCAAAAAAAGTAGTCGAAAACTTAAAACCAATAACTCCATTACTTGCGTCTGCAAACATAGAAAGTGGTGAAAAAATATTTAAAAAATGTGCTGCTTGTCATAGTATTCAAAAAGGTGGTGATAATCGTATAGGGCCAGCTTTATGGAATGTAGTTGACAGAAAAGTAGGTTCCTTAGACGGTTTTAAATATTCAGTTGCTCTAAAAAATTACAACAAAAACTGGACATATGAAGAGCTTAATGGTTTTTTACATAAACCCTTAAAGTATATAAAGGGTACTAAAATGGCATTTGCTGGGCTAAGAAAAGAAATGGATAGAGCGAATATTATTGCTTATTTAAATAGTATGGGTGATAGTCCAAAGTCTTTAAAGTAATAAACAAATTAATAAAACCAGTTTAATTAATGAAGTCCAAATTTAAATATTTTATTGATCAAAGATCTATAAGAATGTTTTTTCTGGGTTTCTCTGCAGGCTTACCGTTGCTCCTTGTTTTCTCTACTCTCTCGGTTTGGTTAACAAAAGCTGATATTGAAAGAAGCACGATTACACTTTTTAGCTGGGTTGGTTTTGCCTATTCCTTTAAATTTCTTTGGACACCAATAGTAGATCATTTTAAATTACCATTTTCTAACAATTTTGGTCATAGAAAATCGTGGTTATTCTTTTCTCAAATAATGATTATTTTTTCTCTTATTTTAGCGTCTTTTTCAGATCCAAATCTAAGTTTATTTTTTATGGTAATATCTTTTATATTAATTGCATTTTCTAGTGCAACACAAGATATTGTTATTGATGCATTCAGAATTGAGTCAGTAAGTCAAAAACTTCAAGGAGCTTTATCCTCTATGTACTTGGCTGGTTATAGAATCGCAATGATAGTATCCGGTGCTGGTAGTCTATGGTTTGTTTCAATTCAGTCAGGCGAAACATATTTATTAGATAGCTGGCAATTTGTATATAGAATTATGGCATTGTTTATGATTATTGGTATCATAACTACGATATTATCTAAAGAACCTAATATAAAAAGGAAAATAACAGGTTCAAGTAATGATCAAATTAAATTTACATTTTCTATTTTGACATCCATAATAATATTTTTTATTATTTATCTTAATTTTCCTGATTTATCTTATGAAAATAAATTATTAAGTTTCTCATATGATCTTATAAAGATTTTGATTTCATTTATTTCAATTTTATTGTTCTTAAATGTTTTTGTTAAAATCAATTTTATAAAAACAGATAAAGCAAAGATTGCTTATATACATCCCATCTTGGATTTTCTTAAAAGATATAACAAATTAGCAATTTTTATTTTATTATTAATTTCGTTATACAGAATTTCCGACATTGTAATGGGAGTAATGGCAAATATTTTCTATGTTGAAAAAGGTTACACATTAGAAGATATTGCATTTTTTTCGAAATTTTTAGGATTGTTTGCAACTATTTCTGGAGGAATATTAGGAGGGATATTTGCAATGAATTTTGGTGCACTAAGAGCGCTACTTATTGGTTCTATCATTGCAGCTTTAACAAATATTTTGTTTGCAATATTAGCTATAAGTGAGATTGATACTTTTTTATTAGCGTCTGTAATAATTGCTGATAATATTGCAAGTGGATTTGCTGGTGCAGCTTTTATAGTTTTTTTATCCTCAATAACCTCAATCAAATTTACCGCAACTCAGTATGCATTATTTAGCTCATTAATGTTATTTATACCGAAATTAATTGCTGGATATTCAGGCTTGTTAGTTAATGTGGTTGGGTATCCATTTTTTTTCATTATTTCGGCAGTAATAGGTTTGCCAGTTATATTTTTAATACTTTTTATTAACAATATTCAAATAAGTAAAAAATGACGTTTTACATTTTAGAATACGAATGTTAGAGGTCTATTTATGAAATTTTTTTTAGTTTTAATTTTTGCTTTTTTGATATCTTCCGTATCGAATGCTAAAAACCACGACAAAACAATTACGAAAAAAGAATTTTTAGATAAGAATCTAAAAGTTTTAGAAGCCAGATTTGACGCTGTAGATGAGAATAAAGATGGAAAAATTACCCCAGCAGAAAGGAAAAAGTTTGCTGAAAAAATTAACAAACAAAGACTAGCTCTATTAAAAAAAATCGACACCAATAATGATGGTAAAATTTCAAAGGCTGAAGAAAAAGCTTATAGAGAAAAAATGAAGAAAAAACCTAAGTAATAATTCTCGCAAAAATTACTAATCCCATAATTAATAGCATCAAATTGAATAAATTTTTAAAGACAGTTTCGCTAATTCTTTTTCTTATAAGATTACCAATCACTAAGCCTGCGAATATAGGAATAATAGAAAATATAGAATACGCTAGTATTTTTGTATTTATCATTTCTTGTGAATAAAACAAAATAATCTGAATAGAAGAAAATAAAAAAAATGTAATACCCATAAATTGAATGATTTTGTCTTTTGTATAACTTAAAGACTGCAACATCAAAACTAACGGCATTGTATAGATTGAACAAACGCCTGTTGAAAAGCCAGTCAATATACCAATCCATACTTGATTTAGTATATTTTTTGGTTTTTTGATTTTAATGGTATTTTTTGACAGAGAAATAATAGAATTTAAAATTAGTAATAAAGACAGAATTCCCAATATAATTTTTGAATTAAAGTAAATTAATAGCAAAAATCCTGGGGCTATCGAAATTATAGAGAAAACTAAAAAATATTTAGTATCTTTTATAATATCCTTTAAGTATTTTCCATCAATCATCTGATAAAAGTTAGTTAAAACAATAGGAATTAAAACTATTGCAATACTCTCTTTAATATCCAAAATGAAACTCAATAATGTAAGTGATACTGTTGGTAAACCAACTCCTATTACACCTTTAATAAGTCCTGCTAACACAAAAATAAGAAAGATAATTAGAATGAAATTAATATCCAAATGTTGTAAAATTTCCATATGACAACTATTACAGTAAATTATATATAGATCTATAAAATTTATGATTATAATATGTGAGTGTAAATCTGAATTTGATATCCCAGACTCTGAACTTCCAAAAAAAAACACCTTGGTACAATGCTCTTTATGTGGAAAAGAATGGTATCAAGACTTTAAAAACAACAAAATTATTTCTGACAAAAAACAAATTAATCCATCTAAAATTAAAAATTTAAATATAACAAATACTAATAAACCTAAAAGTTTAATAAATTATATTTTAGTGTTTGTAATATTCCTTTTATCTATTTACGGAATAATGATTATGTTTGAAAAAGAAATATTGAATAGTTTCCCGAAAATGGAAAGTTTTTATCTCTCAGTTGAAATTATGAATGAAATTATATCAGCTAATTTTAAATACTTATTGGAAATTTTAATCGGTGTATTTAAAGTTAATTAATAATTCTTTTTTTTTCTCTTTAAAAAAAATAATTGGTGAACTCAGATTATCTTTTTTACCTCCGCTACTAATATACTTGGCAGCTGGCACTTCGGGAATGACAAGTATAGTAGGAACTTTTTATGTCAAAGAATACTTAAATTTATCTGCTAGCTTTATTGCATCTTTAGGGTTTTGGATTACTTTGCCTTGGGCTCTAAAAATGCCTATAGGTCATTTAGTAGATCTTGCATGGAAAAGAAAAAATTACTTTGTTCTTGTTGGTGCATTTCTAATATCTTTAAGTTTTTTAATTATGTATGGCATTATATCTTCCGAAGATTATTTTAATACGTATCTTTCACTTGAAGTATGGTTTGTGATTAGCTCAATATTAGCTCCGGTTGGATTTGTTTTACAAGATGTCGTGGCAGACGCAATGACCGTTGAAGCAATACCAGAAAAAAAAAATAATGGGGAAAATTTTGCGAGTCTTGAAATCAAATCCATGCATACCACTATGCAAACATTGGGCAGATTTTTTATTATTGGCGGTACAGTACTCGTTGGAGGAATTAATATCGTTTTTTTTAAAGACATAGAGGCGTTAGAGCAATCTGAGAAGCTTATTGTATATGGCAAGATATATCTTTTTGCTTTAATTGTGCCTTTAATTTCTATACTAGGCGTAATTATTTCAAATAAATTGCTAATAAAGAGAAAAGTTCAATTTCAAACTAAGCCGAACTTAAATATCATAATTGGAAGTTTTGTCTTTGTAATATTTATAATATTTACTGGAATAATTGATTTGAAATATTCTCAAGAAATAATCTTTATAGGCTCTATATCAATAGTAGCTTTCTTAATGAAAAATCTCTGTAAATTTATGACGGATGAAGCAAAAAAAATCATAGTTGGTACAGCTTTGATTATTTTTATTTTTAGATCTATGCCAAATGTAGGAATAGGATTAAGCTGGTTTGAAATTGATATTTTAAAATTCGATCAAAAATTTTTTTCTATTTTAGCACTATTAGCATCAATACTTACTATGTTTGGTATTTTAATATTTAGAGGTTTTATGGCAAATAATTCAATAGCAAAAATTATTGTGATACTATCTATTTTAAATTCAATTCTAATATTACCAAGCTTAGCTATGTATTATGGCTTTCATGATTGGACATCTCAAAAAACAATGGGTATTGTTGATGCAAGATTTATTGCCATAATTAACACTGCAATTGAGTCTCCGCTTGGTCAAGTATCAATGATACCTTTGCTTGCATGGATAGCAAAAAATGCGCCGAGCAATCTTAAAGCTACTTTTTTTGCTGTATTTGCATCATTTACTAATTTGGCCTTGAGTTTTAGTAATCTATTTACAAAATACTTGAATGACATTTTTGTCGTTACCAGGGAAGTAAAAGATAAAATAAATGATAAGACTTTAATAAATTCAGACTATTCTGAACTTGGAATACTAATTTTCATAGTATTTATTATTACTTTAACAATACCTATACTCTCAGTTATAGTCATACAAAAAACTAAATATAAAACTAATGAGTAACAAATATACCCATAAGTCTAAAATTTTAAATTTATACGATAAAAATAATAAAGTTGCTTCTCAATTATTATATGGAGAAACTTTTTCTATCATAAATAAAAAAGCCGGTAGATATCATATAAAAACAACATATGACAATTATTCAGGTTTTATTAAAATAAAAAAAATTCTAAAATGTAAAAATAATCCAACTCATCAAATTGTATCAAAAAAAGCATTTACATATAAAAAAAAAAATAAAAAAATAGTTAAAAATGGCTATTTGTATTTTGGTTCAAAAATTGAAGTAAAAAAAATTGATAAAAAATTTAGTTACACGGATAAATTTTTGATAAAAAATAAAGACATATTATGTTTAAAAAAAAAGATAAATAAACCTTTAAGTTTTTTAAAAATTTTTCGAGGTACTAAATACTTCTGGGGTGGAATTTCTATTAATGGTGTAGACTGCTCAGGTATGGTACAGTCTATTTACAAATTAAATGGTCAGTTTTTTCCAAGGGACACAAAAGATCAAATTAAATTTATTAAAAATAAAATAAGTATTGATAAAGTACGTATGGGAGATCTTTTTTTTTGGAAAGGTCATGTTGGTTTAGCTTTAAATAAGAAATTTTTAATTCACGCCTATGGACCTAAAAAAAAGGTTATTGTCTCTAAAATTAATGTTATTATTAATAAACTGCAAAAAAAGCGTTTAAGTTTACTTGCAATAAAAAGATATAAGCTAAAATAAGAACATTTTTCCTATTGATTCGGTCATGATTTATCCTTAATTTGTTCTTATTAAATTCAAAATGTAGTAGTCAAATATTTTAGGGACCATATATCATGAATCAAAAAATTTTAGCAATATTAGGACCGACTAATACCGGTAAAACTCATATGGCAATTGAGAGAATGATGGAGCACGCCAATGGCGTTATTGGTTTTCCTCTAAGACTTCTTGCGCGTGAAGTATACGATAAAGTTTCATCAAAAGTCGGCAAGGAAAGAGTTGCATTGATTACTGGAGAGGAAAAAATTATACCTCCAGGCGCCGATTATTATTTATGTACTGTAGAGTCTATACCTTTAGATATTAATTTTGAATTTGTAGCTATTGACGAAATTCAAATGTGCGCTGATCCTGAGAGAGGTCATATTTTTACTGACAGATTAATTGATATTAGAGGGGATAAATTAACTTTATTTTTAGGTTCAAACATTATTAAAAATGTTATTAAACAACTTGTACCAAATTGTGAATTTATTCATAGAGAGAGATTGTCAAAACTTTCTTATTCAGGATATAAGAAAATTTCAAGAATACAGCCACGAAGTGCCTTAATCGCATTTTCAATAGATGAAGTTTATGCTCTAGCTGAATTTGTTCGAAGACAAAGAGGTGGTGCGGCAATTGTAATGGGATCCTTAAGTCCAAAGACAAGAAATTCACAAGTAAAGTTATATCAATCAGGTGATGTTGATTTTCTAGTAGCAACTGATGCAATTGGCATGGGAATAAATATGGATATTGACCATGTAAGTTTTAGTAGCCTTAAAAAATTTGATGGTAAGCAAGTTAGAAAATTGAGAAATAGCGAGATAGGTCAAATTAGTGGAAGGGCTGGGAGATTCAAAAACGACGGTACTTTTGGGATAACAGGTAACTGTGAACAACTTAATGATGATCAAATTGAGAAGTTAGAAAGTCACTTATTTGATGATATAACAAATATATATTGGAGGAACAATCATCTAAATTTTAAAACAAAGTCTGATTTGATTTCTTCATTAAATAAAAAACCTAACCTTGACTTTTTAAAAAGAAATAAAGATTTATTGGATGAAAATATATTAAGAAATTTTATTTATAACGACGATAATTTTAAAATACACGATGACCATCAATTTTTAGAAATCTTGTGGGAATGCTGTCAAATACCCGATTTTACTAAAAGTTCATACAATGAACATACTGAAATTATTAAAAAGGTTTTTAATTTTCTAGTCTCAAATAAAAACAGAATTCCTAATGATTGGATGAAACTGCAATTAAAAGGTCTTGATAATTATGAAGGAAATATTGATGCACTTGCAAACAGAATTTCTTATGTAAGAACTTGGTCTTATGTTTCAAATAAGAGAAATTGGGTTGAGAATTCAGACTATTGGATAGCAAGAACAAAAGATATCGAAGATAGATTATCCGATAAATTACATAATGAATTATCAAAAAGCTTTATAGACAAAAGAATTAGTATTCTATCAAGAAATCTAAAACAAGATATTAAACTAGAAACTAAAATCAACGAAAAAAATGAAATTATAATTAATGGACAATTAGTTGGTAAGTTAAATGGTCTAAAAATTGAACTAGATTATTCTAAGAATAATTTACAATCAGACATAAAATCTATGAGGAAAGCTGCAAAAAGTGGTGCGTCAACAGAGTTGCAAGAAAGATGTAAAGATATAATAAACAATTCTGATAAACTATCATTAGAGCCTAATTGTAATATTTTATTTGAAAATGAAAAAATTGCTGAATTAAAACCAGGAAAAGATTATTTAAACCCTGATATTAAAATATTTGCGGATGAAGCGCTAGATTTAAAATATCAAAATGAATTAATTTGGTTTCTTAAGGAATGGGTGGATACAAAAAAAAAATACTACTTATCAGATCTTTTAAAAATACGTGATCCTAACGTAAAAAATAGAACTATACGAGGACTATGCTACCAGCTATTTGAAAATAATGGAGTATTAAAAAGAGAAAAAGTGAGTGAAGAAATAAAATCATTAGATCAGGAAGATAGAAAAATTTTAAGAAGTTTTGGTGTTAAGATTGGGAGATATCATATTTATCAACCTAGAATGATAAGACCAAACGCGATAAAAATAAAATCAATATTATGGACATGTTTTTATGAAAGTAAAAATAAAGAATATCCAGCTTTTGGTTTAAATTTTTTAACAAATTTTAAAAATAAAGATAAAAAATATTTATTAATTTGTGGTTTTGAGTCTTTTAAAAACGTTATTATAAGAATAGATATATTAGAGAGATTATTTGTAACGATTATGAACAATAAAAAAAAGGATATTTTTGAATTAAATTCTTCAGTATTAAATTTATTAGGGTGTAATAAAGAAAACTTTAAAATACTAATGGGAGAACTGAATTATAAACTGACAATTAAAGATAATATTGAGCAATTTAAATATTTACCAAAAAAACACGCTATAAAAAAAGAAAAGAAAAAACCTGAAAATCCTTTTCAAATTCTTAAGTCATTGGAGCTATAATGTTTAATTTATTTAAAAAAAATGAAGAAAAGACCTTTAAGAAAATGGAAATAGCCGTGTGTTCTCTTCTAATTCACGCGGCTAAATTAGACGGTGAATATAAAGATATAGAAAAAAATACCATAAAAGTGTGCTTAAGAGAATTGGGTTTAAAAAATAAAGAATATATCGACGCACTGTTAATTAAAAGTGAAGAGTTAGAAAAAGATAGTATACAAATCTTAGATATGACAAAAGAAATTAAAAAATTAGATTATGATAAAAGATTAGAAATAATTGAAATGCTTTTGAAAACAATATATTCAGATGAAAAAACTCACCACTATGAAAATAATCTTGTAAGGAGAGTTGCTGGACTTGTTTATGTCGAAGATGTTCATATTGGTGAATTAAAGCAAAAATTAAAATGACATACGTAGTTAATGATAAATGTATTAAATGTAAATTGACAGATTGTGTTGACGTCTGTCCTGTTGATTGTTTTTACGAAGGTGAAAACATGTTAGTAATAAATCCAGATGAGTGTATTGACTGTGGAGTGTGTGAACCTGAATGCCCTATTGATGCTATAGAACCTGACACAAACCCTAACACAGAAAAATTAGTAGTTTTAAATAAAAGGCTTTCTGAAAAATGGCCGAACATCTCAAAAAAAAAAGAGCCTTTGAGTGATTGGGAAAATTTTAAAGATATGGACGGAAAAATGGAGAGTTTTTTTAGTGAAAAAGCTTTTAATGAGAAATAATAATATTTCTTGAATTAATTCAAAATTTCAGTTATTTCATCGCTCCATGCCAAAGAAAAAAAAAAAAACGAAAACTTTAAAAAAAAAAGATAAAAAAATAAAGGCAAAAAAATTAAGAAAATCAAAAAAAACTATAAATCCGAAAAATACAAAGGAACTAAAAAAGTCCCTTACACAAAACCAACAATCAAATAACAATGAAATTATTGAAATTAAAAAAATTAAAAAACAAGATACAGAAAAAAGAATTTATAAGGTAAAGGAATTTGTTGTTTACCCAAAGCATGGGATTGGTCAAATCATGTCTGTAGAAAAAGATACAATAGCAGGTATAGATATTAGCTTTTATAAGATTGAAATCACAAAAGAAAAACTTTTATTAACTATACCAACAAATCAACAAGGTAATTTAAGAGCTTTATCGAGCATAAACCAAGTCAATAAGGCAATTTCTATTTTAAAAGGAAAGGCCAAAATTAAAAGAACAATGTGGAGTAGAAGAGCGCAAGAATACGAACAAAAAATTAACTCTGGGGAAATATATCAAATTGCAGAAGTTGTAAGAGATTTAAATAAAAATACTGATATGCCTATTGACCAGTCATATAGTGAAAGACAGCTGTTTGAAAAAGCCTATGATAGACTGTTAGGTGAGGTAGTTGCTGTTTTAAATATTGATGAAGAAGCTGGTAAACTTAAATTAAATAAAGCCTTGGGAAAAAAGCCAGAGGTAGTTCAAACAACAACACCAATATAAAAAAAACGCCCTTCAATCTTATGAAGAGCGTTTTTTTCTAAAAGTAAAAAGAAATTATCTTCTTTTTCTTCTTCTTTTCTTAGTAGCTTTTTTCTTCTTGCCGCCTTTTCTTTTTTTAGCAGCTTTTTTAGCTTTTTTTCTTCTTTTAGCCATCTCCGTTCCTCCCATTTTAAGTTTGGAGCATCACTTAAAAAATATTAAGTGATTCGTTATAAAATCATATAAAAATAAAAAATTAGTAATGTCAAATAATAATATTTTAATAAAAAATTTGTAAATTTTAATTTTTCAATTGAAAGTTTAAAAAATACGAAATTTATTTAAAAAGTTAGCTAATTCAACGTTTTTTTAAAGTTTTTTTATTAAAAAATTAATTTTTTTTATAAAAATTTTCTAAAATATTTTTATATTTATCTTTTATTTTATGTCTTTTAATCTTCATTGTAGGTGTCATTAAATCGTTTTCAATTGTAAATTCGTCATCTATTACATGAAATTTTTTTATTTTTTCAACGATTGTTAAATTTTTATTTACGTTTTCTATAATTATTTTTATTTGTTCATTATTTATTTCAAGATTCTTATTCAAAACTAACAAACAAGATAAATATTTCTCGTTATCACCATGTACATAAGCTTGCTCTATCTCATTATTTAAACATAACAAATTTTCAATTTTAGATGGTGATATATTATCGCCTCCACTTGAAACTATTATATCTTTTTTTCGATCGGTTATTTTTAAATAACCATCGTTATCTATTTCTCCAATATCACCAGTATATAACCATTGATCTTTTATGATTTCTTGAGTAGCATTTTCGTTTCTCCAATATCCCAACATAACATTTTCCCCCTTAACTAAAATTTCACCATCTGATGCTATTTTAACTTTTACATTCTTTAATGGTAAACCTACTGTATCTATTTTAATTTTGTCAATCGGATTACATGTTACTACCGGTGAGGTTTCTGTAAGTCCATAGCCTTGTAAGGTTTTTAAACCAAGAGCATTTAAAAAAATTCCTACATTTGAGTCTAATGGTCCTCCACCAGAAACGAAGGCTTTTAAATTTCCTCCAAAATTTTTATTAACCTTCTTTCTTACTAATATATTTACAAAGATATTTATTAATTTTTCTTTAAAACTTGTAGATTTTTTTAGAAAGATTTTAGTTCCTATTTTTACAGTTTGAAAAAAAAGCCACCTTTTTATACCTGACGCTTTTGAAGCTCCTGTATTCATTTTACTGTATAAATTATTATAAAATCTGGGAACAGCTGTCATAATATCAGGTTTAGCTAATTTTATGTTTTCTAATAATTGCTCAATTTTTGTTGAATAGTAAATTTTTGCTCCAACTGCGATTTGAACAAATTGAATTGTATGTTCGTAAGAATGAGACAACGGTAACCATGTGAGAAATTTAAAATTTTCTTTTTTTATCTTTTTAACAATTTCAAGCGCACCTTCGCAATTAGAAATAATACCTCCATGTGATAAAATTACTCCTTTGGGATTTCCCTGTGTCCCAGATGTATAAATTATACAAGCTGGATCTTTTCTACTTATTTTATCTTTCGATGCAAAATTTGAATTTTTTATATCATTGTAATATTTCACATTACTTAAGCTACCGCTTTCGAATTGTATTACAAATTTAAAATCGTAAGATAACCCCTTTGCTGCAGACATAACTTTTTCAAATAATTGAGAATTAGATACGATTAAACCTTTTGGGGTACAATTCTTAATTACAAAAGAGAAATCTTTTTCAGTATATGTGGTATAATTTGGAACGGTGATAGCACCTAAATTAATTATAGCTAAATCACTTATTAACCATTCTGGTCTATTTTCAGACACTAATAAAATACGATCACCTTTTATTACATTATTTTCAGAAAAAAAATTTGATAATGAATTAATTTTTTGATTAGTTTCCTCCCACTTTAAAGGCTTATACTTTCCATTTTCAAGAAAGTGTAGGAAGTCTTTATTTTGATTTTTTTTATAATTTTCTGAAAAAATCTCAAATAAATTATTTTTGTTATCAAATTTCATAATATTTGGTGGGCGAAAAGGGATTCGAACCCTTATGGTTTCCCGGTGGATTTTGAATCCACTGCGTCTACCAGTTCCGCCATTCGCCCTATAAATTTATCAAGTATAAATTGTATTAAAAATAAATTCTTTAACATATTATTATTATAATTCTTAAGTTATATTCATCAAACGAAATGTTCAAAGATTTATTTAAAAAAACAGTATCTTTAGCCGGACATAAAAGTGCAAAATTCTTTCTATCTTTTGTATGTGTGATTGAAAGCATATTTTTTCCAATTCCTCCCGATGTAATGATTATACCAATGACCATCGCAAAAAGAGTTGAATGGGCTTTAATTGCTACGATAGCTTCACTTTCGTCTGTAGTCGGTGGATGTATTGGGTATGCTATTGGATATTTTTTTTACAAAGAAATAGGTGTACACATATTTGAGTTTTACGGATTTGAAGGTTTTGCAAGTTTCAAAGATCAAGTTTCGATTGGAAAAGGATTTTATGCATGGATAGTTTTGCTAGTTATTGCAGGATTTACGCCTGTGCCATTTAAATTATTAACTATATCAAGTGGATTTATTCACTTTAACTTTATTATATTTATTTTAGTTGCAAGTATTACAAGGGGATCAAGATTTTTTCTATTAGCCGGATTGATTAATATCTTTGGAAAAAAAATTGTTCCATTGCTTGAGAAAGGATCTAGTAAAATTATGCTGATATTAATAGTTCTTTTATTAATAGGATTTTATGTTGGATATTTAATCTATAATAATTATGAATTATTCTTATCTTAAAAAAATAACTCAGCGAAAACTGTTCCTAACACTACTAATTTTTAAAGCTTTGATTATATTGAGCGCAATTTATATAGAATATATTCTAAAAGTACCCGCGTGTAACCTATGTTTGTACCAAAGAATACCTTACTATTTATCAATACTAATTTTATTTTATATTGTATTTAATAAATCTACTAATATTATACTGATAATATCTCTAGCCATTTTAATGTTTGTTAATATCGTGCTAAGTATCTATCATGTCGGGGTTGAACAACAAATAATAGCTGAGCCAATGTTATGCAGGTCAAATAGCAATATACAAAATGTCGATCAATTACTTGAAAATTTAAAGAATAATACTTTTATTAGTTGCAAGGATGCAAACTTCACTTTTTTAGGGTTTTCGCTTGCGTCAATTAATGTTTTGATTTCTTCTATTCTAGCTTATTTCTATGTGCTAATAATATTGAATGTCGAAAAAATTAGAAGAAATTATTAGAGTTGATCACGCTGGTGAAAGGGGGGCTATCAAAATATATGATGGGCAATTATTCGCTCTCCAACTATTAAAAGGCGACAAAGACTTAGAAAAAAAGGTGTCTGAGATGAAAGAGCATGAAAAAGAGCACTTAAAATATTTTGAGCAGCAACTAGCAGAAAGAAAAATTAGACCTACTATATTGTTGCCATTGTGGGATATTTTAGGGACTGCACTTGGTTTTGGAACAGCATTGCTTGGGAAGAAAGCAACAATGTTATGCACTGCTTCAGTAGAAGAAGTAATAGATCAACATTATAAAGATCAAATTGAATATATCTCAACCAATGAAAAAAAAGAAAAAGATCTTTTAAGTAAAGTTAAAAAATTTAGAGAAGACGAATTAGAACATAGAGATATTGCATATGAGGAAGGAGCAGATAAAGAGGGTATTTATGGTGTTCTTGATGCAATTATTAAAACTGGCTCAAGGACTGCAATCAAAATAAGTGAAAAAATCTAAATTAATTTTCTAACTTTACATCCCAATAAAGATAGTCGAGCCAACTTTTATGTAGAAAATTTGGAGGAAAGTTTCTACCATTTTTGTGAAGTTGCTCTTCTGTTGGTTTATAAGGTTTAATTTTTGGGTACATTCCACATTGTGCAGGAAGCTTACCACCTTTTTTCACATTACAAGTTGAGCAAGCAGAAGCAACATTTTCCCATGATGTTTGACCACCTTTAGACTTCGGAATGACGTGATCGAAAGTTAAATTTTTTCCTGCTCCACAATAAAGACATGTAAATTTATCTCTTAAGAAAACATTAAACCTTGTAAAGTTTGGAAATTCAGAAGGTTTAATAAAAGCCTTTAATGAAATAACACTTGGTAAACGCATCGAAAATGATGGGCTCCTAATTACTCTGTCATACTCTGAAACAATATTAACTCTCTCTAAAAAAACATCCCTTACCGCATCTTGCCAACTCCATAACGATAAAGGATAATAGCTTAAAGGACGATAGTCCGCGTTTAAAACTAATGCAGGACACTTTTCCAATGGTAAATTAAGTGAACTAGAAGCTATCATTTACACTAAAGTATAAAAAAAATGATACTTGATCAAGTTAAAGTTTTATTAATAATGTCACACAAGTTTTCTTATAAAATTTAATCCCTCGCTTGTTCCCTCAGCACTAATAGAATGTCCACAATTCTCTAATATTTTGTATTTAATTTCAAAATCTAATTTTTTTAAAAAGTCAAAACTTTCATACATTTGTTCTAGAGGAATTACTTCATCCTTGCTTCCATGAATCATATAAATTTTTACTTTTGAATTAATAGAATTTTGTAGAAGTTGATGGTCATATATTTTACCCGAATAACCCAAAACACCTTTAATTATTTCGACTGAATTTAATGCAGTATGGATTGCGAGCATTGTACCTTGAGAAAATCCTACGTAAATGACATCTTTGTACTTTAAATTATATTTTTTTAAAATTTTGTCTGTCAATATCTTTAATTTATCTACAGACTCAATTAATTCTTTTATTGTTTTATCTTTATCAGTTTGCATTAAGTCAAACCACTCATATCCAGCAGAATTAATTTGACACTTTCTAGGTGCATTAGGAGCGACAAATAACGTATTAGGTAAAAATCTGTGCCAATAGTTAGCTAAAGATAGAAAATCTTTTGCATCTGCACCATAACCATGCAACATAAATACGACCTGATTAATCTTAAGGTCGCTTTTTATTTCTTCATAAACTAAATCCATAATTTTTATTACAAATATAAATATTTTGTGTTAAGTACAAGTTATGTCTGAAAACTCATTAAGTTTTATAGCAATAATTGCAATTTTAGCTGTTACAATTGTTTTAATCAGGGGGCTCAAATCATTCTTTTCAGGCGGTGATATAAATGAGAAGAAAAAAAGTAATAAGCTTATGCAAATGAGAGTTTTTCTTCAATTTTGCGCTATAATTATTTTGATGAGTCTCGCTTATATTTACGGTAAATAATTATAATTTATTAAGTTTATTAATAAAAATTTTACTATCAAATTCCAATGATCCTACAACTCTAGCAATTTCTTTACCTTCACTATTTAAAATTACAGTTATGGGTATTCCTCTAAGTTTTAATAATTTTGCAACTTCAAATTTATCATCAAAATAAGTAGTAAAATTTTTTATTTCAAGATTTTTTAAAAATTTTATAGCTTTTTCTTTTTTTATTTTTTCAACATTTATTGCAATAATATTAATATTATTTTTTCCAAATTTTGTTACTAATTTATCTAAAGAGGGTAATTCTTCAACACAAGGAGCACACCAAGTGGCCCAAAAATTAATTAAAGTAAACCTTTTATGATACTTATTAATTTTGACATCTCTGCCTGTGCTATCTTTTACATTTAATGTAGGAAAATCCTTGCTTTTACTATGAATAATCATATTTTTAAGGCTACTATCAAAATGCTCTTTTGATAAAGAAATGTTGGAATAATTAAAAAATATTGTGTAAAGAAATAAAATAGCTAAGTGTTTTATAATAATATTCATAAGAAATATTAATGAAAAAAAAATTTAATCATAATACCGTTTGGGGTAAAAGAATGAAAGGTAAAACTAATAATATCTTATTAGAAACAAATGCATCTATTGATGTAGATAAAGAACTTTACAGTGAAGATATTGACGCATCTATTATTCACTGCAAGATGTTAGCTAAACAAAGTGTTATACCGGCAAAAATTTCAAAAAAAATAGTTAATTGTCTAGAAAAAATTAGAAGAGAAATTAAAAGTAAAAAATTTAAATTCAATAAAAAACATGAGGATATTCATTTAAATATAGAAAATAGATTATTTGAATTAATTGGACCTGACGCTGGCTATTTACATACCGCGAGATCAAGAAATGATCAAGTCACAACAGATTTTAGATTATGGATTATTAAATCTGCCAAAAGTTTAAAACAGGACATAAAAAAAGTTATTTATGATTTAATTATTTTAGCGAAGAAAAATATTGATGTTATCATGCCAGGTTTTACCCATCTAAAAAATGCTCAGCCGGTATTATTTTCTCATTATATGCTTGCATACGTAGAAATGTTGAAAAGAGATTTAAAAAAAATTGAAAATTTAATATTGAATACTTCTGAAAACCCATTAGGTTCTGGAGCATTAGCTGGGACTAGTATAAACATAGATAGAAACTATACCTCAAAAAAATTAAATTTTACAAAACCAACATCTAATTCAATGGACGCAGTTTCTGATAGAGATTATGTCTTAGAGTTTTTATTTGTTTGTAGTGTAAATGCAATGCACTTATCGAGATTTGCAGAGGAATTAATTATTTGGAATTCTG
Organism: uncultured Pelagibacteraceae bacterium; assembly: GCA_902517865.1. Classification (GTDB taxonomy): domain Bacteria; phylum Pseudomonadota; class Alphaproteobacteria; order Pelagibacterales; family Pelagibacteraceae. The sequence continues at coordinate 30,603 of CABYDT010000008.1, forward strand.
ATCTAGTAGATATGATTACTATAAAAGATGACATGTTAACTGGATCATCTATGATGCCCCAGAAAAAAAATCCTGATTCAGCAGAAATAATTAGAGGGAAAACTGCCATTATTATATCTAGTTTAAATTCATTTTTTATAATTATGAAAGGCCTCCCACTCAGTTATTTTAAAGATATGCAGGATGATAAAAAAATTGTTTTTGAAAGTTATAATAATTTATCAAATAATTTAAAATTAACTTCTAATTTAATAAAATCAATGAAGCCGAATAAAAAAAAAATGTACAATTATAGCCTTAAAGGTTTTACAACAGCCACAGATTTTGCCGAGTACCTTGTCAAAAAAGGAGTAAGATTCAGAGAGGCCCATAAAAAATCCGCAATGTTAGTAAATATTGCTGAAAAACTAAATCTAACTTTGAACGAGTTAAAGCTTGAACACATCAAAAAGGTTTACAATAATTTCGACTCAAATGTATTAAATGTTTTAAAAGTTGAAAATTCTGTAAATTCTAAGAAATCTTTTGGCGGAACAAGTAAACAGAATGTTATTAAAATGATTAATAAAACTTTAAAGGAGTTAAGATGAAATTAATAGGAGTTTTTTATATTTTAGTAATACTTTTTCTTATACCAAGCTGTGGTAAAAAGGGTCCGCCAGAATATAAAAAACAAACAATCAAACATCACTATAAAATATAATGGAAAATTTTCGTTTTAAGGGCAACAAGCTCCTTTGGAATAATTATTCTTTGGATACAATAGCTAAAAAAAATAAAACACCTTTTTATTTATACTCTTATAATCAATTAAAAACAAACGTAAGTAATTTTAAAAAAACTTTTAATAAAACAAATCCATTAATTTGTTTTTCTTTAAAATCAAACTCAAACCAAAAAATAATTAAAGAATACGCTGAATTAGGAATAGGCGCAGATGTAGTATCAATAGGAGAGCTGAAGTTGGCATTAAAATCAAATATTAAACCAAATAAAATAGTTTTTTCGGGAGTAGGAAAAACAATAGAAGAGTTAAGATATGCAATCTCAAAGAAGATTTTTTTAATAAACTGCGAGTCATTTAGTGAAGTGAAATTGATTAATTCTTTATCAAAAAAAATGAAATTAAAAACAAAAATTGGTCTTAGGCTAAATCCAAATATTAATGCAAAGACTCATAGTAAAATATCTACTGGTAACGACAAAGATAAGTTTGGATTATCAAAATTAGAGTTCAAAAAAGTAATTATGAATTTTAAAAATAGCGATTTTATTGAAATATCAGCTTTAACTATTCATATTGGTAGTCAAATTAAGGAAGTTTTTCCATTTAATAATTGTCTTAATTTTTTAAACAAAACTATAGCTGATCTAAAGAAAGCTAATATCAAAATTAAATACGTTGATTTAGGAGGAGGTATGAGTATTCCATATGACTTTAAGGAAACCAAATTTCCCCTAAAAAAGTATGCTAGTAATGTTTATAATTTTAAGAAAAAGAACAATGTAAAAATAATATTTGAACCTGGACGTTTTTTAAGTGGTAATGTTGGCATTATTATATCCAAAATTATTTATATAAAAGAAGGAGCCAAAAAGAAGTTTATAGTAACAGATGCAGCAATGAATGATTTAATTAGAACTGCTTTATATGATGCAAATCATACAATATTGCCTATTAATCGTAGGAAAGAAATTAAGTCTAGGATAGAATTTGTTGGCCCAATTTGTGAAAGTAGTGATAAATTTGGTGAATATAAGAAGTTCTCCAGACTAGAAGAGAGTGACTATATATGTATTACGAATACTGGCGCTTACGGGAGAAGCCTCTCATCAAATTACAATATGAGACCTTTGATTGCAGAATTGCTGATTAAAAATAACAAAATTTTAATTATAAGAAAAAGACAAAATATAAATCAAATATCGTAAACGTGAAATTAATCAAATCTTTTATATTCAATATTTGTATCTTTGTTATGATTGCGATTACATGTATAATTTCATTGCCTCTTTTGTTTTTGCCTAGAAAACAATTTCTTTCAAAGTTAGTCTATTTTTTAGGTTGGTATTTTATTTTTATATCAAAATTACTGTATAATATAAAAATTGAAATATCAGGCCTTGAGAATCTTCATAAACATAATAACTTTATAATAGCGAGCGCACACCAATCTATGTTCGAAACCTTTGTATTTAATTATCTGGTGCCAGATGCTTTTTTTGTTATCAAAAAAGAACTGTTATTTATACCACTGTATAATTTATATTTAAAAAAACTTGGTTATGTTCCAATTGAAAGAGAAAAAGTTACTAAAAAAAATTTAAATTTTTATGAGAGAATTTCTCATAATGTATTAATAGAAAAAAGAAAATTAATCATATTTCCCCATGGTACAAGAGTTAAAGCAGACCAAGAGTATCCAATAAAAAAGGGTGTTTACAAAATATATAAAAATTTGAATATTCCATGTATTCCAGTTTATCTTAATTCTGGAAATTTTTGGCCAAGGAATAGCTTCATGAAATACGCATCTAACATCAAGATAATTTTTAAAGAACCTATTTTAGAAGGATTGGAAAATGATGATTTCTTAAAACAATTATCTAATAAAATTCATTATTGATTTTTTCGTCCAAAGTTTGGTTCCTTAACATCTTGGCCTTCCTCAACAATTCGCTTCCTAATATCTCTAGTTTTATCAAAAATATTGAATAATTTTTCCTTATCATCATTTACAATTGCATTTTTCAATCCGTTCAAATCTTTTTCAAATTTCTCTAACATTTTAAGTATTGGTTCTTTATTACTAAGTATGATGTCTCTCCACATAGTAGGATCCGATGAAGCAATTCGTGTAAAATCTCTAAAACCACTTGCACTATATTTAATAACTTCCTCTTTAAGATTATCTTCTAATTCGGAAGCGGTACCTACTATATTATATGCAATGATATGGGGGATATGGCTAGTAATAGCCATAATAGAATCGTGATCGTTCATATCCATTATCTGAATTTTGCATCCAAATGATTTCCACAAATTAGAAATAATTTTAACACTTTTGTCATCAGAATTTTTACATGGTGTTATTATTAGCCATTTATTATTAAATAAACCTTTAAAACCAGACTCAGGACCACTTTGTTCTGTACCCGCAATAGGGTGTGCCGGTACAAATTTTATATTTTTAGTTAATATATTTTGAGCATTTTTTATAACTTCAGTTTTACAGGAGCCAACATCAGTTATAATTGTTTCATTACTAAGCTTAAATTTGTTTAATTTCTCAAATAAAGATCTGTAAGCACTAATTGGCGTGCAGATAAAAATTATTTCAGTTTTATCTATAAATGTTGATATTTCCTCAAAATAATTATTACCTAAATTTAATTTTTTAGATTTCTCTAAGACCGTATTTGAATTATCAACAATATTAATAATAACATCATTATTTTTTTCTCTAATATCTCTTGCGATTGATGAACCTATTAATCCAATACCAATAATTGTTATGTTTTTCATATTAAATTTTACTCTCTAATACTTTTAAAAATTTTTTATTTTCTTTATCATTTCCAATCGATACTCTTAAGGAGTTTTTTATTCTATAAGAAGTCATTTTTCTTAATAAGATATTATACTTTAAGAATATATTAAAAATGTCATCTGAATTTAATTTAAGATTATCACAATTCATCAAAAAAAAATTTGCACAAGGCTTGTTAATTTTAAATTTCTTTTCTGACAATTTTTTATAGAAAATCTTTGACCATTTAGTGTTGTGTTTAATGTTTTTATTTAGCCATTTTTGATTGCCTAGCGAAGCAATACCCGCTTCCTGTGTTACACCCGAAATATTAAATGGTGGTCTAATCAAATTGAGAGATTTGACTATTTCTTTTGAACTGTAACCCCAGCCAAGTCTCAGATTTGCTATACCATATATTTTAGAAAATGTTCTACAAACAATTACATTTTTAAAATCTTTGAATAAATCTAGACCAGATCTAAAATCTTTACTAATCATAAATTCCGCATAGGCATCATCGATCATTAATAATATATGACTTGGAATAAGTGATCTTAATTTTAAAATATCTTCTTTACCTAAGTATGTACCAGTTGGATTATTTGGATTTGCAATAAAAATTATTTTGGTTCTATTTGTTATAGATTTAATAGTTTCCTCACAAATTTCTTTTGGACCTGTACTACCCATGCACCCACCAATTACATTAGCACAGATAACAAAATACTTGTTTGTATCAATTGGCTTATTTGCTCCAACTACTAAGTTCCACCAACCATCTTTCCCAGTTACTTTATTGATACCTGTAACAAATTGGTCTCCTGACAAGGCATGAAAAACTAGTATGGCATTTGTCTTGTTTTGGTCTAGTTTTCCATAAGTTTCAAACGCAATATTAAACTTATCTAGCTGAATACCACAATCCAACAGAAGTTTCTTATTAATAGTTAATTTATTTATTTTATCAAAATTTAGTTTCATTCTTTAAATCGTATGTTGTTACGATTTCCTTTTTAGCAGTTTATGCCTGCAATTTGGCTAAATCGGCGCTTGCATGTTGTACTAAAAGGTAAAAAAATTGTCAAACTATCTTAGGTTTTACAGTAATGAATAAGTAATATAATAAGACATAAAATAATAATGAAGTTACCTACAGCAAAAAATATACATATTGATAGCTACTCTTCTGGACTATCTAGAATAGTCAATAGCACTAATTTAATCAAATTATCTCAGAACGAGACACCACTTGGACCATGTTCTGAGGTATCTAAAATTATAAAAAAAAGTTTAATTAATGTGTCACGCTACCCTGACGGTAACTCAAGTTTATTAAGAGAAAAATTAAGTAAAAAATTTAAATTAAATAAAGATCAAATAATTATTGGATGTGGTTCTGATGAAATTATTAGTTTAGTTTGTCAAGCATTTTTAGATAAAG
>CABYDT010000009.1 GCA_902517865.1 uncultured Pelagibacteraceae bacterium
TATCTTCTAAAATCAAAGCAGGTGAGATTCAAAGTTTAAATATGTTTTCAAATTACTCTGATAAAAAAATTTTTACTGCTGAGATTATTAACAAAGACAACAAAAAAAAGTTAATTATTTATAGTGAGAAAACTAAACCTATATTTGGCAACCTAACTTATTTTAATGGAATTTATGACGGTATTTTTAAGTTAGAAAAAGAATATTTGGGAAAAAATCTTTCTACTACGCACATCGACATAGAAAATTTTTATATAAAAGAAATGCCAATATTAGCTGACATACTCTCGGTTGCTTCGATCACAGGAGCTTTAGATGTTCTAAAAGGAAAAGGTATTTTTTTTGAAAAACTTAATTTAAAATTTAACTCTTTAAATGACGAGATAAAAATTGAAGAATTTTACGGATCTGGACCGTCGATCGGATTTATTATTGATGGCAGGGTAGGAGCAGATGACTTTGTCAGTCTTAAAGGTAACATGGTTCCAGCAAATACTTTAAACAAGATTATAAGAAATATTCCTTTAATTGGAAAAGTTTTAACAGGCAAAGAGGGTGATGGTATATTTGGTGCAAGCTTTAAAATTAAAGGAAAAAAAAACGATCTTCAAACAACTGTTAATCCATTAAAAACATTGACACCAAGATTTATTCAGAGATTTTTGTCTATTTTTAAACCAAAACTTAATTAGCTTTAATTAAGTGGTGTCTTTTTTTTCCAAATGATATTTTTATAGAGTCATCCTCTATATCTTTTTCTGTAAGTGATACGTCAGAGTTTATAATTTTGTTATTTATTCTATAAGCCCTGTTTTCTAAATTTCTTTTAAAGTCACTATTAGACGTAGCAAATTTAATAGAAATTATAAATTCTTTTAATTGTAATCCTTTTTTTAATATATTTCTGTTAATTCTAGTCGTGGGCAATTCATCCCCTCCTGATTTTTTTTCAAACGTATTAATAGATGTTTTTTTTGCTTTTAATGCAGCCTCTTTGCCATGTAATAATTTTGTTGCTTCATCCGCAAGAAGTATTTTAGCTTGGTTAATATCTGAGCCGCTTAAACCTTCATAATATTTGATTTTCTCCAAATCTAATTCTGTAAAAAGTTTTAAATATCTTATTACATCTTTATCGTCTGTATTTCTCCAAAATTGCCAATAATCATAACTTGATAATAAATTCTTATCCAACCAAACTGCTCCCTCACTAGTTTTTCCCATTTTTAATCCACTAGAGTTTAAAATTAGTGGAGTGGTTAATCCGTACACTTCTTTATTGTTTACTTTCTTTACTAAATCAACACCATTAACAATATTTCCCCATTGATCAGATCCGCCAATTTGAAGTTCTACTTTCTGCTTTTCATTTAGAATAAGAAAGTCGTAGGCTTGAAATATCATGTAATTAAATTCTAAAAAACTAAGCGATTGTTCCCGATCAAGTCTGTTTTTTACCGAGTCAAATGTTAACATTTTATTTATGGTAAAATATTTTCCGTGTTTTCTTAAAAAATTAATATAATTTAAATTACTTAACCAATTTTTATTATTTACGAAAATAACCTTATTTTTACCTTTGGATTTTAAAAACTTTTGAAATACTTTTTTTATACTCGTAATATTTTTATTGATCTCTTTAGAAGATAATATTTTTCTACTTTCATCTTTACCAGAGGGATCTCCTATTAACGTGGTTCCACCGCCTAATAGTACCACAGGTGTGTGACCGTACTTTTGTAGAAGCCTCAAACACATTATTTGAACCAAACTGCCAACATGAAGCGATTTTGCCGTACAATCAAAACCGATATAAAATCTAATCTTTTTAGTGTTTATTAAATTTCTAACTTGATCATTATTAGTGCATTGAAAAAGATATCCCCGATCTGTAAATTCAGAAAATAATTTATTTAGCATTTTTGTTAAGTAATTTAATATACAATTATTAATAATATTTAAACCATTTTATATGGAAAATTTTTACAAATCTATCGGAGCTATGTGTGGATCATCTTGTGATGGAATTGATTTTTCTTTAATTATGACTAATGGAACTGATAATGTAAAAATATTAAATAATAAATTTTTTGAATTTGATAGGAATTTAAAAAATAATTTAAAAAACTTTAAAAATTCCATAAGCGATATTAGAGCATTTACAGAAAAAGTTAAAAGTAAAGAGTTTATTAATCTAGAAATACAATTTAGTAATTTAATTGCAAACTATTGTTTAGATTTCATAAAAGACTGCGGTACAGACTTTGATATGTTTGGTTTTCATGGATTTACATTATTTCATTCAGTAAAAGACAAAATATCATTTCAGGTAGGAAATGCTGAAATCATAAAGAATGTTGTAAAAAAAAATATCATTTATGATTTTAGAAATAATGATTTGTTAAATGGTGGAAAAGGTGCACCTCTCGCATCAATATATCATTTTTTAATTTTAAAAAAAAATACTGAATTTGATAGTATTATAAATATCGGTGGTATATCAAATTGTACTTATAGAAAAAATTCAATTTTTTATTCTACTGATATAGGACCCGGAAATTGTTTACTAGATGAATGGGTGAAAAATTATTTCAATAAAGAATTTGATCTTGATGGCTCATTATCCACACAAGGAAGTATAAATCAAATTTCCGCAAATAATTTCATTGATAGATTTATATTTGAAAAAAACGCAAATATATCTTTTGATACTACTGATTTTAGTATTAGCGAGTTTAGAGGACTTAATAAATTTGATGGACTAAAAACATTAACTTTCATTACAGCTGAATTGATATTGGAATTTTTTAAACATAATAATTTAAAGAAAAGTTTAGTATGTGGTGGAGGCAGGAAAAATAAAACCTTAATGAATTTTCTAAAAGACAAAGCATATAATATTGACAAACTAAATTATAATGGTGATTTTATAGAATCTCAGGCATTTGCATATTTATCAGTAAGGACCACCTTGGGTAAAAACATATCATTCCCTGAAACTACAGGTACGTTAAAGGCTTGTACAGGAGGCAAAATTTTATAATTTAAAACAGCCTTGATTCTTTTTGAATGTAATTATTTAAACTGTTGTTGAATTCAGCATCAAGATTTACAAACGAATGGTTTGCGTTTTTAATTTCATCAAACTCTACGGTAATATTTTTTTGATTAATTAGTTTAGTCTTTAATTGTTGCATAGATTCTTTCGGCACAAGTTGATCTCCATTTCCGTAAACTACTAATCCAGAAGTAGGACATGGAGCAAGAAAATTAAAATCGAAAATGTTTGGCTGTGGTGATATTGCCACGAATCTAAAAATTTCTGGTCTTCGCATTAGTAATTGCATACATATAAGTGCACCAAATGAAAAACCTATTACCCAACTTTCATTCGAGTTTGGATTACTTCTTTGTACAAAATCCAAGGCAGCCGCGGCATCTGCTAACTCTCCGAGTCCGTTTTCAAACTTTCCCTCACTTTTTCCTACGCCTCTAAAATTGAATCTACATACAGAAAATCCGTTTTTTAAAAATGTATGGTAAGCATTATAAACAACCCTATTGTTCATTGTACCTCCATACTCTGGGTGAGGATGTAGTATTAGCGCTATTGGAGCGTTTTCCCTCTTACTTTGTATGTATTTTGCCTCTAATTTGCCATCCGGGCCATTGATAAATACTTCAGCATTTGCGTGCTTCATATGGTAATATTGATTAAATTTGAAATGTGCTTATATCACATTATTATAAAGTTCATTAAAAAAATTTAGCGAAGCGTATAATATTATGACAAAAAGCGAAGATCTAATAAAAAAATATAAAGAAAATTCAGAGTACACTCATGGATTTGTAACCGATATTGAAACGATTGAGGTTCCTAAGGGTCTTAGTGAACAGACTATTAAATTCATATCTAAACAAAAACAAGAGCCTGAGTGGATGTTAGCTTGGAGATTGAAAGCTTACGAAAGATTAAAAAAAATGAAAGAACCTAATTGGCAAAAACCAAAATATCCAAAAATTGATTATCAAGATCTTTATTACTATTCCGCTCCAAAGAGTTTAAAAGATCAGCCAAAATCACTAGATGAAATCGATCCCGAAATCCGAAAGACTTACGAAAAACTTGGTATACCATTAGAAGAACAAAAAAGACTGTCTGGTGTTGCAGTGGATGCTGTTTTTGACTCTGTTTCAGTAGCGACGACGTTTAAAGATGAATTAAAAAAAATTGGTGTAATATTTTGTTCTATATCTGAAGCGATAAAAGAACATCCCGAATTAGTTAAAAAATATTTAGGTTCAGTGATTCCATTAACAGATCATTATTTTGCGACTCTAAACTCGGCTGTTTTTACAGACGGATCATTTGTCTATATTCCTCCAGGAGTAAGATGCCCGATGGAACTATCTACATACTTTAGAATTAATGCTTCAAACACAGGTCAATTTGAAAGAACTTTAATTATTGCGGACAAAGGTAGCTACGTTAGTTATTTAGAAGGTTGTACCGCACCAATGAGAGATGAAAATCAACTACACGCTGCTAATGTTGAACTTGTTGCGCTGGATGATGCAGAAATTAAATATTCAACTGTGCAAAATTGGTATCCCGGAGACAAAGAAGGTAATGGTGGGATTTATAATTTCGTAACAAAACGTGGAGCATGTCGAGGAAAAAATTCTAAAATATCATGGACACAAGTTGAAACTGGAAGCGCAATTACATGGAAGTACCCAAGTTGTATTTTGCAAGGTGACAATTCTCAAGGAGAATTTTATTCAGTTGCAATTACTAATAATTATCAAAAAGCTGATACTGGTACAAAGATGATACATTTAGGAAAAAATACTAAAAGTAAAATAATATCAAAAGGTATTTCTGCAGGAAATGCTGACAATACATATAGAGGCTTGGTCAGTATTCATCCTAAAGCAAAAGGAGCGAAGAATTTCACTCAATGTGATTCACTTCTTGTTGGTAATAAATGTGGTGCACACACTATACCTTATATTGAAAATAAAAACTCAACCTCCGACATTGAACATGAGGCAACAACATCTAAAATTAGTGATGATCAACTTTTTTATTGTAGGCAAAGAGGTTTAAACCAAGAGGAAGCAGTGAGTTTAATAGTTAATGGTTTTTGTAAAGAAGTTCTTCAGCAGCTTCCAATGGAATTTGCAGTAGAAGCACAAAAATTAGTTGGCATAAGTTTAGAGGGAAGTGTTGGATAATGATAGAAATTAAAAATCTAAAAACATCAATAGAGGATAAAAAAATTTTAAATGGTTTAAATTTAAAAATTAATAAAGGTGAAGTTCACGCTATTATGGGTCCAAATGGCTCTGGAAAAAGCACTTTATCCTATGCTCTATCCGGTAAAGAGGGTTATGATGTATCAGGAGAGATTTTATTTAAGAAAAAAAATTTGCTAGATTTAAACACTGAGGAACGAGCGCAATCAGGTATGTTTTTAGCGTTTCAGTATCCTATTGAGATACCAGGTGTATTTACAAATAACTTTTTAAGAACCTCCTTAAACTCTATTAGAAAAGCGAAAAATCAAAAAGAACTTAATGCTATAGATTTCTTAAAACTTCTAAAAGAGAAGGCTAAAAGCCTACAAATAAATCAAGAAATGTTATCTAGACCTCTTAATGTTGGATTTTCAGGAGGTGAAAAGAAAAGAAATGAGATACTTCAAATGGCTTTAATCGAACCGGAATTTGTTATAATGGATGAAACGGACTCTGGTTTGGACATAGATGCATTAAAAATCGTATCTAATGGAGTAAATGCTTTAAGGAATTCCGATAGGTCTTTTTTAATCATAACTCACTACCAACGCTTATTAAATTATATCAAGCCGGACTTTGTGCACGTTTTATCAAACGGTAAAATTGTTGAAAGTGGTGACTGGAAACTAGCTTTAGAGTTAGAGAATGATGGCTACGGTAAATACTTAAATTAATGGATCAAATTTCCTCTGCAATTGATAAATGTTTTAGCAGTTTAATAACTGATACTGATATAAAAAATGTTAATGATCGTAAAGAAGAATTCAATAAATTTAAGAATACAGGCATACCTAGTAATAAATATGAAAATTGGAAATATTCTTCATTAATTAAAGATATTAATAATTTTTCAGATTTGACCATTTCTAAAAAAAAGCCAAATGTTAATCTTAAAAAAAATTTATTCGATTTTAGTCACGATAAAATTTTTTTAGTAGATGGCATTTTACACGATGCAGATATAAACGAAAAAGGTTTAAAAATATCTCAATACAACAATTTTAAAAAAATAGGTAATAATAACCCACTAGTATGCTTAAATAATGCATTTGCATGCAATGGTTTTGAGCTTGAAGTTAAAGAGAATTCTAAAGTTAAAAAACCATTAGTTATTTATAATTATTTCACAAGTCAAATGCCTTCAACCTTTATCAATTTTCAGCACAAATTAGTGTTAAATAGTAATACTGAGCTAGTCGTTTTTATAAATAATATATTTCAAAATAACTCAAAATTTTTCTGCAATAATGTTACAAATGTTGAACTCAAAGATGGTGCAATTTTAAAAAATTACTCAACTCATGAAAATAACAAATCTTCGTCACTGTTTAATTTTTATAACGTTGACTTAGGATATTCGTCTAACTTTGAATATTTTAATTATATTAATAATACATCATCATGTAGAGATGAAATAAATATTAATTTAAATGGCGAAAATGCCTTTGCATCTTTGGCAAACTTACAAATTTTAGACCAAAAATATAATCATGAGTCAAAATGGGTAATAAATCACAATAAAGAAAATACGAAAAGTTCTCAATTTTTAAAAACTGCGTTGCATGACAGCTCGCATTCTGTGTTTCAGGGAAAAATTTATGTTAATTCGATAGCGCAAAAAACAGATGGTTATCAGCTATCTAGAGCTCTTTTATTATCAGATCTTGCAAAATTTACTGCTAAACCTGAATTAGAAATATATGCAGATGACGTAAAGTGTAGTCATGGTTCCTCTTCTGGAAGCATTGACGAAGATTCTTTATTCTACCTAAGATCTAGAGGTATTGATGAGAAAGACGCAAAAAAAATGATGATACAAGGTTTTTTAGCTGAAGCCGTTCAAAAGATAACAGACAAAAATTTTCAACAATTATTTTTAAATAAATTAGCTTTATCCAATGAATATTAAAGATATTAAAAAACATTTCCCAATATTTGAACAAAAAATTAATGGAAAATCGTTAGTCTATTTAGATAGCGCGAATTCTTCTCAAAAACCAAAAAAAGTAATCGATTCCTTAAATAAGTTTTATAGTGAAGATTTTGCTAATGTAGGTCGCGGAATTTATACGCTTGCAGCTAATGCATCAGAGCAATATGAGAACACAAGATTAGCGTTAAAACAATTTATAAACGCGTCTGATGAAAGTGAAATAATTTTTACTAAAAATTCAACCGAGTCATTAAATTTAGTAGCTAGCTGCTATGGATCTAAATTTATTAATGAAGGCGACGAAATTATATCTACTGAACTTGAACATCATGCAAATTTTGTTCCTTGGCATTTTTTAAGAAAAAAAAAGGGTGCTGTAATTAAATTTTTAGAGATAGACGATAAAGGAAATTTAAAAATTGAAGATTTAGAAAAATTGATAACAAAAAAAACTAAAATAATAAGTTTAACTCATATGTCAAATGTAACAGGTACAATAGTTGACATTAAAAAAGTTGTAGAGATTGCTAAAATTCATAATATTCCTGTTTGTGTAGATGGAACTCAAGGTGCAGCACATTTAGATGTAAACTTGAAAGATATAGATTGTGATTTTTATGCTTTCTCAGGACATAAAATGTACGGACCAACCGGTGTTGGCATTTTAAATATTAAATACAAATGGTTAGAAGCTTTCGAGCCATTTATAGGCGGTGGTGGAATGATAGACAACGTTTCAAAAGAGGACATTAATTATGCAAAAGGTGCCTGGAAATTTGAGGCCGGAACAATGCCTACAGCTGAAATTATTGCATTGAATGAATCAATTAATTTTATCAATTCAATTGGAAAACAAGAGATAATTAAACATGAAAATCAATTAACAAAAAAAGCGCTAAAGGATTTAAAAAGTATAAAAGAGGTTAGTGTTGTTGGCGATCCAAATACTCGCGGCGGTGTGTTTTCTTTTAATTTAAAAGATATACATTCACACGATGTATCAACAATATTTGACTCAGAGGGTATTGCGGTAAGAGGAGGGCATCATTGTTGTCAAATTTTACATGATAAACTAAACCTTAATTCATCTGTAAGAGTATCTTTTGGTGTTTATAATGATGAGAAGGACATAGATGTTTTATTAAAAGGGATTGGTAAGTGCCAATCAGTGTTTAAAAAATGACGAAAGTTGAAATATATAAGGATATTGTTTTAAAAAATAGCAAAGCCCCACTCAACAAGAAAATAATATCTCCCTGCACACACAGTTCTATGGGTAACAATCCTTTATGTGGAGATAAAATTGAGATGTTTGCTAATATAAAAGATAAAATAATTTCAGAGATTTCTTTTCAAGGTGACGGTTGCGCAATATCTATTGCATCAGCATCTATTTTAACTCAAATATTAAAAGGAAAAAATTTAATTCAATGTTCTGAATTAGTTCAAAAATTTAATCAAATGATTGAAAAAAAACAGTCGATTAATAATTTTGCTTACTTAAGCAAAGAGCACTACGAATTATTTAGTTCATTCCAATCAATAAGTGATTTTCCAATGCGAAGAAAATGTGCTACATTATCTTGGTTGACATTAGACTCGGCTCTTAATAATAAAAAAACAATTATATTAACATAATTTATGGATGAAAATAAAAGTATACTAATTGATAAAGTTGTTGAAAAATTAAAAACAGTTTACGACCCAGAAATTCCAGTAGATATATATGAATTAGGGCTGATATATGATGTAAAAATAGATGGAAAAAAAGCACTTTTAGATATGACTTTAACTAGTCCACATTGTCCTGTTGCTGAAATATTACCTAATCAAGTTAAAAGAGCTGTTGAGGAAATTAAAGAATTAGAAGAAGTAGTCGTAAAGGTTGTTTGGGACCCACCTTGGGATAAAACAAAAATGTCTGAAGCAGCGAGATTACAATTAAATTTATAATTTATGACAACGCAAGTTTTAAATATATCAAAAAATGCCGCTTCAAGAATAAAAGAGATTCTATCAGACAAAATGAATTCAGATAAAGTTGGTTTGAGAATATCTGTAAAGTCAGGAGGATGCGCGGGACTTACGTACGATATGTCTTATATTGATACTCTAAATAAAGAGGATGAGGTTGTTGAAGACAATGGTGTAAAAATATTTATAGATCAAAAAGCATTAATTTATCTAGTTGGTACAGTAATGGATTATAAGAAAGATAAATTTTCAAGTTCTTTTGTTTTTCAAAATCCTAATGAAATAGAAAGATGCGGATGCGGAGAATCTTTTAAAATTTAAAATGTTCCGCAAGATTTTTTTCTTTTAAACCAAATTTCTTGTTATAGAGTACCTTAAAAACGATATTTTTTTTAATTTTAATCTCGATAATGCTTGCATTTCTTACTTCCGTATTATCTGCTACGGCACTCACTGGTCTTTTCTTTAAATCAAGATTTTCAATTTTAATTAATGATTTATTATTAATTTTACTGCCATTCCATCCTCTAGGTACAAATGGACTAATAGGAGTTATAGCAAGATTATTACTATTTAATTTTAAAACAGGACCTTTGGCAGATAAATTGTAAGCTGTGCTACCTGCAGGAGTGGCAACTAGAATACCGTCGGCAATTAAAGCCTTTAATTTTACAGTATTATTTATCGATATTTTTAGCTTTGTTGTTTGTCTGCTTTGACGAAAAACAGATACCTCATTAATGGCAACAAATTTTTTAATTTTTTTACGAGATGTTTTAACACTCATTTCTAAAGGGTATAATTTTACCTCGTTGGATTTTAATATGCTAATTAGTAAATTCTTATTTGTGATTTTATTCATTAAAAATCCTTTATTTCCAGAATTTAAACCGTAAAAGGGTTTGTTATGAAATTGATATTTTTTTAGGCTATGCAGCATAAACCCATCTCCCCCTATAACGATTATTACATCGCTTTTTTTAGCGGGGTATACAGGACAAGATTTTAAAAGCTTTTTTTTTGTTAGGATAGCTTTTGGTGTATTATCAGCAACTATATGAATTTTTAATTTTTTCATTAAAATTATCAAAAGTGATATAACATAATTTTAAATTCCATGAATACAAAAAGCTTTATAAATATATTTAAAAATCATTGTTTAAACAATAATTTTGAAAAAAGTTCTTTTCAAAAAGATCTAGTTATCAGACTATCAAAATTTACCAGTCTTTTTAATAATAAATCATCCTGGATTAAAAGATTTTTTAAAAGCAAAGAAAAGAGCGGATATTATATTTATGGTAGCGTAGGGGTTGGCAAAACTATGATTATAAATTTATATTATGAATTTATTAATGTTAATAAAAAAAAATATCACTTTAATCAATTTATGATTGATGTTCATAAATTTATTCACGAGAATCAAAAAAAAAATCATGATAACCAGAATCTTTTGAAAAAGTATGCCGACAAATTAAAATCTCAATACAAATTAATTTTTTTAGATGAGTTTCAAGTTACCAATATCGTTGATGCAATGATACTTGGAAATTTGTTTGATAATATAATAAAAAATAATATAAATGTATTGATCACATCTAACACAAGTCCAGAAAATTTATATAAGGATGGGTTGCAAAGAAATCAATTTTTACCTTTTATTAAAATTATACAAAATAATCTCCACATATTCGAACTTAAAGGTAATTTAGATTTTAGAAAAAAAGACATAACACAGATTGATCGTTTTTTCTCACCAAATAATTCAGCTAATCAATTTAAAATTAATCAAATATTTCACACCATCACAAAAAATAGAAAAAAAATTAATAAGAATTTAATTGTAAAAGGTAGGAAATTTGAATTAAAAAATTTTTATGATGGAATTGCACGTTTCGATTTTAATGAATTATGTGATAAAAATATTGGAGCAGAAGATTATATTGAGCTTGCCAAAATATGTAAGTTTATTGTTATTGACAATTTACCAAATTTCTCAGATCAAAATATAAATCAACAACAAAGATTCATAACCTTAATAGATATTTTATATGAGCATAAAATTAAATTAATGATAAGCTGTAATGTGCATATTGATAAATTAGAGTCTTCAAATAATCTTACAAATGTATTTAAAAGAACTTTAAGTAGAATATACCAATTAACATCTCCAGGAAATTAATTTGCTAATTTTATTAATCTCTCAAGCAAATTTCCTAAACCGTTTTGTCTTTGCGCAGTCAATAATTCCATTATTCCTAAAGACTTGAAATCATCTTTATTTAAATTTGATACCTCACTAATTTTTTCTCCATTTAAAATATCTATTACAAGCTTCGCTGTACCTTTAGTAATAAATGCATCTGCATCATGCTTGTAAAAAATTTTTCCATCTGATTTTTCTGCAACGACCCACAAATTAGATGCACAACCAAAAATTCTATTATCATCAGTTTTAAATTTTTGATTCAACACATCCACATCTTTAGCTAAATCAATCAAATATTGTAATTTATTCTCATTATCTAAAATTGATATTTCTTCCCCTGTCATTTTAATTTTATCTTTTAACATCTAATGCCTCAATTACAGCTGATATTGGTAACAATATACAATCTTTTCTCATTTTATATTTTTTATTTAAAATAATTTTAAAAGGTTTTAAATTTTTGCTAATTTTTTTATTTCCACTTTTAAAATAATTTCTTATCTCATCTTTTAGATTTTTTAACTGTGCCAAATTATACTTACTTATATTTTTAGACAAAATCTCTGCAGCTGCTTTTGTGAAAAAACAACTTTTTGCATCATATGTTATGCTTGTTTTTTTTTTATTATTCAATCTGATAGTTATTAAATCTCCACATGTTTTATTTTTTTTTGTAATTTCAAAATCATAATGCGACAAAAGCTTGTTATACTTTGCATTTAAAGTTATTTTTATTATCTCAGCATCAATCATTTAATTTTTACTTAAAAAGTCCTCCAACGAATTTATTGTAGATATATCATTAAATAATAACATTTTATTTTTTTCAATAATTAAAGAGTTTTTATTAATGAAACTTTTATTATTAATAAAATACTCAATTTTTTTAAAAAAATCATTTTTATTTTCTTGTATCAAACTTTTACAATTAATTCGTTTAAGCAATCCAGACGTTACATTTTGCTTTAAAGTAGAGCCATGTACAGTTAGAATTGGTTTGTTGAGTGACAAAGCCTCAAAATGTGTATTACCTCCAGACCATGATAGGGAGTCAATAAGAAAATCCATATTTTTAATATAGTCTAAATAAAATTTTCTTTTAGTTTTTGGTAGAAAATATAATTTCTCTATATTGTTTTTGTTAGATAATTTTTCTGCAATTCTATTTTTGAAAAGTTTATCAACAGAATTCAAACCTGAACTCAAAAAGTAAAGATTCGTTTTTTTAAAATTATTTAAAATATTAACAAAGATTTCATCCTCATCAGGTAAAACTTTAAACATACTCTGAAGTATTCCTATATTAATTTCACCTTCTTTTTTTTCCACGTAATTATTTTTTTCGATATCATCTTGAGGAATATTGTTGTAGCAAACTGATAAATTACTTAGTTTGATTAGTTTTTCCGAATAGTTTTTTTCAGTCAGACTATTTTCCAGCTGTTCACCACTAAGAAAAAAATCAATTCCTTTATTATAGGTTGTTAAAGGATGGCCCCAAGTAGCACAAGTTTTATGACCAAATTTAAATCTTGATAAAAACTGATTATAGCGTGACATATGATAATCAAAAAATATTACAAAATCAAAGTTTTGTTTTCTTAAAAAATTTATATCAATTTCTAAATTACCAACAGTCCTGTAATATTTATCATTGTTTTTTACCAACTTTGCATAGTGATCATCTTGTATTGAGCCAGTATCAATTAACCAAGGTTCAAATTTGTCTTTATTAATAAGTTTGTACCAATTTATAAAAAGATTGGTAACTGTATGCTTGTTTAATATTGAAGAAACAAAAGCAACTTTTTTTCTTCGATTTTTGACAATTGCATGCTCTTTTTTAATATCAAAATTATTACTAATGTTTTCTAATAAAATAGAATAATTTTTTTGTATTTCTAGAGTCTTGTAATTAGCATAACTTAAATAAAAATTAGTGGGGGGCAAATAATGATTTAATAATACTTTTAAATCCTTACAATCTCTTAATTTCAATTCAGAAATACTATTCCTTATTTCAATATCAATGTTGTCGATAATTTTTTTGGTTTCTTCTTTTGACTTGTAAACAATTGGAAATAAATTAATTTGTAATAAGTTTTTTAAAGTGCGATTAATTTTCTTATCGTATAAGTGTAGTAATTTTAAACACTCAGTAACTTTGTTTAAATTTCTATAATACTCATACAGATCCAAAAAAGAGTTTAGAAATGTTTGGTCATTTAATATTGTTTCATTAATTAATTTTAAATAACCAGTATTATTATTTGTTAATTTTAAGCAAACTGCATAATTAAACTTTGTAAAGTTATCATCTTTATTTTTAGTTAATATTTTTTTAAAATATTTGATTGCTAAATTATATTTCTTTAATTTTAAGTAGGCATACCCACGGTTTCCTATAATTGCATTATGATAAACTCTATTTTTAAGAGCTTTATTTGTTACATCTATAGTTTCAAGAAATTTACCAAGATTATTATAGTGAAGGCATAGGTTTACAGCGCTTTGAAGAAACCTTGGATTTTTTGGATTTTGCAAGTCTTCTTTTAGAATATTAATGTCCATTTTTTCAAAGAATAATTGTAAATCAAATGAAAAGCATTATAAATAGCGAAAATTTAACAGCGGGAGTGGTGGAACGGTAGACACGCTAGTCTTAGGAACTAGTATCCTCGGATGTGAAGGTTCAAATCCTTTCTCCCGCACCATTATATTATGAAAGTAAATGTTATTTCTGCAAAAGGACTAGAGACGAATTTAAATGTTGTTATTGATAAAAAAGACGTAGAAAAAAAAATAGATCAACGTTTAGATGAATTAAAAAAAGATATTAATCTAAAAGGGTTTAGACCGGGTAAAGCACCAAAAGAATTGTTAAAAAAACAATTCGGACAGGCTCTTCAAGGAGAAGTTTTAGAAAAAGTTTTACAAGATACTACCGTTGAAGTTTTAAAAAATAAAAAAATAAAGCCAGCAAGCCAGCCAAAAATTAATATAAAGTCTTTTGGAGAAAATAAAAATTTAGAATTTGATATTATAGTTGAAAAATTTCCTGAAATTAAAAACCTCGATGTAAAGAAACTTAAGATCAAAAAATATACAGTCAAGTCCGAGAAAAAAGATGTTGAAGAACGATTAAAGATGTTAGCTGAAAATTCAAAAAAATATCTTGATAAAGATAAGGCATCCCTTGCTAAAAATGGTGATCTCGTAATTTTTGATTATGAAGCGTTAATTGATGGAAATGAATTTGAAAATAATAAAGGTAAGAATATCCAAATTATATTAGGCAAAGACTTGTTTATTCCTGGGCTTGATAAACAGTTAGTAGGTTCTAAAAAAAACGATAAGGTTAATGTAACAGTTAATTTACCGCAAAATTTTCCCAATAAAGAATTAGTAGGAAAAAAAGCCTTATTTAAATGCGACATTAACAATATAAAATATTCTGTTGACCAACCCATAAATGATGAGTTTGCTAAAAATTTCGGCGTTAAAGATTTAAATGAACTTAAAAAGAATATTGAAAGTCAAATTTCTAGTGAATATCAAAATATAACATCGCAAATTGAGAAAAAAGAAATATTAGATGAATTGAATAAACAAGTATCTGTCGAGTTACCTAAAAGTTTACTTAATGATGAGATAAATAATATTACTCAAAGCTTTAAATTTGAGAAATTACAAAAAAATAAAAAAGAAAAAGATATTAATAAGATTAATCTAGATGCAGACGAAAAAAAACAAGCTCTATCTTTGGCTAAAAGAAGAGTTAAATTAGCTTTAGCCTTAAATAAAATGGGTGATGAAAATAGTATCAAAGTAGAAAATTTTGAACTTGAGAATGAATTAAATTCTCAATTAAGAAACTATCCAGGACAGGAAAACAATATTAGAGAATATTATAAAAAAAATCCAAATGAATACCTAAAATTGAAAGGTCCACTTTTTGAAAATAAAGTAATAAATTTTATTAAAAAAAATGCCAAAATAACCGAAGCAAATATTACAAAAGAGCAACTCAAGAAACTTTTTTCATCTCCTGAAACAAGTGAAACGAAACAAAAAAAGACCAAAACGCAAACATCCAACAAAAGAAGTAGTAAAAAATAAATTTAATAGTAGTGTATAATAATATTTGATTCGTATGAAAGATCCTTATGATATAGTTATGAATAACCTAGTCCCTATGGTTATTGAGCAAACACCGAGAGGGGAAAGAGCTTTTGATATCTATTCTAGATTATTGAAAGAAAGAATTATATTTTTAACAGGACCGATTAATTCAACAATTGCAAGTCTAGTGTCCGCTCAATTACTTTTTTTAGAGTCAGAAAATAATACAAAAGATATTTACCTTTATATTAATAGTCCAGGTGGAATTGTTGCAGATGGATTAGCTATTTATGATACTATGCAATATATTAAACCAGCTGTATCTACTTTGTGCATTGGTCAAGCTGCATCGATGGGATCATTTTTATTAGCAGCTGGAGAAAAGGGTCAAAGGATGTCATTACCAAATGCAAGAATTATGGTGCATCAACCGTCAGCAGGATTTCAAGGACAAGCAACTGATATAGAGATTCATGCTAATGAAATCTTAAAAACAAAAAAAAGACTAAACGAAATATACTCAAAACATACTGGCCAATCTGTAGAAAAAATAAAAGATGCTTTAGAGAGAGATAAATTTATGAGCGCTGATGAAGCAAAATCTTTCGGTTTAATTGATAAGGTAGTTGAAAAAAGAAGCGGTTAGAAGATTTTACGCGCTTTGGTGCATAACAACATAATTAAAATCAAAATAAATTTCAACTATAACTTGATTTAGAAACTGTTCGCGTTGTAAAGTATACATATTGATTCGAATATGAATAAAGAAACTAAAAATACATTATATTGTTCATTTTGCGGTAAAAGCCAACATGAAGTTAGAAAATTAATCGCAGGTCCTACAGTTTTTATTTGTGATGAATGTGTAGAACTTTGTATGGATATTATAAAAGAAGAAAGTAAAAATAATATTACAAAAAATGAAGAAGGTGTTCCAACTCCAAAAGAAATATTTAAAATATTAAATGATTATGTCATAGGACAAAAAAGATCAAAACAGATTTTGTCAGTTGCTGTACATAATCATTATAAGAGACTTAATCATGAAAATAAAAATAATAGCGATGTAGAATTATCAAAATCTAATATTTTATTAATTGGCCCAACTGGTTGCGGAAAAACATTACTAGCGCAGACTCTTGCTAAAATTTTAGATGTTCCTTTTACAATGGCAGATGCAACTACATTGACCGAAGCAGGTTATGTGGGTGAAGATGTTGAGAACATAATCCTTAAACTACTGCAGGCTGCAGATTACAATGTTGAAAAAGCTCAAAGAGGAATTGTATATATTGATGAGGTAGATAAAATCAGTAGAAAAACAGAAAACCCATCTATTACAAGAGACGTATCTGGTGAAGGTGTACAACAAGCATTATTAAAAATAATGGAGGGTACTGTTGCAAGCGTTCCTCCACAAGGAGGTAGAAAGCACCCACAACAAGAATTTTTACAAGTCGATACTACGAATATACTTTTTATATGCGGCGGTGCATTTGCTGGTATTGATAAAATTATTTCTTCAAGAGGAGAAGGTAGCTCTATTGGATTTGGTGCAAAAATAAAAAATAAATCGGAAAAAAAACCAGGCGAAGTGTTAAAAGATGTTGAGCCTGAAGATTTATTAAAATTTGGATTAATTCCAGAATTTATTGGAAGGCTTCCAATTATTTCTACATTAGAAGACCTAGATGAAAATACTTTAGTTAAAATTCTTGAAGAACCAAAAAATTCTTTAACAAAACAATACTGTAAATTATTTGATATTGAAGGTGTAAAATTAAATTTTGCTAAAGAAGCGCTAAGAGCTATAGCTGATAAAGCAATAAAAAGAAAAACCGGAGCAAGGGGTCTTAGATCTATTATTGAAGAAATATTACTAGAAACTATGTTTGAATTGCCAAGCATGGAAGGAGTAGAGGAAATTGTTGTTAATAAAGAGGTCGTAAACGGTAACTCGAAACCATTGTTGATATATTCAAAAAAATCCACAAAAGAGACAAAAATAGCCAATTAATTCACAATTCTTGATTTAAGCACTTGTTTAATTTAAGTTTATAATTACTTTAATTACATGAGCACAGATAATAGCTATTCATGTCCGATATTACCATTAAGGGATATTGTTGTTTTTCCTGATGTAACTGTTCCTTTGTTTGTAGGAAGAGACAAATCAATCAAAGCTTTAGAAATTTCAATGGAAAAATATAAAAAAATTATTTTAGTTGCTCAAAAGAACCCTGATGTAGACGATCCAAATCAAACCGACCTTTATTCATTTGGTACTGAAGGAGAAATCTTACAAATGTTAAAATTACCAGACGGTACTGTAAAAATTTTAGTAGAAGGCAAAAAGGTTGTAAAAATATCAGATATTAAAATCAATGATGGTTTTTTGCTTGGAGAAATACAAGCACAAAATCTAATAAATAAAAATGAAAACGTAGCATTATCTAAAGCTTTATTAAATAAATTCGATAAATTAAATAAAATTTCTAAAAAATTTAATGAAGAAAATAATATTAATTTAAAAAATATTACTGATCCAAAAATAATATCTAATAAAATTGCATCAAATTTAAAAATAGAGTTAAATGATAAGCAAAAGATATTGGAAATACTTGATATACAAAAAAAATTAGAAACAATTTTAAGTTTTTTAGAAAACGAAATTGATGTTTTATCTGTTGAGAAAAAAATTAGAGGAAGAGTTAAAAATCAAATGGAAAAAACACAAAGAGAATATTATCTAAACGAACAATTAAAAGCAATTCAAAAAGAACTTGGTGATATCGAAGATGGCAAAGATGAGGTTAAGCAACTAGAAGAGGCTATAAAAAAATGTAAAATGACAAAAGAAGCTGAAGAAAAAAGTTTATCTGAACTAAAAAAATTAAAAACAATGAGCCCAATGTCTGCCGAGTCAACAGTTGTTAGAAATTATTTAGATTGGATGACGGGTCTTCCATGGCAAAAGATGTCAGAAGTTAATACAGATATAAAAAGAGCGGAAGAAATACTCAATAAAGATCATTATGGACTCGAAAAAGTAAAAGATAGAATCTTAGAATTTTTAGCAGTTCAATCAAGAATTAAAAAGATCAAAGGCCCAATATTATGCTTAGTTGGTCCTCCAGGTGTAGGAAAAACTTCCTTAGGTAAGTCAATAGCAAGATCCACAGGCAGGGAGTTTGTAAGAATGTCATTAGGTGGTGTTAGAGACGAAGCAGAGATAAGGGGCCACAGAAGAACTTACATCGGTAGTTTACCAGGAAAAATTATTCAGTTAATGAAAAAAGCTGGAACAAAAAATCCATTAATTTTATTAGATGAAATAGATAAAATTGGTATGGATTACAGAGGCGATCCTTCTTCAGCATTGTTAGAAGCATTAGATCCAGAACAGAATAACGCATTTAATGATCATTATTTAGAAGTTGATTATGATCTTTCAAATGTAATGTTTGTTACGACAGCGAACACACTTAATATCCCGCCTCCATTATTAGATAGAATGGAGGTAATTAGGATATCTGGATATACAGAACAAGAAAAAACGGAAATTGCAAAAAAATATTTAATACCTAAGCAAATTAAAGAGAACGGATTAAAGGTCAATGAATTAACCATAAAAGAAGAGGCAATAAAAGAGATTATAAGAAAATATACTAGAGAATCTGGTGTTAGAGGCTTAGAGAGAGAATTGTCGAAACTTTCCAGAAAAAGTGTTAAAGAAATTGTTTCTAAAATAAAATTAAATATTTCTGTAGATGATAAAAATATTGATCAATATCTTGGAGTAAAAAAATTCAAATATGGTGAAATAGAAAACGAGGACAAAGTAGGAGTAGTAACAGGTTTGGCTTGGACAGAGGTAGGAGGGGAACTGTTATCTATTGAGTCACTAGTAATGCCTGGAAAAGGGAAATTAGAACATACCGGAAAATTAGGTGATGTTATGAAGGAGTCAATAAAGGCTGCAAAATCATTCGTAAGATCAAGATGTCTCGATTATGGAATTATACCACCGACATTTGAAAAAAAAGATATTCATATTCATGTTCCTGAAGGCGCAACACCAAAAGATGGTCCCTCAGCTGGAATAGCAATGGTGACTTCAATCGTTTCAGCATTAGCAGGTGTACCGGTCAAAAAAGATGTTGCAATGACCGGTGAAGTTACATTAAGAGGAAGGGTCCTTCCAATTGGTGGACTAAAGGAAAAATTATTAGCAGCATTAAGAGGCGGAATTAAAACTGCAATTATTCCTTCAGAAAATGAAAAAGACCTAAAAGAGTTACCAAAAAACATTTTAGATGGTCTAAAAATTATACCCGTCAAAGATGTTGAAGAAGTTCTAAAAATTGCCCTAGCAAAAGAGTTAAATCCTATTGAGTGGATTGAGGTTGATAAAATTCAGAGCAAAACGACTTCTGAACAAAAAACTCCAATTAATTAATTTATTAAGCCAGGTGATTTTAAAATATATTAGTTTTTTGATCGGACTAACATGGTCTTATTCTTTAATAAAAACACAATCTATTTTTAGCAAAAAAGCTGGTCTTGTTTTTAAATTATTTATTTCTAAAGTTTCTTGGCTAACTCTTTTAGCAGCCGTTTATTTTGGATATAAAAATTTTTCTATTGAATATACGTTGATTGGAATTATATTTTCAATTGTTTTAGTTCATTTAGGATTTATATTTTTAAGTAAATTTTTACAGTCTAAATTTACACAAGAACAGTTGACTTTATCAAAAAATTTTTTTGAGTATTCTTTATTATTATGGATTTTATATTATCTATTTTTTTAAATTAAGTTTCGTAATATACACTATCATCAACTATAGCATTAAAAGATATTGATCTTCTTTCCTGATCAGTGCCAGTAAATGGAAAAACACTATGCATTAAGTAATTTGGAAACATATAAAAGTCACCTAATTCAGGTTTTATGTTCCACAAGGATTTTGATAGAAACTGCTGACTCCCATGTATTAATTGCAAATTACCATTTAAATTAACAGTTTTATTTTTTTGCTTAGTCTCACCGTAACTTGATGGAACTTTTAAATATCCAACACCGGAGAGGTGACCACTATGCCAATGTGTTGGATTATATTCATTAGAAAACTGCCTAACTACCCATGTTTCAATAATATTAAATTTAGTTATTTTTTGTCCAATTGATTGTTTTACATAACCTTGAGCAACATTGCCTAGAAAATTTAACCAGCCACTTTTTTTGGCATGTTCCTGACTAATCCTAAACTCTTGATTAACGTTCCCCGCTAGTTTATGTCCATAATCAAGTTCTTTTGATTTTTCCTCATCTTTTATAGTACTATCAATATAATTATTTAAACTATCCATTACTTCATTTGGCATTCTAGCTTTAACTATTGAGGGTCCAAATGGTCTAAATATTAATATTTTTTCGTTCATCAATATTATTTTATAAGATATAGAATTATTTACAATATCAGTTTTATTCAGTTATTGTGCAAAATATAAATTTATCTGGCAGTTAACTTAGTCGGTAGCACTTTGTTTGAAATAAACTCTTTTATAAAAATAAATTTTAAATTATCAATCAAAAAGATAGTACATTATCATTTTTGATTTTTTTAAATCTTCCCCGTAGATCAATTATGATTTTGTTTGATTTAAGTATGTCATCATAATTAAATTTATCATGATCTGTTGCAATAATAATTAAACTGTACTTTTTAAAAATATTCTTAGATTGTTTTTTTGACTTAATTTCAACACTCTTATTATTTTCCTTATAAACAAATTTTTTTACAAATGGATCACAATAATCTATTTTGTATTTTTTAAATTTTAATTTAGAAAAAATTTTTATAGAGGCAGACTCTCTTATATCTTCAATATTTTTTTTGTAGGATAAACCTAGTAATAAAATTCTATTTTTTAATTTTAACTTATTTATTAAATTTTCGATTTTTTTTATAATGTATTTGGTTCTAAAAAAATTAATTTCTTCAGCAAGTTTTATGAATTTGACATTGAAACCTTTTTTTTTAGATAACCAAGAAAAATATCCTGGGTCTACAGGTATACAGTGCCCACCTGCACCTGGTCCTGGTGTAAATTTTTGAAATCCAAATGGTTTAGTTGAAGAAATATCAATCACTTTATAAATATCAATTCCTAAATTATCACATGCAATTTTCAATTCGTTTATTAGGGAAATATTTATGGACCTATAGATATTTTCTAAAAGTTTAGATGTCTCTGCAATTTTTATGCTTGGAGACTTGATTACTTTGTTTACAATTATACTATAAAGTTCAGCAGCTAAGTTTAAAGAATTTTTTTTATATCCAGAAACTACTTTGGGTGTATTTTTAAATCCAAATTTTTTGTCTCCTGGATTTTCTCTTTCAGGTGAATAAGATAAAAAAATATTATTATCTAAATTAAATTTTTTATCAAGATAGCTGTGAAAAATCTCTTCTGTACATCCAGGGTAAACTGTACTTTCTATGACTATCAATTGACCAGGTTTTATATAATTTTTTATTTGTTTCCACCCTTCAATTAAATGATTTAAATCAGGTTTACCTTTCTTCAAAGGGGTGGGTAGACAAAAAATAACTACATCACAATTTTTTACATTGATAATATTGTTTTCTAATTTCAAATATTTTAGTTTATTTTTTATAGAAACTAGCATTGCATTATAAATTAAGCCTCCTAATTTTCCGAATTTAACTTTATATTCTTCGTAACCATCGCTTCTTAAAAATAAAAATAAATTATCTTTCCTAACTCCAATCAAAATAAATATGTATGCAATAAAAAAATTATAGGGCGTCAAAGATATTATAAGTGTTTTTTGGTTCCTTATCTTATCTCTTAATTTACATATTTTTTTTATATTGATTAATTCAGCATTAATTATTTTATGTTTAAATAATCCTTTTTCTTTT
>CABYDT010000010.1 GCA_902517865.1 uncultured Pelagibacteraceae bacterium
TAATTTTTTTTTGACCGCCCAACCCGTAACTACTCGCTTTTACACTGCTAGCCACCTCAGATTTTTCGCAAAATTTATTTATAAAAGTATAGTTTTTTTTAATTGATTTTAAATCAATATTAATTTCTGGGATTGAATATTTCATTTTCTAACAAAGATCTTGTTTATAGATGATTTAAGAAATTATTAAATAATTATTTAGACTTGGCTTCAAGCTCCAGATAAACTGCAGTTAAATTGCCCGTTATTCGAAGCAATTCAAACCTCGCTAAAATTTCATCCTGTTCGACTTGAATAAAATTTTGTCTAGCCTCTAGCAATAAACTTCTTGAACTTAAAACATCTAAAGTTGTTCTTAAACCGTTTTCGTATTCTTGTTTTATGCCTTCATATGCTATTTCCGCCGCCTCTAATTGTGTTTTGGCTAAATCAAGCTGACTCTTTTTTAGTGAATATTCAGACCATTTGTTTGCTGCTTCTTTTTTTATCTCCTTTTTTTTGTATAAGTAATCAAGTTCTTTACTTAATTTTAACGATTTTTTTTGCCTAAAAGATGAATAGTTTTTTCCTCCTTGATAAATTGGTATTTCTACCTCAGCGCCAAATAATGATTGTTTTCTTTCATCGATAGTTAGGCTGGTATCTCTGGACTCGGACAATTTATAGGATAGAGAAAATTTTGGACCTAGATCTTCTAATGCTGAATTGAGTTCATCTTTTGATTTAAAATAATTCAATTCTGATATTTTAAGTTCGGGATTGCTTCTCTCAGCTGATTGAATCGTATCGTTTAAAGAAATTGGCAATTTTAACATTAGTTTGTTTTCAGATTTTAGGTTTTTGGGCTCATCTCCGACAATATTCGTATAGTTTTGTTCACTTATTAAAAGATCGTTTTTTGCTTTTATAAATTTCGATTTAGCTGAGGCTAAAGAAGACTCGGATTGTGCTAAATCAGAGAGTTTAATAGCACCTCTTTCGTATCTACCTTTATCTAATTCAACTTGTTGTTCTGAAAGATTAAGGTTATCTTGGGTTATAATAATATTTTTCTCAGCTCGAATTACATCAGTAAATGCTTTAACCGTTTTAAATAAAACATTTTGCTCAACTTTTTTTAGCTCGTATCTAGCAATTTTAACTTCTTTTCTTGCTTTCATAGCGTCTGGAATTCCTTGAAAAAGCTTCTGCTCGATTATGATAGAATTTGTTTTAGGTTGGTAGTTTGTGTCTACTTGAGTGGTGCCAGCACTATTAATTTGATCTTCATTTAAGTAATCACTTTGGTTAATTGTCCCTGTTATTGATGGTTTAAATATAGATAAAGCTTGAATTAAGTCTTCATCTACCGCAATCGTTTTTTCTCTTTGAGAATTAAGTTCATTATTATTTAAATAACTGGATGCAAGCGCATCATAAATAGTTTCTGCCTTTACAGAATTTATTAAAAGTATACTAATAATTAATATTTTAAAATATTTTATCATCTTGTATTTTTTAATTTTTTTTCTAGGAAATATAAACTATCTTGTCCCCAAAAAAGCTCTTTTTCGAAAATAAATGTTGGAGCACCAAATACATCATTTTTAATTGCCTTCTCAGAATTTGATAAATAAATTGTTTTTATTTTATCTGTTGACGCTAGTTGTTCTATTTCATTGAAATTTATCTTAAGTTCATTACAAATATCTTTAAGAACAGCAATATTTGAAATGTCTTTATTCTCAGACCATAAACATGACAATATTTTTTCGCCGAAATCTAATTTAATGCCCATTTCTATTGAAGCGATTAAAAAGTAGGCAGGTAAATGGGGATCACTTGGAGGAAAATATTTTGGCTTTACATTCATATGAATTTTATTTTCCTCGCTCCATCTTGATAATTCTGAAAGCCTGTTTTTTTGCCTTGATGAATGTCTTTTGGGAACAGGAACTCCGCCAGTCGAAACAAAAATTTTTCCTACCAGATCAACTGGTATTTCTTTAACTTTTAGAGAATAATTTTCAACAATTGTCCTAAATTTTTTGCTTCCCAAATAGGCATAGGGAGAAGCTACACTGTAATAATATTCAATATTCATAAAATAATTAAAGACAATTTTATATATTAAATGTTACATTATTAAATACTAATGATTGAGCTTTTTACCGCTGATACGCCAAATGGACAAAAAATTTCAATTATGTTGGAAGAAACTGGTTTGGAATATAAAATAACAAAAATTAATATTTTTAAGGATGTCCAATTTAGTGCTGAATTTAAAAAAAGACAATAAAATCAACAACTTATTATTATATTTGCAAATAAGAACAAAATGTGTACATTTATTTTAGTGAGTCGAACAAAAAAAAAGGATAAAAAATGACTAAAAATAACTTAAAAGTAGTAAATAATATTAAAGATCAAGATAAAGAGAAGAAAAAAGCACTCGATGCTGCAATCAGCCAAATAGACCAGAACTTTGGAAAAGGTTCAGTTATGAAGCTTGGCCAAAACCAAGTTCTAGACATTGAGTCAGTGTCGACTGGATCATTGAGTTTAGACCTGGCATTAGGTATTGGTGGTTTACCAAAGAGTAGAATAGTAGAAATTTATGGTCCAGAGTCATCTGGTAAAACAACTTTGGCATTACAAGTTATTGCAGAGGCACAAAAAACAGGAGGTACTTGCGCGTTTGTAGACGCTGAACATGCTTTAGACCCAACCTATGCAAAAAAACTAGGTGTAAATACTACAGAATTGCTAATTTCTCAGCCTGATACTGGTGAACAAGCATTAGAAATTGCAGATACACTTGTTAGATCAGGAGCAGTATCAGTTCTAGTTATTGATTCTGTAGCAGCATTAACACCAAGAGCTGAATTAGAGGGCGATATGGGGGATACTCATGTTGGACTACAAGCAAGATTAATGAGCCAAGCCTTAAGAAAACTAACTGGAAGCATATCTAAATCAAACACAATGGTTATTTTTATTAATCAAATAAGAATGAAAATTGGTGTTATGTTTGGAAGCCCAGAAACAACAGCTGGTGGAAATGCGCTTAAATTCTATTCTTCTGTAAGAATGGATATAAGACGTATTGGCGCTATAAAAGAAAAAGACGAAATAATTGGTAACCAAACAAGAGTGAAGGTCGTTAAAAACAAAGTTGCACCTCCTTTCAAAGTAGTTGAATTTGATATTATGTACGGTGAAGGAATTAGCAAAACTGGTGAATTAATTGACTTAGGTTCAAAAGCAGGAATAATTGAGAAAAGTGGTGCATGGTACGCTTATAAAGGAGAAAAAATCGGTCAAGGCCGAGAAAATGCAAAACAATATCTCAAAAATAATCCAAGTACCGCTGCTGAAATTGAAATGGCAATAAGAGCAAATGCTGGTCTAATTTCTGAAAAAATGGAAGGTAACCCATTACCAAAGGAAAAAGCAAATCCTGAGGAAAAAGATAGTAAAAATTCTTCTAAAAAATAAATACATATAACCATCTCTCAAAGGCGTCTAAATTAGGCGCCTTTACCTCCACTAGACTTATTTCTTTAAAGACTGTAATTATACTAATATGTCTAAAATCTCATTAAAAGATACAAGAGAGACATTTAAAAATTTCTTTAAAAAAAATAATCACCAAGTAGTTGAGTCTGGTTCTTTAATTCCAAACAATGACCCAACATTGATGTTTACAAATTCTGGAATGGTTCAATTTAAGAATGTTTTTACAGGAGTTGAAAAGAGAGATTTCAAAACTGCGACAACTGCACAAAAATGTGTCAGAGCAGGAGGTAAACATAATGATTTAGAAAATGTAGGTTATACACCTCGTCATCATACATTTTTTGAGATGTTGGGAAATTTTTCTTTCGGAGATTATTTTAAAGAGCAAGCAATTTTTTTTGCTTGGAACTTAATTACAAAAGAGTTTGGTATATCAAAAGATAAATTGTGTATGACCGTATATTCAGAAGATGATGAAGCATTTAATTTATGGAAAAAAATTACCGGCTTTAATGAGAATAAAATAATTAAAATCTCCACTTCCGACAATTTTTGGTCAATGGGAGACACCGGACCATGTGGACCATGTTCGGAGATTTTTTATGACCATGGTGAAAAGTTGAAAGGTGGTCCTCCAGGTTCAAAGGATCAAGATGGTGATAGATTTATAGAAATTTGGAATTTAGTTTTTATGCAATTTGAACAAGTCACAAAAGATAAAAGAATAAACTTACCTAAGCCATCAGTTGATACTGGTATGGGTTTGGAGAGAATGACAGCTGTATTACAAGGTACACACGATAATTATGAAATTGATTTATTTAAAAAATTAATTGATGCAAGTGCAGAAATTACAAAATCACCCGTATCCAATAAAACGATAGCAAGTCATAGAGTAATTTCAGATCATTTGAGAGCTGCGTGTTTTTTGATTGCGGATGGTTTGATGCCTTCAAACGAAGGCAGAGGATATGTTTTGAGAAGAATTATGAGAAGAGGAATGAGGCATGCAGAAACCTTAGGTGGCAAATCTAATACCTTATCGAGTTTAATAAATGCACTCATAACTCAGATGTCATCAGAATATAATGAATTAAGTAGAGCAAAAGAATTAATAACTGAAACAATTATGAATGAAGAAGATAAGTTTTCTACTATGTTAAACAAAGGGATGAAGCTTCTTAACAATGATTTAAGTGATGTTAAAAACAATACTTTAAGCGGAGACATAGCCTTTAAATTATACGATACATTTGGTTTTCCATTGGATTTAACACAAGATTATTTAAAGCCAAAAAACATAAATGTGGATGTGGAGCGGTTTAATAAATTGATGGATTTGAGAAAAGAAGAAGCAAGAAAATCTTGGAAAGGATCTGGATCAAAAGAAATAAGCAAAATATGGTTTGAACTAAAGGATAAAAACGGACCTACGGAATTTGTAGGTTATAATAATGAGAGGGCAGAAGGAAAAATTATAGAGATTATTATAAAAGATAAACCAGTTAAAGAATTGTTAGAAAATCAAGAAGGTATAATTATTACAAATCAAACTTGTTTTTATGCTGAAGCAGGGGGTCAGGTAGGAGATAAAGGGCTTATTAAATCTCATAATAGTATTTTTGAAGTTTCAGATACACAGAAATATTTTGGAGATTTTTATTTACATTTTGGAAAAGTTAAAGAGGGCAAAATAATTTCAAACCAAACAGCTGTGCTAATAGTTGACAAGGAACATAGAAAAAACGTCAAAGCTAATCATTCAGCAACACATTTGCTACACGCTGCCTTGCGAGAAATATTAGGTAAGCACGTTGCTCAAAAAGGATCATATGTTGGTCCGGAAAGACTTAGATTTGATTTCAGCCATAACAAAGCGATTCAAAAAGAAGAAATAAATAAAATCAATTTAGAAGTTAATGAAATTGTTAAACAAAATGAAAATGTTAGTACACGTTTAATGTCACCTACAAAAGCTATTAAAGAGGGTGCCATGGCATTATTTGGTGAAAAGTATGGTGAAGAAGTTCGCGTCGTTTCAATGGGAAGAAAAAAAGAAAAGGTATACTCTTTGGAATTGTGTGGTGGTACCCATGTTAATAAAACGGGGGAAATTGGAAAATTTGAAATTATTTCGGAAGGATCTATATCCTCGGGTGTAAGAAGAATTGAAGGTTTAAGAGGTGAGGAATTACAAAATTATATTAAACAACAAAAATCTAAGGATGAAAAGCAATCAAGGGATTTAAAAGATAAATTTGATAAGATTATCGAAACAATTAAAGAGCAAGGCGGTAAAGCAGATAAATTTAAAAATTATTTGACTGATATGGATATAGCAGAAAAGTATTTAAGCCAAATAATTAAAGATAACATACTAAAAGATAAAAGCAAAAATATAGTAAATAATTTTAAAAAAAATAATATTACTTTTAGATTACAAAAAATAACTGACTTACCTGGAAAAGAGCTAAGAAGTATAGCTGATGAAACAAAAAAACAAAAAAATCTTATTATTTTTCTTTTTGGAATATCTAAAAATAAAATTTCAATAGCAGTTGGTGTGAGTGATGATTTAATTTCGAAATTTGATGCTTCTGAATATGTGAAATATTTATCGAAAAATTTAGGTGGATCTGGAGGAGGTGGAAGAAAAGATTTTGCTCAAGCTGGTGGCACAGATGTAGATAAAATAGATCAGGTCGTGAAATTATTAATTGAAAAAATTTAGTTAAGTTGTTTCTTTAAATTTTTATCGATCGCTTCTAGAAATTCATTGGTAGTTAAATACTTTGTATCTTTACTAATCAATATTGCGAGGTCCTTTGTCATTTCTCCATTCTCAACTGTTTGAATGCACACATTCTCAAGAGTTTGAGCAAATTTTATAAGTTCTTCATTTTTATCTAATTTACCACGGTGTGACAAACCTCTAGTCCATGCAAAAATTGAAGCTATTGGATTGGTAGATGTTTGCTGTCCTTTTTGATGCATTCTAAAGTGTCTTGTTACTGTGCCATGAGCAGCTTCAGCCTCTACTGTTTTTCCGTCAGGTGTCATTAATACACTTGTCATAAGACCTAATGAACCAAATCCTTGTGCAACAGTATCCGACTGAACATCTCCGTCGTAGTTCTTACAAGCCCAAACATATTTACCACTCCATTTCATAGCACAAGCTACCATGTCATCTATTAATCTATGTTCATAAGTAATTCCATTTTCCTCAAATTTTTTTTTAAATTCTTTGATATACGTTTCTTCAAAAAGATCTTTAAATCTACCGTCATAAGATTTTAATATTGTATTTTTAGTTGACATGTAAACTGGCCATTTTCTCATTAGACCGAAATTCATGCATGCTCTCGCAAAATCTATTATTGATTGATCAAGGTTATACATTGATAAAGCAACACCTGGACCAGGAAAATCATACACATCATGCTCAATCCTGTTTTTTCCATCATCAGAAACCCATGAAACTTTTAGTTTTCCTTTACCAGGTACTTTAAAATCAGTGGCTCTATATTGGTCTCCAAAAGCATGTCTACCTATTACTACTGAGTCGGTCCATGTCGGTACAAGCTTTGGAACATTCTTGCATATAATAGGCTCTCTAAACACAGTTCCGCCAAGTATATTTCTGATAGTACCATTTGGTGATTTCCACATTTTTTTGAGTTTAAATTCATCAACTCTCTGCTCATCCGGCGTTATAGTCGCACATTTAACTCCCACACCATGCGTTTGTATAGCTTTTGCACAATCTATAGTTATTTGATCATTTGTTTTGTCTCTGCTTTCCATGCCTAAATCGTAATATTTTAGGTCTATATTGAGATATGGAAGTATTAGCTTTTTTTTTATAAATGACCAAATTATCCTAGTCATTTCATCGCCATCAAGCTCAACAACTGGATTTTTGACATTGATTTTACTCATGATAAGAAGCTAGCATATACATAAAGGTAGAAATTAATTCAATGAATATATTAGATATCTTGTTGCCAAAACTTCATAAAGAAGGGCATAAATTCGTAACTATAAGCTTAATTATAACTTTTGTATTTTTGTTGATATCCAAAGTATTAGGCTTAATAGGTCTCGTTGTAACAATATGGGTTTTTTATTTTTTTAGAGATCCAGACAGGTATTCAATACAGGACAACAATTATTTAGTAAGCCCAGCAGATGGAATAATTTCACAAATAACTGAAATTGAAGGACCCAAAGAACTAAACATGGAAAGCAATAAGTTTACTAGAATTAGTGTTTTTATGAATGTATTTGATTGCCATGTTAATCGTTTACCAGTCGAATGCACTGTTAAAGACATATTCTATAAACCAGGAAAATTTTTAAACGCTTCATTAGATAAAGCAAGTGAAGAAAATGAAAGAAATTATTTAAAGATTTTATCACAGAGCAATGACGAAATTGCGCTGGTTCAAATAGCAGGTTTAGTTGCAAGAAGAATAGTCGTTAGTTGCTCTAAAGATCAAAATTATAAACAAGGTGATAGATTTGGCTTAATACGTTTTGGAAGTAGAGTTGATTTATACGTTCCTAAAAAATTTAAAATTTTAGCCAAAAAAGGTCAAGCAGTAACAGCTGGCGAAAGCTTATTTGCAATTAAAAATTAAATAGATGAAAAAAAAAATAAACTTTAAGGAAGTTTTCCCAAACTTCATAACAATTTTAGGTTTATGTTTAGGTATATCATCAATTAAATTCGCTTTTGAATTAAATTTTGAGAAATCTATATATTGTATTGTATTAGCTGCTATTTTAGATGCAATTGATGGAAGGATAGCTAGATTTTTAAAGAGTACATCAAAATTCGGAGCTGAGCTAGACGCTCTTGTAGATTTTGTAAATTTCGGTATTTCACCAGCATTAATTTTATATTTTTATAAATTAAATACTCTTCCGAAATTTGGGTGGATTCTGTGTTTAGTGTTTATTATTTGTGCGTGTTTAAGATTAGCAAGATTTAATAGTTCAGATAAGCTTGAAAAAAATACCTCAGATATGTTTTTTAATGGTGTCCCAGTACCATCGGGCGCAGGACTAATACTTTTGCCTATTATTTTCTCATATTCTGGATTTAGTGAACAAAATCTTAATATGAACATATTTGTAATATTTATTTCAATCACATCTTTTTTAATGATCAGCAAAATTCCAACTTACTCACTAAAATCTTTTAAAATTTCTAGAACTGCAGGGGTAATATTAATATTAATTTTAGCAATTTACTTTATTTTTTTATATCAATTTACTTTTGAAACTTTGCTCATTTCAGGTATTCTATATTTACTTTTAATCCCTGTAAGTTTCTTGCATTATTCTCGTTATAAGAAAAAAAATAAGAATTTAGATGATAGTTTAATATCAGATGATTTTATATGAAAAATACAAAAGCGATAGTAAGTTTAGCTGATGACAAATATTTCAGCTTGTTAATTGAATTAATAAATTCAATAAAAAATTTTCCAGAAAGCAAAGATGTAGCCATTTGTATTTTAGATGCTGGATTAAGTAATGATAATAAAAAATTGCTAAAACCATTAGTAAAAGAGATTAAAAAAGCAGAATGGGATATAAATTTACCTGATTATAAAATTCAAGGAAGAGAATGGCTTAAAAGTCAAATATCAAGAGCATTTTTACCTAAATATTTTCCAGAGTATGAGAAATATCTATGGTTAGATTCTGATACATGGATAAATAATTGGGAAGCTGTTGAAATGTTTTATAAGGGTTGTGAAAATAATAAGCTAGCAATTGTGCAATCAATTGCTCCTGGATATAAAGATGTTGGTAGGGTTAACTGGATTTTTAAAAATTTAGCATCAGTGAAAACTCAAAATTATAAACATGCTAAAAGTTCGGGTTTTTCAGACAAAATCGCGAGAAAAGTTGCATTTGCTCCACATTTAAATATCGGTGTATTTTCATTACAAAAAAATTCGCCAATATGGAAAAAATGGCAGGAATTATTAAAAGAATCTTTAACAAAAGGAAGAATTTTTGGATCTGAAGGCTTAGCAATTAATATTTTAGTTTATTTTTATAATATTGATACAGAATTTTTACCAGCAAGATACAATTGGATTGCTAGTCATCTACTTCCAAAATTTGATAATGAAAAAAATATTTTTGTTGAACCATTTTTACCCCACAATAAAATTGGAATTTTGCACTTAGCCGCAGGGATATTCGTAAATGGGAAAGATATGAGGTTGGACAAAAATATTAGAGTTGAAATAAAACAAACTGATGGAAAAAAGATTTTAAAGAGTCTTAGATTTGTAAATTGAAAAAATTTAAAAAAAAATTTAAATTTTCTTCTCAAAAATGGCTCGATAGAAATAATAAGGACAAATATATCAAGCTTTCTAAAGAATTTGGCTTTAGGTCAAGGGCATATTTTAAATTGCAAGAGGTGAATCGAAAATTCCATATTATAAAAAATAACATAAAAATTCTTGATTTAGGGTCTGCACCAGGAGCATGGTCACAACTAATTGGTACAATTAATAAAGATGGTTTAAATTTTGCTATTGATATTTTAGATATGAAAAATACTTATAATGTTAAATTTGTAAAAGGAGATTTTACAAGTGACGAGTCTAAATTGAAAATAAACACATTTTTTGAAGATCAAAAAATAGATTTAATTTTGTCAGATATCGCAGTTAATACTACAGGAAATAAAAATCTAGATTCAATAAAGACAAATTTAATTGTTATCGATGTACTAAAATTTTCGTCATTAAATTTAGCTGATAATGGAAAGATTTTTTTTAAGTTTTTTAATGGCTTAGAATCAGAAACAATTATTAAATATGTAAAAAAAAATTTTTCTACACACAAGATACTTAAACCAGATAGTAGCAGAAAAGCTTCAAAAGAAGTGTATATGTTATGCAGTTGCTAAATTGACATTGTATTTTCAATGTTATATCTAGGTATATGGAAATCAGCAAAGCACTTACTTTTGACGACGTATTATTAGTTCCTAAGTACTCTGAGATTCTTCCTAGCGAAGTTAACACGTCTATAACCTTATCTAGCAACCTTAAATTGAAAATTCCTCTTTTATCATCTGCAATGGACACCGTTACGGAGTCTAAAATGGCGATTGCAATGGCACAAAATGGAGGTTTAGGTGTTATTCATAGAAATTTATCCGTTGATGAGCAATTAAAACAAGTTGAATTGGTAAAGAAACGTAAATTAAAAGTTGCAGCTGCAATTGGTGTTGGATCTAAAGAAGTTGAGAGAGCAGAAGGCCTTCTCGAGAAAAATATTGATTTAATTGTTATTGATACAGCACACGGTCATACTAAAAAAGTAAAAGATACATTGAAAAGAATATCAAAACTAAGAAAAAAAACTTCGATATGTGTTGGTAATGTAGCTACGCCAGAAGCAGCCAAGTTCTTAATTAATAATGGCGCAGATATTATTAAGATAGGTATTGGTCCTGGATCAATTTGTACTACTAGAATGGTTGCTGGTATTGGGGTACCTCAATTAAGCGCAATATTAGATATAAAAAAAAAAATTAAAACTACAAAAATTAGTTTCATTTCCGACGGAGGAATTAAGTTTTCAGGCGATTTGGCCAAAGCATTCTCTGCAGGCGCTGATGCGATTATGATAGGATCTCTGTTTGCTGGAACTGACCAGGCACCTGGAAAAATTATAAAAAAAAATGGAAAATTATATAAAAAATTTAGAGGCATGGGATCAATAGGAGCCATGTCACAAGGTTCAGCAGACAGATATAATCAACAAAACATTTCTAAAAAAACAAAGTTTGTTGCTGAGGGTGTTGAAGGTTTTATCAAGTATAAGGGAGACGTTAATAAGATTATATACCAACTCATTGGTGGCTTGAAATCTTCAATGGGTTATTTAGGGTGTTCAAATGTAAAAAGTTTAAGAAAAAAACCAAAATTTATTACAATTACAAAAGCTGGTTTCTATGAAAGTATGGTACATAATATCGATTTAGTGAAGGGTTAAATAATGCAAAAAATACTAATAATTTTTTTAATTTTAATATGCAATATATCTTACGGTGAAATAAGTTTTTTTAATAAGGCTAAAATTCAATATGAAAAGAAAAACTACGATCAAGCTAAATTGTTATTTGAAAAGGACATAGTATTTAACCCTAAAAGTACAAAAAGTTATTTATATTTAGCAAAAATTTATAAGAAAAAAAAACAATATGACGAGGAAGAAAAAAATTTAAAAACAGTAATTTTATTGGATCCAAAAAATAGCCAAGCATACTATTTATTATCATTAAAAAAAATTAGAGACGGGGACTTTAAATTAGCTGAAAAAAATGCAGACTCTTTTAAAAAATTTTGTTCAATAAAATGTGAAAAATACCAGGAAATAAAAAAACTTATAAAAAAATCTAAAAGCTGATGCCTGATAAGGAATACGACAAAATTTTAATTATAGATTTTGGTTCGCAGGTTACAAAACTAATAGCACGCTCAATTAGAGAGTTAAACGTGTATTGCGAGATTGTGACTATAAGAAAATTTAACAAAATTTTAAAGAATAAATTAAAATTTAAAGGTATTATATTGTCGGGTGGACCAGACTCAGTAACAAAACATAAATATTTCCCAAACGTTAACAAGTCAACTTTTCAACATAATATTCCAATTCTTGGTATATGTTACGGCCATCAATTAATTTCATATCTTTTTGGTGGAAAAATAAAAAAAGCAAAAAAAAGAGAATTTGGTAGAACATTTTTACATCAATTAAACAAAAGTGATTTAACAAATGGATTTTTTCAAAATAAAAAAAATGTTGTCTGGATGAGTCACTCTGACTCCGTAATAAAAATACCCAAAGGATTTAAGGCTATTGCTAGATCTGAGAATTCCTCAAATGCTATTTTAGAAAACAAAAAAAATAACATTTTTACATGTCAATTTCACCCAGAGGTGTATCATACTAAAAATGGTAAAATAATATTAAAAAACTTTGTTAAAGTTATTTGCAAATGTAGGAGCAATTGGAACAATAAAAATAAAATAAGACAAA
This sequence comes from uncultured Pelagibacteraceae bacterium, assembly GCA_902517865.1. Classification (GTDB taxonomy): domain Bacteria; phylum Pseudomonadota; class Alphaproteobacteria; order Pelagibacterales; family Pelagibacteraceae. The sequence continues at coordinate 12,583 of CABYDT010000010.1, forward strand.
TATCTTCTTATATAAAAACACATGTTGGAAAACATAAAGTTTTATGCGCTTTATCAGGTGGAGTTGATAGTAGTGTGCTTGCTTTTTTATTAAATAAAATTATTAAAAAAAATTTAATTTGCGTTTATATCGATACTGGATTTATGAGAATGGGTGAGACTCGAGAGATTTATAACATTTTTAAAAAGAGATTTAAAAATAACTTCTATTATTTAAATAAAAAAAAAATATTTATTAATGCTTTAAAAGGAGTAATAGATCCTGAAAAAAAACGAAAAATAATTGGCAAAACATTTATTAATATTTTCGAAAAATTCACTAAAGAAAGAAAAAATATCAGGTTTCTTGCCCAAGGAACTCTCTACCCCGATTTAATAGAAAGTCAAAGTTATTCAGGTAGTAAAACATCAATTATTAAATCTCATCATAATGTAGGTGGATTGCCAAAAAAAATGAAATTAAAACTAGTAGAGCCATTTAAAGAAATGTTTAAAGATGAAGTCAGGATTTTAGGTAAACAACTCGGTATAGATAAACAAATTCTATTAAGACACCCATTTCCTGGACCTGGTTTAGCAATACGAATTCCTGGTGAAATAAATGAAAAAAAAATTAAAATATTACAATACGCTGACTCTATTTTAATTAAAGAATTAAAAAAGAGAAATATTTATGATAAAATTTGGCAAGCATTTACAGTTTTAATACCAATAAAAACAGTAGGCGTGATGGGTGATGAGAGGACTTATGACTATATTTGTGGCATAAGAGCAGTTACCTCTGTTGATGGCATGACTGCAGATTATTATAAATTTAATCACAAAGATTTGTCAGAAATATCAACAAAAATAGTTAATGAAACAAATGGTATTAATAGAGTTGTATATGATGTTACTTCTAAACCTCCAGGAACAATAGAATGGGAATAAAGAAATTTTCAATATACGATAAGCCTATAGTTTGCCTAACTGCTTACGATTATAAAACCGCTTGTATTGTAGATAATTATTGTGATGTTGTACTTGTCGGCGACTCAGTTGGTATGGCTTTATATGGCGAAAAAACCACAACAAACGTAACCATAGATACAATGATTAGACATGGTCAGTCAGTTAGAAAGGGAGTAAAAAAAAGTTATATGGTAGTGGATATGCCAAAAAATACGTATAAAAATAAAATACAAGCATTTAAAAACGCTAAAAAAATTATAACTCAAACAAGATGTGATGCTGTAAAACTTGAAGGTGGAAAAAAAATTATAAATATTATTAATTATTTATTAAGAAAAAAAATTAAAGTAGTTGGACATATTGGTTTGCTGCCACAATCAATTAATAACCCAAAAGATTATAGAGTTTTAGGTAAAGAAAAAAAAGATAGAGATAAAATATACTTAGACTTTAAATATTTAGAAAATTCAGGTGTTGATTTTATTATTTTAGAATCTGTAAAGAAAAAATTAGCTGATGAAATTTGCAAAGAGTCAAAAGTTCCAATAATTGGAATTGGAGCTTCAAATAAATGCCATGGGCAAATATTAGTAACCGAAGATCTTCTTGGATATTTTAACTTAACGCCAAAATTTGTAAAAAAATATATAAATTTAAATAAAATTATAAAAAATAGTATAAAGAAATTTAAGAATGACGTAAGAAGCAAAAAATTTCCTTCAATTAAAAACTTATATAATTAAAATGAATGACCAATTTAAAAATGAAATAGAAGAGTCTTTACTAAAAGATAGATTATTTAGATTTTATAATAAATATAAATTATTATTGATTAGTATATCAATTATAATTTTGATTACATTATTATCGTTCCCGACTTATAAAGAATACGAAATTAGAAAGAATTCTAAAATATTAGAAAAATATTCTGAAGCAATATTATTTTTGGACTCTAAAGATCAATCAAAAGGTATTAATTATTTAACGGAATTATTAAAAAGTCCAAATGAAAAAATTAAAATTTTATCTGCAACAAAGTTATTAGACATTTATCTTCAACAAAAAAAATTTACTGATTCTCTTAATGTTATAGATACAGTTCTGGAAGATAAAAAAATAAGCAACGATAGTAAAAAATTATTTAAAATTAAAAAAGTTTTATTAAAATTTGATAATATTTCTGAAAATGAATTATTAGAATTGTTAGAACCAAGTAAAACCAATGTTAGCTTTCAAAGAATTTCACTTTTACTTCTTTTAGATTTTTATAGCATGAAAAATCAAACGGATAAAAAAAAAGAAATAGAAATAAAACTTAAGGAACTTCAATGAGAATTTTATTTATATTATTTTTTTCTATTTTATTTGTATCTTGCTCTTCAGATAACAAATCTGAAAGAAAACAAATTAATGAAATTTTAGCTAAGGGTGAGAAAATAACAAATTATGAAAACCTTTCGTTAGAGGATAATAAAGAAATTAGTCAAAAAAATTCAATAAAATTTAGTAAATTTAAAAAATATAAAAATTGGACTCACACCAATCATAATTACAGTAGTAATATTGGTATTAGAAATTTTAATTTAAATTATCAAATAGATAAATCAAAAAAAGTCTTAAGTAAGAATATTTTTTTTAATAATAATAAAATAATAATATTAAATCAAAATGGTACTATTAATATCTTAGATGAAAACTTAAAATCAATTAAAAAATTTAAGTTTAAATTAAAAAAGAGTAAAAATTTTGTATTAAATTTTAATGCTGCTGTTGCTGATGATAGCTTAATAATTTCTGATAATCTCGGTTACATAAGAAAAATTAATCTCGAAAATGGAATAATAGTGTGGGAGAAATTTTTGAGTGTACCATTTGTATCTAATTTAATAATTTATAAAAATAAGGTTTATGTTTCAAATATTAACAGTAAAGTTTTTTCTTTTAATATAAGTGATGGTAATCAAGACTGGAGCTTTGAAACAGCATCCACATTATTTAATACACCTAAAGCTTTCAGGATTGCCGTTAGCGATGATATTTTGATTTTTTCAAATAATGCGGGTCAATTGACTGCAATAAATCTTACTGATAATAAGCTGCTTTGGCAACGTGATTTAAGAAAATTTACAATTTTTTCAGCTAATAAAATATTCGAAATATCAAATTTAATTATTGATAAACAAGCTGTGTTCCTATCTTCAAATTACGGTGAAACACTAGCATTTGATTATAAAACTGGCAAAAATTTGTGGAGCAAGAAATTTTATTTAAACGATATTATCTTAAGTAATAAATATGTTTTTGGAATTAATACAAAGGGTTATTTTGTTATAATGCAAAAACAAAATGGAAAAATAATTTTCTCTAAATTTTTAAAAGATAAAAAAGATAGAAAGATTGTACCAATCAAAATTTTGTTAAATAAAACTAATATTTTAATAAGTACAAATTCAAAGAAAAGCTTATTATTGGAATTAAATAACTTAAGTAATTTAGATTATAAAAAAATTAGATTTGATCAGTATATGCATACTTTAAATCATACATTTTTGCTGAACAAAAAAAGAGTTTTAAGAATTAATTAAGCTACATTATGGATGAAATTTCTGTTTTAATAATTGGTAAACCTAATGTAGGAAAATCAACCCTTTTCAATAATTTATCAGAGGATAATATATCAATTGTTGATGATAATCCTGGTACTACAGTACTCCCACATTCTTCAAAAATTAAATTTAAAGATATAGTTATAAATCTGGTTGATGTAGGTGGTTTAAAAAAAAAATCTAAATCTCATGATAAAAAACAAAAATTAATAACTAAAGAAACATTAAAAAACCTAAAACATTCAGACATAGTTCTTTTTTTAACAGAGGCAAATTCTGAGTTTACAAAAAATGATAAACAAATCTTTCGACTTGTATTGAATAAGTTAAAAGATTTTATTATTGTTGTAAATAAAATAGATTTAATAGAAAAAAGCAAGATATCGAAGGTTAAAAGATATTTTACATATTTTTTTGAGAACACTTTTTCAGATATTCTAATAAAACCATTATTTTTTTCGGCAAAGGAAAATAAGGAAAAGGATTTTTTTTTTAAAAAAATTTATAATTTAAATGAGACAAAAAAAAACATCATTAAAAATAAAGAGTTAAATTCATTTATAAACAATATAAAATCTTTCAACATACCAGCACAAAAAGGACAATTTAGACCTACTATTAAATTTATTAAACATGTAAATACAAAACCTCAAATTTTTAAAATATTTGGAAACCGTTTACAGAAACTTAATTCAGATTATAAAAAATATATGTTAAAACAAATTATAAATAAATTTGAATTATATAATCAAGTAGTAATTATAAAGTATATTTCAAATAAAAATCCATTTTCACGATCTAACGTTGCTAAGAAGAGATAGCTGATTATTTTTATCTATTAAATTTTTATTATCTGTAGGTTTTACAGGGTAATCTCCCGTGAAACAATGATCAGTGAGTTGAGGATTTTTATCATTTCGATTTTTGTATCCCAAAGCTTTGTAAAGACCTTCAATACTTAAAAATTTTAAAGACTTAACGCCAATTTGTTTAGCAATTTCATCAACAGATAAATTTGCAGCTATGAGATCTTTTTTATTTGGTGTGTCAATTCCATAATAGTCAGGGTATTTTATCGGTGGGCTTGATACACGTAAATGTATTTCTTTTGCTCCAGCATGATATAGCATGTCAACAATCTTTTTTGACGTTGTTCCTCGAACAATTGAGTCATCAACTAAAATAATTCTTTTATTTTTTATAATTTGTTTATTAGGGTTGTGTTTTAATTTTACGCCAAGCTGTCTAATTTGTTGGGTTGGCTCAATAAATGTTCTTCCAACGTAGTGGTTTCTAATAATTCCCATATCAAACTCTATGTTAGATTTATTTGCAAATCCAAGTGCTGCTGGCAAACCAGAGTCTGGAATTGGAGATATCATATCGGCTTCTACATAAGACTCTTTTGCGAGTTCAATACCTAAATTTTTACGATATTCGTGTACAGCTTTTCCTTTTAAAATACTGTCTGGTCTTGCAAAATAAATATACTCAAATACGCAAGGTCTTGCATCGATTTTAGGAAATGGCTTTATACTTTCGATTCCATTTTTATCAATTACAACGATTTCTCCATTTTCTATCTCTCTAATGTACTCAGCTCCAATAATATCCAAAGCACACGTTTCTGATGAGAAAATATAGGTATCTCCTAATTTACCTAAAACTAGAGGTCTAATTCCATAAGGGTCTCTAATACCTATTAATTTTTTACTTGTAAGTATGGTAATTGCATAACCACCATGAATTTGAAATATGGCATCTATTATTTTATCAATTGTTTTTAACCTTTTTGATTTTGCAATTAATTGAACTATAGTTTCAGTATCGGAAGTAGTTTGAAAAATAGAACCTTCTTTAACCAATTTTTCTCTTATTTCTATTGCATTGGTTAAGTTGCCATTATGAGCAATGCTTATACCACCAGAGTGAAGATCTGCGAAAAACGGTTGAATATTTCTTACTATTGGCGCACCAGTTGTTGAGTATCTATTATGACCAATTGCAGCATGCCCTGGTAATTGTTTAATAATTTTTTTATCTGTAAAATTATCGCCAACTAAACCCCTTCTTTTTACTGAAAAAAAATTTTTTCCATCAAATGAATTTATACCGCAAGCCTCTTGTCCTCTATGCTGTAATGCGTGAAGTCCTAATGTAACTAAAGTCGATGCGTCGGGGTGATTATAAACTCCAAAAATACCACATTCTTCATTTAATTTTTTTTGACGAGTCACTTAATTTTAATACTCCAATTGCTATAATTTGTCATTTTGAAATTTCCTCAATTTTATCTTTTCCGTCATCAAAATATTCTTGTCTGTTAGAAAAATTATTTATTAAAAACTCTTTGCCATATTCAATATTTTCGTAAAATACTCCTGAATTTAAGCTTTTATGCCAGTTATCTACAGGGTGTATAGCATTAGAAATTGTGAATAAAATTATAAAATAAGCATATCCTTTAAATGCTCCAAAAAACAAACCAAATAATTTATCTACAGAGCCCAAGCCTGACCATTTTAAAACCTTATTTAAAGATCTACTTATTATAATGATAATAAAAATTGATAAGATAAAAATTGACGTTCCCAAAATTAAATTTAGAACAAAATCAGATTCTACGTAATCTTCCATAAATGGTTTCAATTCTGGCAATAGTAATTTTACTGAAAAAAAAGCAAGTACCCATTTTAGAAAAGAAAATAGACTTGATACAAATCCAGCATTAAATGAAATTATCAAGTTTAGAAAAATAAATATAATAAATATTATGTCTAATATAGATAAGATATCGAAAGATTCTAAAATAAAATCTATCATTAGCTATGGATGAATATTTTTAATAATATAGGTAGCAATGTCAAAACTAAAATTAAAGCCGTTAACATTGCAAGGCCAGTAAAAAGTCCAAAATAAATAGTAGGAATAAAATTTGATAAAATTAGAATTGAAAAACCAAAAATGATTGTAACAGATGTGCTAAGTATTGCCTTCCCTACTGTTTGATGACAAATGTCTACAGCTTTATTTTTGTCATTGCAGATGCTAAATTCTTTTTTGTACCTATATATGTAATGTATACTGTTATCTACTGCTATACCAATAGTAATAGCCGCTATTGTAATTGTCATCATGTCTAAAGGTATATTTAAGAAACCAATAAAGCCTAAGATAAAAAAGGCAGCTATAATGTTAGGTATTATACCAATAAAAGATAATTTTAATGATCGAAACAGAAACCAAAACATGAAAAAAATTCCAATCATAACAAAACCTAAAGATTTAATTTGAGATTTAAATAAACTTTGCAAAAGATTATTAAAAATAACTAATACACCCGCTATTTGATACTCATTTTGTTCAAGTGCAAATTTTTCTGATAAATCTTTATTAATATTTTCAAGCAATTCTTTTCTTCTAAGGTCTTTTAGAGAATCTTTAATTCTCATTGATATTCTTGCCTCATTATTATCAATTGATATATAAGGTTTTATAATTTGATTTTTGATATCTTCTGGCAACTTATCGTATAAAACACCCATTTCTAAGCTACCTAATCTTTTGTTGTTGTTTAGTTGCTCTGCTATTTGTAATATTGAATAAAAGGATAAAACTTTCCCAATCTCTGGTCTGTTCTCTAAATATTTATGTATATCTATAATTTTATTAACCTTATTTGTTGAAAACCAATATTTAGATATATCTTCATTTTGATCTGCAATGCCCAAAAAGGAATTTTCTTTATTTTCTCCTAAAAAATTATCACCTTCATTATTTTCACCCAAAAAACTCTCATCATTTTGATTTGAACTTTTTTTAAATTTTAAAATTATTTCTAAGGGAGTAGTACCTCCAAGTTTTTCATCTATATGTTTCATTCCCTTGTATATTTCAGTATCATTATCAAAGTAGTTTATAAAACTATTTTCTACTTTTAATTTAGATAATCCATAGAATGAAAAACAAATTATACTAATAACTGAACAAAATACTAATACTGGAAAAAATGTTATTTGATTTAATTTATTTAATAACTTTGACTCGACATCTTTAATTGAGGATGGGATTGTGGGTTTGAAAATGATTATAAGAGATGGCAATAATAAAAATGTGGTAATCAAAGAAATAATTAAGCCTAAAGTCATCATCCATCCAAAGTCTATTACCGGTTTAATCTCGCTAAATACCAATGAAACAAAAGCGCAAATTGTTGTTAAAACTGCGTAGAATATCGGATAAAACATTATACCTGATGTTTTTTTAATTAAATTGTTTACACCTGGGGCAGACAAATCATCTTCATTCATTTGCATATATCTAACCAGGTAATGAATATTCATAGACATTGTTAGAATAAGCATTAGTGCAATAAAATTTGACGAAATGACTGTTACTTTCCAAGACAAGAAACCTAAAATTCCTGTCATAATAGATATTGATACTAAGCAACTTAAAAGTGGAAATATAACCCACTTAATATCCTTAAAAATATACCTTAACGTGATAACAATAAAGAGAAAGACGCAAACTCCGAAAATCAATATATCTTTCTTAATAAATCCAATCATATCATCAGCAATCATTGGAATTCCACTTAATCTAATATCTGCAAATTTATCGTAGGATTTGATAGTACTCTTTATTTCTTTATTATAATTGCTAATATTTTTGGACTGAATTAATTTTTGTATTTCTAAATTAATGTTAATTTGATTGAGAGTATCAGTGTCTAGGTTTTTGTTGTTTAAAATTTTAATTTTTTTTTCTGTTAAATCTAGGTATTTTTTATTGTCTTTAAGATACACAACAATACCAAAAGTTTTACCGTCAGAACTAATTATAAGATCTTGATATACTGGGCTACTTTTCAGCTCGCTAATAGCTCGTTCAAAATTAATATTCTTATTTGTTATATAATTTAAATTTTTAACTCTATCTAGTAAGGGCTCATTAGAACTCTGTAACAATGGGGCATTTATTATACTAATTGTTTTGCTTACCCATGGCATTAAATTAATTTCACCTACCAACTTTTGAAATGGTCCTAGATTATTTTTGTTTATTTCTTCCTTAGGGGTATATGTAATTATAAAAAATTCTTCAGAACCATACCTTTTATTAATTTTTCTCAGGTAATTTAAATCTGGATCGTTATCTAATAATAAAGTTTCAGCAGACGCATCTAATTTAAAATCTTTGGTAAAAAAAAATGAAATTAAAATTAAAAAGGAAAAAAATATTAATATTAATTTAGGAAAATCTAATATTTTTTCATATATAATTTTCATTATAAATAATTCTTTGAAAAACGATCAGATATACAAGTTATTACTCTATAAGGTATAGTGCCTGTTAAATCCGCAAATTTATCAATAGTAAATTTTTTATTATATAATTCTACAAAATCACCTAATTTAATTTTGTTTTTTACTTTTGTAATATCAATAATTATTAAGTCCATGGAAATCCGCCCTAACATTTTCAATTTAGTATTTTTATAAAATACAAAACCCTTGTTTGATAATCTTAATCCAAATCCATCCGCATAACCCATTGGAATAGTTGCTGTGTACATATTTTTTTTTGCTCTAAATGTTCTATTATATCCGCATGTTTCGCCTTTATGAAGTTGATTAATTGCAATAATTGGGCATCTTACGCTCACAACATTTTTAATTTTATCATGAAAATGCTGACATCCTCCGTACAAATTTATCCCTGGTCTAACCATATCAAAGTGATATTTTTTACCTAAGAATATTCCTCCAGAGGCTGACAAACTATATTTAAATCCACTAAAAAGTTTTTTAATTTTTTTAAATCTATTTAA
>CABYDT010000011.1 GCA_902517865.1 uncultured Pelagibacteraceae bacterium
CTTTTACCTGAGGTAAGAGATTATCTCGAAAAAGAAAATGATTATACAACATTTAATTTAAGAGACACAAAAAAGACTCAGGATATATTATTTAACGAAATTAAAGGTAGGATAAAACTTGATGACGAAAGTTTAAAATTTATAGATAGAGATTACACCTACTGGTCAAAATATGAAAAGGGAAATAATTATACCAATTATCTAAGACAAAGCCACACGAACAATAAAATTGAAGTTTATTGGAATGGTGATGAAGAAGCTAAAGGAAAGACTTTTTTTAGTCTTGGCGATATTGAAGTTTCAGATAACGATAAATTATTAGCATATTCAGTCGATGATAAAGGTAGCGAACTTTATAAAATTAAAATTAGAAATTTAGATAATAATAAAGACCTTGATGATGAGATAACACATACATCTGGATCTATTACGTGGTCATATGACTCTAAATTTATCTTTTATTCTAAGAGAGATAAGAATCATAGGCCGAGACAGATATATAGGCATAAGATTGGAACCAAAGAAAAGGAAGATATATTGATATATGAAGAAATGGATAAATCTTTTTCATGCTCAATTGATAGTTCGTCCGATGAAAAATATTATTTTATTTCAACCTCGGATCATACGACATCTGAAGTCTTGTTTTTTTCAAGAGATGAAGACATTCCGAAACCAAAGATTATAAGAAAAAGACAAAGAGATATTTTATATTCCGCAAATTCATGGAATAATGAATTAATTATAAGAACAAATTTAGATGCATTAGATTTCAAAATATGTAAATCAAAACATTCAGAGCCTGGAAAATGGATAGACTACATACCCGCCAAAGAACAGGTAATCATTGGAGGGTGTACTTTTCTTAAGAAATGGATGATACGTTCAGAGGTAAAAGATGCCTTATCTAGGGTTTTAATAAGAGACCTTGAAACAGAGAAAGAAAGTGAATTATCGATTACAGATGAAACCGTGATTAGCCCAAGTATTGCTTTATACCAAAGAGATAAAAATACTGATAATATTTATATCGGTTATGAGTCACCAAAAACCCCCGCAAGAATATATAAATATAATATTGCTACCCAAGAAAAAAAGCTTGTTAAAGAAAAAATAATTCCTTCAGGTCATAATTCAAAAAACTATATTGTAAAAAGACTTAATGCAAAATCTAGAGACAACAAAAGTATACCTTTAACAATTACATATCATAAGGATACACTTTTGAATGGTGATGCAAAATTATTATTATACGGTTACGGCAGTTATGGATCTTCAATGTACCCCTCTTTTTCAACATCGGCATTAAGTCTCATAAATAGGGGTATCATTTGGGTAACTGCTCATATTAGAGGAGGATCAGAGAGAGGAATGTCATGGTGGTTAGATGGAAAAATGATGAATAAAAAAAATACGTTTAATGATTATATAGATTCGGCCGAATTTTTAATAAAAGAGAAATACACTAGTGAAGGCAATATTATTGGCTATGGGGGTTCTGCTGGGGGGTTATTAATGGGTGCTGTAGTAAATGAGAAACCAAATTTATTTTTAGGCATGATACTGGCTGTACCGTTTGTTGATTCATTAACAACAAATCTTGATCATACACTGCCCCTTACTGCTGGAGAGTTCTTTGAATTTGGAAATGCAAAAGAAAATAAACAACATTTTGAATATATCCTTTCCTACACCCCGTATCATAATATAAAAAAACAAAATTATCCAAATATGTTAATTACAACATCTTTAAATGATAGTAGAGTACTCTTCGACGAACCACTCAAATTCACTGCTAAACTTAGAGATTTTAAAACTGATCAAAATCTTCTTTTACTAAAAACTGAAATGGAAGCAGGTCACGGAGGCAAATCAGGAAGAGATGCAAGTATAAAAGAAATAGCATTCGATTACTCCTTTATTCTTAAGATTTGTAAATTGCTTAGCACTTGAAAAAAATAAAATCATAACCATATAAAATATTGAAGATTGCCTTGCAGGGATCTTCTAAAGTACTTGCTTATACAAAGGAGGAAATTATGAACAAGAATGCTTTATCTATATTTAATCAATTACGACCGGTTTCGGTTGGATTTGATAACGTGTTTGATCATTTTGAAAAAATGTTTGAAGATGATTATTTTAACACGCCAACAGTAAATTATCCGCCTTACAATATCGTTAAAACAGGTGAAAACAAATATGATGTTGAGGTAGCTTTAGCTGGTTATAATAAAAAAGATATTAACATTGAATATGCTGATAATCTTTTAACTATTAAATCGGTAAAAGATCATAATTCTGCAAAAAAAGATAGCGAGAGTGGTGTATTACACAAAGGTATATCAAAAAGGTTTTTTAGCAAAACCTTTACAATTGCTGACGATACTGAAGTGAAAAGTGCAGAATTAAAAGATGGACTTTTGAAGGTGTCTCTGGAAAGAATAATTCCTGAAGCCAAAAAACCAAAAGTAATTAAAATACAATAAAATATAATATAGATAGGGGCGGTAATCCGCCTCTATTTATTTAATTTTCGCTTCAATTTTGTTCCAAAATATTTTTTCTAATTTCGAATTATTTAATCTGTTTATTTCCTGTATTCCTGTAGGAGATGTTATATTTATCTCAGTTAGATAATTACCGATAACATCTATGCCAGCGAAAAAAATGCAGTTTTTCTTTAAAAATTTTGACACTGCTTTAACAATCTTTCTATCTCTAAAAACTAGTCCAGTCTTTTTTGCAATTCCACCGGCGTGAAAATTTGCTTTAATTGAATTTTTTTTTGGCATTCTCGCAACGCTACCTTCGTAATTTCCATTAATGAAAATTATTCTTCTATCACCAAATTTAATATCTTTTATAAATTTTTGACATATCAGAGGATATTTGTATTTTTTTAAGGTAGCATTTATTATTCTTCTGCTTTTAGAAATATTATTAGAGATTTTTTGAATACCCTCGCCCCCATTTCCATATAAAGGCTTGATAATTGAAATCTTATTTTTTTTGTGGAATTTTAGAATATTTTTAACATCAGAAGATATAAGCGTGTTTACAATATATTTTTTAAATTCAAACATAGAAAGTTTTTCTGGATGGTTTCTGATAGAGTTTGGTTTATTTATAACCAAAACTTTTTTACTTAATTTTTCTAAAAAATATGTTGAAGTTATATAATTTAGGTCAAACGGGGGATCTTGTCTTATCAGAACAACTTTGAAGTTTTCTAGATCGATATGTTGTGCAGTCTTACTTTTAAATAAATATTTTGATCCGCTTTTCTTAATCGTAAAAAAATAACCAGAAGCTTTAACCTTATTATTTTCAAGATACAAATCTTTCGGTTGATAATGAAATAATTTAAAACCTCTAAGATGCGCCTCAAACATAAGCATTAAAGTACTATCAGTCCTCTGATTAATTTTTTTCAAAGGATCCATTTGAAACGCTATTTTAAAAAGCTTCATTTTTTAATAAATTATTTAAATTATTGTTATAAACATTTTTATATCTTGAAGCCAATTTTTCAGAAGGCGTTTCAGATTTATTAATAATATTCTCGATCTCATTTAAAAAACAACTTTCATCCTCATTATTTGCGTTAAGTTTGTTTCTTAATTCCAACCCTTTTTTCGATAAATTAAGAAAATATTCAGCATGCTTTTTAATATTTTTTTTGTCTAATTCGGTTTTGAATCCTTTTGATACGAACTCATGGTAAGCTTCATTAACTTCTTCATATTTCCAGTTCTTCACGTAATCAAAAGCTTCGTCAAGTACTAGGTCGTTATATAAAATACCAGTCCAAAAGGCAGGTATGGAACATATACCCGACCAAGAACAAGAGTCTGCGGATCGAATTTCCAAATATTGTTTTAATCTAACTTCAGTAAAAATTGTTGATAAATGATTTTTCCAATCATCTAAAGTTGGCTCATATTTTTCTAAAGATTTCTCAGAGTTTGCTAAAAATTTTTTAAAACTTAACCCTTTACAATCAATTATTTCTTTCCCTCTTTGTATAAAATACATTGGTACATCTAGGGCAAAATCACAATATTTTTCAAAAGAATTGTTCTCAAAAAAGAAAGGTAATAATCCCGATCTCTTTTTATCTGTATCCTGCCAAATATAAGACCTATTAGATAAAAATTTATTTAATTTGTTGTCTTTAAATGGAGAATTTGAGAATAACGTAGCTGCAATTGGAACTATACAACTAGCTACTTTGCATTTTTTTCTAAAATCGTTTTCGGATGTATAATCTACATTGATTTGAGTAGCAGCAGTTCTATGCATCATATCTAACCCTAAAGTTCCAACACTTGGCATATAATCTCTCATTATTTGATATCTTTTTTTTTCTAATTTAGGAACCTCTTCAATTTTTACATTAGGGATAAAACCTATGCCAATTATTCCAACACCCATAGAAGTACAAATATTTTTAAGTTCTTTTAAATAGGAATTAACTTCAATACAGGTCTGATGGATATTAGACTGAGTATCTCCTGATAACTCAATTTGATAACCTGGTTCAAAAGTAATATTTAACTTTTCCTTTTTAAATCCGATTGTTACACCATTTTCTTTTACCTCATTCCAATTATTAGCCTTTAATTTTTGGAAAATGCTTTCTAAGTTAGGCTCGGGTCCGCTGATGTTTACAGGTTTACATGTCGTTAAATTAAATAAGAACTTTTCATGCTCTGTGCCAATCATTCTATTCTCAGGCTTTTTACAGCCATTATTAAAAAAATTAATTAAATCATTTTTGTCTATTTTCATAATTTTCAACTTATACCAGAATTTTATTTTAAGTTTGAAATTTAATCCACATCTAAAGTTGTTTTAAGTTTAAAATTTTAGAATCAATAACTATAAAGTCCTTAAATAAGGAGATTTATGTTCGAAAATTATTTTAAATTTAAACAAAATAAAACAGATTTAAAAACAGAGGTTACAGCTGGGGTTACAACTTTTTTGACCATGGCTTATATAATGTTTTTAAATCCTATTATTCTAAAAGATGGTGGATTTGATTTTGGTGGCGTCTATACAGCCACAATTTTAGCTTCCGCAATTGCTTGCTTTATAATGGCAGCGTATGGAAAAACTTGGCCAGTAGGATTAGCTCCTGGAATGGGTTTAAATGCATTTATTGCTTATGGAGTTTGTAAAGGTATGGGTTATACTCCTGATCAAGCGTTAGGTGCAGTGTTCGTTGCAGGTATTGCCTTTTTATTAATTTCTTTAACACCTTTAAGAGCTTGGATAATTAATTCAATTCCAAAAAGTCTTAAATTAGGCATTGGTGCAGGTATAGGATTATTTCTAGCAATTATTGGCTTACAAATTATGGGCGTGTCTGCAAATCACCCTGTAACATTAGTTACACTTGGTAACTTAAAGGATCCAATTGTTTTATTGGCGTGTTTAGCATTTGTAACGATGATTGTTTTAGAAAAGCTAAAAATTAAAGGCAATATCATAATAGGTATATTAGTATTTAGTATAATAGCTTGGGTTTTAGGGCTTGCTAAATTTAATGGAGTAGTCGGATCTATACCTCCTATGAAGCATCTTCTAACATTCGATATGGGTGCAGCTTTATCAGCAGGTATGGTAACCGTAGTATTTACGCTTTTCTTTGTAGACTTTTTCGATACTGCAGGAACATTAACTTCAGTAGCTAATGTAGCAGGAAAAGTTGACTCTAAGGGTAAAGTAAAAGATATCGAGAAAGCAATGTTATCGGACAGTGTAGGAACAGTTGCAGGATCCATGTTGGGAACTACTACAGTCACAAGTTACATCGAGTCAGGCTCAGGTATAAAAGCAGGGGGAAGAACAGGTATGACATCATTAGTAATAGGTGTTTTATTTCTTTCTTGTTTATTTTTTGCACCACTTGCTACGTCACTTCCAAAACAAATTGATGGTGCAGCCTTAGTGTATGTAGCTGTGTTGTTTGTTAGAAATATTGTCGACATTGAATGGGATGATATTTCAGAATCAGCACCGGCAGTATTAGCTATGATCACTATGCCTTTAACATACAGTATCAGTCATGGTATAGCGCTTGCATTTATTTCTTACGCAGCAATTAAAATTTTAACTGGTAAATTTGCAGGAGTGAACCCAGCGATATGGTTAGTTGCTCTTTTAAGTGTACTAAGTTTTGCAGTTTAAAAATTTGATTTAAAGGCACCGCATATTTTATGTGGTGCCTTTTTTTATATCTTCAATTCTAATTTCTTCGTACTTTTCAAATGGTTGAACAATCCAAGGATTTGTATCAAGCTTCTTGGCACAAAAATCTGGCTCAAAGGTAGAATGTTTTTTTTTCCATAAAACTGCAGTTTTTATTTCATTGATATTATTTTTGATAGGATCGTATTTTTTTAGCCATTTAATACTCTCAGTAAGAGTTACCCCGGTATCGGATAAGTCATCACACAAAAGAATATTCCCCCCTAAATTTTTTGCAGTAGAACTTAGTTCTCTTGAAAATACTATATCTCCTTGATTATCCTCGATACTTTTTCCTGTATAAGATTCAACAGCTAAATATGCGCATTTAATTTTAAATATTCTACTTAAAACATCTATAATGGGCGCACCACCTCTCATAATGCCAATTAATAAATTAACTTTGAAACCGCTACTATGAATTTTAACCGCTAATTCTTCAACAGTTTTATTGTATTCATCCCAACTTATAATAAGTTTTTCTGCCATAAAACAATCTAATACTTTACTGGAACTGGATCAATACTTCGCCACAAATACCAGGTTGCAACAGTACAATATGGGCTCCATTTATTCCTAAAATAATTTAATTGACTAGAGTTGGGTGGATATTTTGTTTTATAATGAATTGATATGGCCCTTAACAATCCAATATCTTGCACGGGAAATATATTCGGTCGTAATTGATTGAAAAATAAGAACATTTCTGCTGTCCACTTTCCCACTCCTTTAATTGTAGTTAAATATTTAATAGCATCTTCATCACTTAATTGTTTTAATTTTTGAACAGAAATCGATTTATTAATGAATTTTTTGGTTATAATTTTAATATATTCAATTTTTTGTCTTGATAATCCGCATGACGATAATTGACGTTTACTTAATTTACTAATTTTTAATGGTCTAATTTTATTTACTTTTTTCTCTAGTTTTTTCCAAACCGAATTTGCAGCTGCAACTGATATCTGCTGACCAACTATGGATTTTAAAAGTGAGTAATATGCATCATCTCTTGAAACTAAAGATCCTTTATATTTTGCAATAAGTTTTCTCAAAATTTTATCTTTTTTTGATAAATGCATTTTGGCTTTTTTCCAATATAAAGGTTTTGCCATCAGACTTGTCTTAGAGGTGTTGTTTTAATTTTTCTTATAGCTTCTCTTCTTATTATAATTGCTGTGCTAGTAATTATGAGCAGAGATCCTAAAAGAGTATATAAAGACGGAATTTCATTAAAAATAAAAATACCTGATATTGTTGCGAAAATTAAGCTTAAATATTTAATTGGTGTAACTTTTGATACTTCAGCGTACCTTATTGATTTTGTCAGAAATATATTTCCAAGAGATCCTGATATACCAATCAAAATCAAAAATATCAGATCTGGTTGCTTAATTGTCTCCCATTGAAAAAAACAACTGATTGATCCGATAATAATTAACACTACGGTAAAATATAGAGCTATTAAGTAATCAGGCTCAGTAGATGAGAGTTTTTTTATTGCAATAGATATTATACCGAAACCGATGCAAAATAATATTGGATAAATAGCATAAAAAGAAAATAAATCTGTACCTGGTTTTAAAATTATTAATACTCCTACAAGACCTGTAATAATCGCTATCCATCTAAAAATTCTTACCGTTTCTTTTAAAAATATAATTGAGAAGATCGTTGCAAATACTGGTGCAGCAAAACTAATAGCTATTGCATCTGCAATTGGCAAGTATTTTAATCCTAGAAATAAGAATATCATTGCAAATGCTCCCGCAATAGCTCTAACCGAATGTAATTTAATTTTAGAAGTATAAAATAAATTTTTATAGCGATTTTTAGGAATAATAAAAAAAATTGGTATTAGACCAAATACACCTCTGAAAAGAACTAGCTGAAATGTAGGATAGGATGCAGATAAAAATTTAACTAATATATCCATCGTTGAAAAGCATATGACACTTAGCAACATAAATATAATACCTTGTTGATTTTGAGTGAGCATATGATTTATTATAATACTAAAAAATTTAAATTGAAATGAGCTTAGTAGATACACAATGGTTATACACAAGTCTAAATAATAAAGATTTAAAAATTTTAGATTGTAGCTGGTACTTACCTAATTTAGGTAAAAACGGTAAAGAAGAATATATTAAAGAACGAATACCAGATTCAATCTATTTCGATATTGATGAATTTTCTGATATAAACTGCCCATACCCTCATACACTTTTAAGTAATGAAAAATTCAGTGAAAAACTTGGTAAACTGGGAATACAAAATAATAATCATTTAATTGTTTATGATGCATTTGGTATTTTTTCATCATCACGTGCGTGGTGGATGTTTAAATCTTATGGGCACAAAAAAGTTTCAATTTTAGATGGTGGTTTGAAAAAATGGAAGTTAGATAAGCTACCAATAGAAAAAGGAAATCCGAAAATAATATCTCCAACATTTTATAAAGCTAATTTATCAAGAGAAAATATTGTCAGTTACGATGATGTAAAAAAAAATATCACTAAACAAAAATTTGTGTTGGTTGATGCACGGCCGAGCGGAAGGTTCGATGGAACTAGTCCTGAACCACGTAAAGAAATAAAAAGTGGATCTATACCTAATAGCATTAATATCCCATATACCGACCTAGTAGACCAGGTAACTGGGTGTTATAAAAAAAAAGAGGAATTGCAGAAAATTTTCACCAAAAATAAAATCGATGAAAAGACAAACGTAGTATTCTCCTGTGGTTCAGGTGTAACAGCATGTCTAATAGGAAAGGCATATGAAATTGTAACTAATAAAGAGTTTAAAATTTTTGATGGTTCTTGGACTGAATGGGCCATTAGAGAGGATTTAATTAATAAATAATTATTTTTTAAGACAATTTTACGTGTTTTAAATATTTAAGTATTCAATTATACGTTGAAATGTTAAAATCATAAAATGAAAAATAAAACAAAATTTATTACAATATTATCCGTAATCATATTTATTATCACTTCGATAATAGTAGGTCGCGCGGTGATGTCGAACATTATATCAAAAAAAATTAAAGAGGCTCGATCAAAACCAATAGGGATTGTGGCAACAAAAGTTAGCAAAGCAAACTTTTTCGATAAACTTGAAACATTTGGTACAGCAATAGCTAACAGAAGTTACTCCATAAGAATAAAAAAAAATGAATTGATTAAATTAATAGATTTAAATAATTACAAAAATATTAAAAAAGGATCTACAATTGCGGTGTTAACCTCTGGGAAAGTGGTAGCTCCGTTTGACGGTAAGATTGGTAAAAGAGAAATAACTCCTGGAATTTTGGGAGGTGATCAAACTATAATAGCAACATTAGATGATATTAAGATATTGAAAGTCGATATTAAAGTCCCTGAGAATTATATTAAAATCCTAAAAAGAAATTTAAAAGTTGAAGCTACAACTTCGGCTTTTGATGAAAAGTTTTTTGGTAAGATTGAGACGATTAGCTCAAGAGTCGATCCAACCACGAGATCAATACTTGTACAAGCAAAGATTGATAATAAATCACAAAAATTAATCCCAGGTATGCTAATAAATATAAATTTAATTTTTAACGAAACACAATCTTTAGGGGTTCCAGAACAGGCATTGATTATTCAAAGTACAGATAAATTTGTTTACAAAATTGTAGATGATAAAATCATTAGGACCAAAGTAACAATCGGTAAACGAAATTATGGTAAAATAGAAATTTTAGAAGGACTAAATGAGGGTGATGTAATTTTAGCAGAGGGCACAAATAAGGTCAGAACAGGTACAAAAATAAGAATAAATAAATTTCAATAATGTTTTTAACTGAACTTTCAATTAAAAGACCAGTAATTGCTACTGTAATGAGCTTGGTATTGGTTTTATTTGGAGTATTCACCTTTAATAAGATTCCGCTGCGTGAACTACCAGATATAGATACAGCAAAAATTAATATTAGGACTGATTATGACGGTGCGTCAGCTAAAATTATAGATAAACAAATCACACAAAAAATTGAAGAAAGAATTGGAGGAACACCGGGAGTAATTTCTATAGACTCTATTAGTGAAGATGGGAGATCATCTATCACTCTAGAGTTCGATTTAGGTATTGACTTAGATGTAGCTGCTAATGACGTAAGAGATAGGGTTGCAAGAATTAGCGATGAACTGCCAGACCAAGCCGAGCCACCACAAGTTTATAAATCCTCAGCAAATAGACGTACAACTATGTGGCTTGCATTTCAAAGTAGCAGAATGTCAGATTTGGAATTAACAGATTATGCTGATCGTTATTTAAAAGATCAATTCGCGAATATTCCAGGTGTGGGATTAATTAGGTTAGGTGGTGAAAGACAATTGTCACTTAGACTTTGGTTAGATCCTGTAGCTATGGCTGCAAGAAATATAACTACTGATGAATTAGAGGATGTATTAAAAACTGAAAATGTGGAGTTTCCAGCCGGAAAAATTGAGTCCAAAGACGTCGATCTAGTTATAAAAGTGCAAAAAGCATACAAGAACTTAAATGATTATAATGAACTTGTTCTTAAAAGAGCACCTGATGGATCTATTATAAAATTAAAAGATATAGCTCGTGTTGAGTTTGGTGCACTAACTACCAATACTCTTTTCAAAGGTAACGGCAATCAAACGGTAGGAATAGGAATTTATCAGCAATCGACGGCAAATACGATTGAAGTTGCCCAAAGCATAAAGAAAAAAGTAGAAAAGATAAGGCCTACCCTGCCTCCAGGATCTGATTTAGCTATCTCATTCGATAGATCAGAGTACATTCAGAGTGCTATATTTGAAGTATATAAAACAATTCTTATATCAATAGTTCTCGTCATAATTATAATTTACCTATTTTTGGGAAACTTGACTGGTGTTATTATCCCGGCTGTAACAATCCCAGTAGGGTTAATTTCAACATTTCTCGCAATATACCTTGCTGGTTTCTCATTAAATTTATTTACGTTAATGGCATTAGTCCTTGCAATTGGAATTGTTGTGGATGACGCAATAGTTATGGGAGAAAATATATCGAGAAGAATGGAAAAGGGTGAAAATAGATTAGTAGCTGCTTACAAAGGTTCAAAACAGGTGGCATTTCCAATTATTGCAACAACTGTTGTTTTAGTAT
>CABYDT010000012.1 GCA_902517865.1 uncultured Pelagibacteraceae bacterium
AATTACCTCTAACGCTATGGGACGAGAGATTGTCAAGCGAAGGGGCATTTAAAATGATGTCCAATTTAGATGTAAATACTACAAAAAAACTTGAAAAACTTGATGAAAATGCAGCTGGCTTTATTTTGCAAGGCTTTTTAGATTATTTAAATAAATAACTTGCTAAAATTGCAAAATCAGCCTATTACCCTGATTTTAATGGCTGTATTAAAAAAAAAACAAGCTGTTAAAAAATCACCTCCACACCTTTTAGGTATTCAAGATCTATCAATTCTTACAATTCAAAAAATATTGGAGTCAAGTTTAGAGTTTGTTGAATTAAATAGACAGTCCGAAAAAAAACTAAAGTTGTTGAATGGAAAAACACAAATAAATCTTTTTTTTGAAAGTTCGACACGAACATTGAGTTCTTTTGAACTTGCTGGAAAAAGATTAGGTGCAGACGTCATGAATATGAATGTTTCAAATTCAGCCATTAAAAAAGGAGAGACTCTTATAGATACTGCAATGACACTTAATGCTATGCATCCTGATATTTTAGTGATCAGACATCAGGATTCTGGAGCAGCTAACCTATTGTCTCAAAAAGTTAATTGCTCTGTGATAAATGCAGGCGATGGGAGAAGAGAACATCCTACACAAGCCTTATTAGATGCAATGACAATTAAAATGAAAAAAGGAAAAATTGAAGGATTGATTGTAGCGATTTGCGGAGACATTATGCATTCGCGTGTTGCAAGATCAAATATATATTTGTTAAACATGCTTGGAGCTGAAGTTCGAGTAATCGGTCCGTCGACATTAATGCCGAATAGTATAGAAAAGCTTGGAGTAAAATCTTTTACAAACATGGAAGAAGGTCTACAAAACGCTGATATAATTATGATGCTAAGAATGCAAACAGAAAGAATGGATGGATCTTACGTTCCATCTACTAGAGAATATTATGAATTCTTTGCACTTGATTATAAAAAAATAAAAAAAGCAAAAGCAGATGCATTAATTATGCACCCCGGGCCAATGAATAGAGGAATAGAAATTGATACAAATTTAGCTGACGATATTAATAGAAGTATTATTATCGAACAGGTTGAGATGGGAGTAGCAGTAAGAATGGCGTGTTTAAAACTTTTATTACTTGAAAAATGAAAAAAAAAGCTATTGTTAATGTAAGAATAATTGATCCGAAAAATAACATTGATCAACTTGGTGGAATTTTAATTAATGAACTTGGACAAATCGAAAAATCTGGACCTGAAATTACTAAAGAAAATGTTGGAGATATTCAGATATTTAATTGCCAAAATAAAATTGCAATTCCTGGTCTGATTGACTCAAGAGTTTTTGTTGGAGAGCCAGGATTTGAATATAAAGAAAATTATAGGACTTTAAGCGAAGCGGCTCTCTCAGGAGGCGTTACTTCAGTGGTAACAATGCCTAATACAGACCCAGTTATTGATAACGTATCTACACTCGATTTTATTAAAAGAAGAGCAAGAGATAAATCGATAATTAAAATATATCCGCTGGCAGCATTGACTAAAAACATCAAGGGTGAGGAGATGTGCGAATTTGGTTTATTAAATTTAAGAGGAGCATTTGGATTTACTGATGGATTACGTTGCGTTCAAAATAATAGAGTAATGGATCATATTTTTAATTACGCGAAAAACAAAGATTCTCTCATAGTTCAATTCATCCAAGATAACGAATTGTCTAAAAATGGAGTAATTAATGAGGGACTAGTTTCTACAAGGCTGGGGTTAAAAGGAATTCCGGGCGTAGCTGAACAAATAATTTTAGACCGCGATTTAAGGTTGTTAAACGAGTATAAATCTAAATATCACGCATCTCTAATTTCAACGAAAAAATCATTGTCTATTGTAGAGTATTGGAAAAAAAGAAGTCTTCAATTCACGACATCGGTTTCAATAAATAATTTATCATTAAATGAAAATGATATTGGAGAATTTAGAACTTTTTTAAAATTATCACCTCCATTAAGAAGTGAAGAGGATCGACTAGCTTTAATTGAAGGATTAAATAATTCACTTATTGACATTATAGTGTCTGATCATAAACCCGAAGATGAGGAGTCTAAAAGATTAACTTTTCAGCAAGCTGCATCAGGTGCTTCTGGTATTGAAACACTGTTATCATTAGCTTTAGAACTATATCATAATAAATCTTGTAGTTTAATGACTATAATTAGGTCTTTAACATCAAATCCAGCAAAATTATTTGGTATTAATGCAGGCAGCTTAGAAAAAAACTATCCAGCAGATATTGCGATACTAGATTTGGATAAGCCCTGGGTTATAAAAAAAGATAATATAAGATCCAAATCAAAGAATACTGCTATAGAAAATAAGAAACTACAGGGCAAAGTAGAAAAAACGTTTCTAAACGGCAATCTAGTGTTTGATAACAAATGAATTATTTAATAGTTTCAATATTATCTTATTTTATTGGCAGTATTCCTTTTGGATTATTAATTACAAAATTTTTTAAACTTGGTGATATCAGAAAGATTGGGTCTGGAAATATTGGTGCGACTAATGTTTTAAGAACTGGTAATAAACTTGCGGCAGCTATTACGCTTTTTTTTGACATTTTTAAAGGATCATTAGCATTAATACTTACAAAACACTTCTTAAGTGATTTAATGTTTTTATCTTTTATATTTGTTTACCTGGGGCACATATTTCCAATTTGGCTCAAATTTAAAGGTGGCAAAGGTGTAGCGACTTTTATAGGTGGTTTATTAATTATTAATTTTAAAATCTGTATTTTATTTTTATTTACCTGGGTAATAATAGCAAAATTATTTAAAATCTCCTCTCTGTCTGCTTTAATTTCGTTCCTAATAATCTTTGTTTATTCCGTATTTTTTGAAGGAAAAGATTTTATAATTTTGATGTCATTTTTTTTAATTATTAATTTTTTTACACATCGTCAAAACATCTTGAGATTGGTGAAAGGTGAGGAAACAAAAATAAAAAGTTGATCGTTTTCTTGGTTTTTTGTTTGTTTTTACAAATCTAATTTGACAAAAATCGTTTTTTTTGCGAGTTAATTTTTAATGAATTTATTAATTGTAGAAAGTCCTGCAAAAGCTAAAACCATTAATAAATACCTTGGTTCAGACTATATAGTTTTAGCTAGCTATGGTCATGTTAGAGATCTTCCTTCAAAAAATGGATCTGTCGATACTGAGAATAATTTCAATATGACATGGGAAATAGATACAAGCTCAAAAAAATATATAAAAGAAATTACTGATGCTGCAAAAAAAGCGAATAAAATTATTTTAGCAACCGATCCTGACCGAGAGGGAGAGGCAATTGCTTGGCATGTGAAACATATATTAGAACAAAAAGATTTAACTAAAGACAAAAAAGTTGAGCGAGTTGTTTTTAATGAAATAACAAAAAAAGCTGTTACAAATGGTATCAATAATCCTAGAGATATAAATATTGAGCTTGTAAACGCTTACCTGGCAAGAAGAGCTTTAGATTATTTAGTTGGGTTTAATATTTCACCCATTTTGTGGACTAAGTTACCTGGTTCTAAATCTGCGGGAAGGGTCCAGTCAGTTGCACTAAAAATTATTTCTGAGAGAGAGCATGAAGTTGAATTATTTAAACCTGAAGAATATTGGACGATTAAATGTATATTTCAAAATCATGAAAATGAAAAAATAAATGCAAAATTAAATCTATTAAATAATCAAAAAATTGAAAAATTTTCTTTTAAGAATAAAAGCGAGAGTGATAAAGCAAAATCTAATTTAGAAAATTTAAATTTTTCTATAAAAAGCATTGAAAGTAAACCGTATAAAAGAAATCCTTATGCACCCTTTCGAACATCCACTATGCAGCAGGACGCTTCTAGAAAATTAGGCTTTAGTGCCTCAAGGACTATGCAAGTTGCTCAAAGATTATACCAAGGAATTGATATTGATGGTGAAACTGTTGGATTAATTACATACATGAGAACTGATGGCATAGAAATATCAAATGAAGCAATTGAAGATTGTAGAAACTATATAAAATTAAATATTGGTGACAAATATTTACCAAAAGAAATAAGAAGTTATTCTGGTAAAAAAGCAAAAAATGCTCAGGAAGCTCATGAAGCTGTTAGACCAACTGATATAAAAAGAACGCCTAACAACTTAAGGTCTATACTAGATAGAGACCAAATAAAATTGTATGAACTCATATGGAATAGAACAGTTGCATCTCAAATGCAAAGCGCTGAGTTTGAACGTACAGTTGTCGATATAGCCGACGAATCAAAAAAAAACATCTTTCGAGCAAATGGCTCTGTTGAAAAATTTGATGGATTTTTAAAAGTTTATAAAGAAATCAAAGATGACGATAGCAAAGATAATAATGATGAAGAAAATAAATTGCCAAAATTATTATCTAATGAAAAATTAAAGATAAATGAAATAATTAATGAGCAACATTTTACTCAACCACCACCTCGATATTCTGAAGCAAGTCTGGTTAAAAAGTTAGAAGAATTAGGAATAGGTAGACCATCTACATATGCAAGCATTATATCAGTCCTATCAACTAGGAATTATGTAGAGCTTACTAATAAAAAATTTATACCAACTGATAGGGGAAAATTAATAACAGCATTTTTAGATAAATTATTTAATAAATATGTTGATTATAATTTTACTGCAGGATTAGAAGATAGTCTTGATGATATTACATCGGGAAAAATACAATGGGTTGATGTTTTGACAAAGTTTTGGAATGACTTCAACAGTAATGTAAATGAAGTAAAAGAATTAAGAACAAGAGAAATCCTGGACATGATGAATGACTCTCTTGGAGATATTATTTTCGATAAAAAAGCTAATGGCGAACAAAATAGAGTGTGTACCTGTGGTGATGGAGAACTTAGTTTAAAAATTGGAAGATTCGGAGCCTTTATTGGTTGCTCAAAATATCCAGATTGTAAATTTACTAGACCATTATCCAGAATTAAAGCAGCGGAACAACAATTCCTATCAGAGCCAAAAGAAATAGGATTGAATGACGAAGGAGAAAAAATAATCTTAAAAAATGGAAGATTTGGACCTTATCTTCAGTCTGGAGAAAATGAAAAAAAACCCAAAAATGTTTCTATACCCAAGGGTATTGAGCTAGAACAAATTGACTTAGATAAAGCAAAATTTTTGTGCTCTCTTCCTAAAACCCTTGGGAAATATCCTGAGAATGATGAAGATATTTTGCTTTATAATGGTAGATATGGCCCCTACTTAAAATGTGGAAAAAAATCTGCATCTTTAGAGGTTCCATCTGATATATTTAGCATTGGATTAAACAAAGCCATAACACTAATTGCAGAAGCTAAACCTGGAAGAAGATCGTCAAATGAAATAAAAAATTTAGGTGATCATCCTAATGACAAAAAACCCGTAAAAGTAATGAAAGGTCAATTTGGACCATATATTAAATATAAATCTATAAATGCAACAATACCCGATGATAAAGATCCAGAAAGTATAACTATTGAAGAAGCATTAGATTTAATAGAAAAAAGATTAGCGTATGATGCAAATAAAAAGGGTGGAAAAAGAAAGAAAAAATAAAAGTGTCCGATATAAATGAAAAATTAAAAAAATTAAAAATTGTAATACCAAATCCACCTGCGCCAGTTGGTAATTATGTTGCATACAATATAATAGGTAAGGTTGTTTATATCTCAGGTCAGTTACCAATTGATAGTAATGGTAAATTAATTAAAGGAACAATTAATAATGATTTAGATTTAAATAAAGGGTATGAGGCTGCAAAACTTTGTATGCTAAATGCAATAGGTCATCTTCAAAAGGCAACAGGGGATTTAAATAAAGTAAAAAAATGCATAAAAATAATTGGATATATTAATTCGAATGAGGAATTTGAAAAGCATCCAATGGTTTTAAATACTGCTTCAGACCTGCTTGTAAATATCTTTGGAGAAAAAGGTAAGCATACACGTGCTGTAATCGGAGTTAAATCTCTTCCATTAGGTGCAATGATTGAAATTGAGAGTTTGTTTGAAATTAATTAGCTTTTAATTGAACTTTTGAATTCACTTTAATCTCAAATTTATCTCCACTTGTTTGAACAGTTACAAAACCACCGTTTTTTAGTCTTCCATGAATTATTTCATCTGCAAGAGGTTTTTTTATTTCATTTGTAATTATTCTTCCAATTGGTCTTGCTCCCATAGTATCAGAGTAGCCTTTTTTGCTAATTAAATCATATGCAGGCTCTGTTAATTGAATTGTTATGTCACGAGGATTAAGCTGTGTTTCTAGTTGCATAATAAATTTGTTTGTTATTTGGTTGATAATATTTTTTTCAAGTTTATTAAAATTAATTATTGCATCTAATCTATTTCTAAACTCAGGACTAAATAATTTATTTATTGAATTTATGTCAACTATACCTGTCTTCTTCTTATCAAAACCAATTTCATTTTTTTCCAAGTCAGATGCGCCAGCATTTGTTGTAAGTATAAGAATAATATTTCTAAAATCTATATTTTTTCCATTTTGGTCTTTCATTTTTCCGTAATCCATAATTTGAAGCAATAAATTAAATATATCGGGATGAGCTTTTTCAATCTCGTCTAATAATAATACTGAGTGGGGATTCTTTTCAACCGACTCAGATAATAATCCGCCTTGTTCAAAACCTACGTACCCTGGTGGTGCTCCGATTAACTTTGAAATGGTGTGTTTTTCAGAAAACTCCGACATGTCGAATCTAATTAATTCAACACCAAGAATTATAGATAATTGTTTCGCTAATTCTGTTTTTCCTACACCAGTTGGACCACTAAATAGATAATTTCCTATAGTTTTGCTACTTTCTCTTAAGCCTGATCGAGAAAGTTTAATAGCACTAGATAACGATTCTATTGCATGATCCTGACCATATATTAGTCTTTTTAAATTTTTAGGTAATTCTTTATAATACTCCTGATCTTGTAATGTTATGGTTTTTTTTGGGATTTTTGTAATTTTAGCCACTATTCCTTCAACATCCAATTCATCTAATGTTTGTTTTTTTTTATTTAATTGTTTTAGAGATTCGAATGCTCCTAACTCGTCTATTATATCAATAGCCTTGTCAGGTAATTTTTTATTACCAATATATTTTGACGATAAATCAACAGCTGCTTTGATCGCTTTGTCTGAGTATTTAACTTTATGAAAATCTTCATATTTTTTTCTAAGCCCAAATAAAATTTGATAAGTTTCTTCGACTGAGGGTTCATTAACATCTATTTTTTGAAATCTTCTTTGAAGTGCTCGGTCTTTTTCAAAATAATTCCTGTATTCCGTAAACGTCGTTGATCCTATGCATTTAATCTTTCCTGATTGTAGTGCAGGCTTGAGCATATTAGCTGCATCCATTGAATTTCCAGAGGTAGAACCAGCACCAATTAAATTGTGTATTTCATCAACAAATAATATGTTTTTCTCATTTTTCTCTGCTTCAATCATTATAAGTTTTAATCTCTCTTCAAAATCACCTCGATATCTTGTACCAGCAATTAATAAACCCATATCTAATGAAAAAATTTTACATCCGTTAAGAATTTCAGGAACCTCTTTTTTATAAATTTTATTAGCCAGACCTTCAACAATCGCGGTTTTGCCAACACCTGGATCACCTACAAGGAGAGGATTATTTTTAGTCCTTCTACATAATATTTCAGTTAACCTATTAATTTCTTCATCTCTTCCGATTAACTTATCAATTTTTTCTTGAGATGCTTTCTGTATTAAGTCTACACAATAAGTATCTAATGTAGTTTTTTCTGACTTTTTCTTAGTTTCAGTACTAGTATCTAAATTCTCAGTATAGCTAAAATTTTCTATTTTCGTAATGCCGTGAGAGATAAAATTTACAACATCGTACCTGGTCACTTCTTGTTCTTGTAAAAAATACGTTGCATGACTTTCTCTCTCTGCAAACAACGAAACTAAAATATTTGCACCTGTTACTTCATTTTTTCCGGATGATTGGACATGAACAATAGATCTCTGTATTACTCTTTGAAAACCTGCAGTGGGTTGAGGATCGTTCTTGTTTTCAGAATTTACAATATTATCTAATTCGTTATCAATATAAAATTCTAAATTTTCCTTTAATAAATTTGTGTCTACACTACATGCCTTCATTACATTTTGGGAGTCTTCCTCATCTATAAGAGAAAATAATAAATGCTCTAGCGTCACATACTGATGATTTTTTTCAGATGCCAAAGTAAAAGCACTTGAAATAGCTTTTTCTAATGATTTTGTAAAATTAGCCATTATATTTTTTCAGATATGCACTTTAATGGGTATGAATTATCTCTAGAATATTTATTAACTGCATTACGTTTTGTTATACCAATATCTAATGGATAAATACCACATAAAGCTTTGCCATAAGTATGAACTTTCATCATTAATTTTTCAGCATCATGGTTATTCTTATTAAAATACATCATTAAAATTTTAACAACAAAATCCATGCTTGTAAAATCATCATTCAATAAATAAAGGGCAATTTTTTTTGGTACATTAATTTTTTTTTTTCTAATATTTTTAGGTAATTTCAACAAATTATTCATAATTTGGCCTTCCAATGGAATAATACCTTATTTTTTTATTTGAAATATTTTTAGTTTTATATAAATTTCTTAGGTCAAAAATCTTAGTTCCTTTTTTAATACTAAAATTGTCGAAGTTTATAGATCTAAATTCATCCCACTCTGTATGTATAACAATCATATCATTGTTTTCTAAAATTTGTTTTATAGAACTTACAAATTTAATTTTACTTGATTTAATCTCGTATTTTTTTCCTGTAGGTTCATAATAAGATAGCGATGCACCTCTTTTTAATAATTTAGGGTAAATTTTTAAAAATTGGCTATCTCTCATATCATCAGTATTTGCTTTAAATGTTACCCCTAAAAAACCAATTTTTTTTCTTCTTACTGAACCTAATATTTTTATAATTTTATCTGTAATTAATTTTTTTCTATTTTCATTACTTTTAATTACAGTTTTTATAATTGATAAATCTACTGAAAATTTATTTGCTGTTTTAACGATAGCTCTTGTATCTTTTGGAAAACATGATCCACCAAAAGCAGGTCCAGCTCTAAGAAATCTTGATCCAATTCTTTGATCAGTTCCTATACCAATAGCTATATCTTCGACATTTGTATTTGTTGATTCACAAAGATTAGCAATTTCATTAATAAAAGTAATTTTGGTTGCCAAAAAAGCATTAGATGCATACTTTATTAATTCAGAACTTCTTCTGCTTACTGTCAAAAACTTTGCTCCTTTATTTATTATTGGTAAATATAACTTTTCTAAAATAGGCTTTGTTTTTTTTAAATTATTTGATCCAATAACAATCCTGTCAGGATATTTAAAATCTCTAATTGCTTCACCCTCTCTTAAAAACTCAGGGTTAGAAATAATATCAAACTTATTTTTTTTATTTTTTCTTAGAATAATTTTTTCTACTTCGTCCCCTGTACCAATAGGCACAGTAGATTTATTTACAATAATTTTATAATTATTTATATTTTTTGAAATATCTTTTGCAACCTTATAAACGTTTTTTAGGTCTGCTGAAATACCGTCCTTGGCAGTTGGTGTACCTACAGCGATAAAAATTATTTTTGATAATTTAATCGCTTCAGATATATTGCTTGTAAATTTAATTCTTTTAGATTTTATATTTTTTTTAAGTATTTCTTCTAAACCAGGTTCGTAGATAGGAACTATACCTTTTTTTAGTAAATTAATCTTTTTATTATCGTTATCTACACAAATTACATCATTTCCCAAGTCTGCAAATAATACTCCCGAAACAAGACCAACGTAACCTGTTCCTATAATTGTGATTTTCATGTAGAATTATAATATTTAAAGGATTTAATATATCCGTCAATTGTTCCGCAATCTAAATATTTGCCTTTAAATTTACATCCAAATACTTTTTCTACTTTTATCATTGCGTTTATTGCATCTGTAATTTGTACTTCACCTAGACTACCTTTGTTTTGAGATGATAAAAACTTAAAAATTTTTTTTGAGAGTATATATCTTCCAATTATTGCTGAATTAGATGGAGATTTTTTTATTGATGGCTTTTCAACCATTTTGGAAATTTTCATTCTATTTTTTTTTTCAAAGCCCACTATTCCATATCTGCTTACTTGTTTTTTTTTAACATTTCTTAATGCAATTACAGAACATTTTTGTTTTTTATGTATATGCAATAGTTCTTTTGAGCAATTTTTTTCTACTATAATATCATCAGGTAATAGTAATAAGAAATGACTTTTCTTTATCAAGTTTTTACATGTCAAAACTGCATCACCAAGACCTTTTGGTTTATTTTGGTATACAAATTTAATTTTTTTTCCGTATTTTTCTAATTTTTTTACTCTAGCAAATATGTCGGCTTTATTCTTAATTTTATTATTTATTTTTTTCTTAAATTTAAATAATTCTTTAATGGTTTCCTTTTCACTTGAAATCACCAGTATTATATTTTTTATTCCAATATCAAAACACTCATCAAGAATAATTTCTAAAATTGATTTACTGCCCATCGGCCATAGTTCTTTTGGAACAGCCTTAGTAAGCGGCAACATTCTTGTGCCTAAACCAGCTAAAGGTATTATTGCCTGAGTTATCATTAAGTATTAATATAAATAAATGAAAATAGTAAAAAAATCTAATCAAATAAACACTTTTTGCAATAATAATTACAAAAAAATTGGTTTTGTACCTACCTTAGGATCTTTGCACGCTGGCCATTTGTCTCTCATTAAAAAAGCAAAAAAACAGAACAAAATATGTATAGTGAGTATTTTTTTAAATCCAAAACAATTTAACAATAAAAAAGATTTAAAAACTTATCCTCTTGATATTGAGAAAGACAAAATTGTATGCAGAAAGAATGGAGTGGACTTGCTATTTATTCCAAATTTTAAAGAAGTTTATAACTGGAAAAATAAAAAAACAAAATTTCCAAAAATAAAAAATATAATGGAGCAAAAATTTCGTAAAGGCCATTTTTTAGGTGTTTTAAATGTTATGGAAAAATTACTTAACATTATAAAATGTAGAAAATTATATTTAGGTGAGAAGGATTTTCAACAGCTAAAGATTATAAAAGATTATATAATACTGAATAAATTAAAAATAAAGTTAGTAAATTGTAAAACAATTAGAGAAAAAAATATGCTTGCTTATTCGTCAAGAAATAAATTACTTACGAAAAAAAATAAAGAAATCGGTGGAAAG
>CABYDT010000013.1 GCA_902517865.1 uncultured Pelagibacteraceae bacterium
AATTTTCCTGCAATATCTAGGGCATGATTTTCGGATTCAATCTGGCATGGTCCAGATATAAGACAAAAATCTATGTCATTAGAAAATATTATATTGTTACAATTTATTTTAGTGTTTTTCATTTTTATTTATTTTTGATGCATTTATAAATGAATTAAATAAAGGATGAACTGACATTGGTCTAGATTTAAATTCGGGGTGGAATTGAACTCCTATGAACCAGGGATGATCAATTAATTCAACTCCTTCGGTTAAAGTTTTGTCTGGGGATAAAGCAGAGAATATCATGCCCTTTTTTTGAAATTTATCTTTAAAGTTCATATTGACCTCATATCTATGTCTGTGTCTTTCACTAACTTTTGTTTTTTTATATATTGATTTAATCTTTGAATTTGTCTTTAAGTTGGCATTGTAAAGACCTAATCTCATAGTACCTCCTAAATTAACGTCTGTTCCCTTGATAATTTTACCTTTTTTAGTCCATTCATTAATCAAACCAATAATAGGCGTGCAATTTTTATTTAATTCAGTAGAACCAGCTTTTTTCAACTTTAGGACATTTCTTGCAAATTCAACCATGGCTAACTGCATGCCAAAACATATGCCAAAAAAAGGTATTTTATTTAATCTTGCGTATTTAATAGCTAATATCTTGCCTTCGGTGCCTCTTAAACCAAATCCCCCTGGAATAAGAATTCCATTAATGTTTTTAAGATAATTTTTAATATTTTTTTTATTTAATTTATGAGATTCTATCCTGACAATATTTACATTTATATCATTTTCTAATCCCCCATGAATTAGAGCCTCATCTACAGATTTATAAGCATCTTTGTAATCAACATATTTGCCAACTAGTCCAATATTAATATTACGTTTTTTATTTAAGATTGACGCTGTAATATGTTTCCAAGGTTTGAGATTAATCTGTTTCTTTGGCTTCAATTTAAAATAATTTAAAACCTGCTTATCTAATTTTTGTTTATGAAAACTTAATGGCGCTTCATAAATTGTTTTTACATCAATAGTTTCAATTACATTTTTAATATCTACATTACAGAATAAAGCAATTTTTTTTCTTTGATTTACTGGAATACTATGTTCACATCTACATATTATAATATCTGGTTGGATTCCTATACTTCTTAATTCTTTAACTGAATGCTGCGTTGGCTTTGTTTTTATTTCACTTGAGGACTTAATGTACGGAACTAAGGTAAGATGTATAAATAAAGTATTTTTTTTTTCTATATCATTAGAAAATTGCCTTATAGCTTCTAAAAATGGTAAACTTTCAATATCACCAACTGTACCCCCAATTTCACAAATTACAAAATCCTCTTTTTTTGTATCATGTTTAATAAATTGTTTAATTCTGTCCGTAACATGCGGTATTACTTGTACTGTTTTACCTAAGTAACCTCCCTCTCGTTCTCTTTTAAGTATATCTGAATAAATTTTTCCAGTTGTTATGTTATCGGACTGCCGAGATGAAGTATTTGTAAATCTTTCATAATGACCTAAATCAAGATCTGTCTCTGCGCCATCATCGGTTACAAAAACTTCTCCATGTTGGAAAGGACTCATGGTTCCAGGATCAATATTTAAATAGGGATCCAATTTTCTGACTCTAACTTTGTATCCTTGTGAGATTAATAAACTAGCTAAAGATGCGGAAGATAATCCTTTGCCAATGGATGAAACCACGCCGCCAGTTACGAATATAAAACGCGCCATGGAAGTATGTTATAAGATAATTTCTCTTAAATAACAAAGTAAATTTTAATTTGATTTAGGAATTTTAGGCAAATTCTTATCTTTATTTTCTTGTTTTTCAATTTCGTCTAAGACTGATGATGGGTTTTCCTCTTTTTTATTAATTATTGTAAGGCTTATACTGGTTATAATAAATAAAATCGCTATTAATGTAGTAAATTTTGTTAAAAAATTACCTGCTGTCCTAGAAGACATCAAGGTATCAGCTCCTGATCCTATACCAAGTGCACCGCCGTCTGATCTTTGTAACAAAACAGATACAATTAATAACAAAGCTAATATCACGTGAATAATTAATATAATATTCTCCATGTTTTACTTATAATAGTTTTTTATTAAATTTGTAAAGCTTTTATATTTTAATGAGGCGCCACCAATTAAAAAACCACTACAATTATAAATATTTTTTAAAACTTTAATATTATTTTCATTAACTGATCCGCCATATAAAATCTTCGGTTTTAACGAATATTTTTTTTTACAATACTGAGTCAAATGATCGAATGTTTTGTTTAAGTATTGTTCAGAAGGAATTATACCAGTGCCAATTGACCAAATTGGCTCATAAGCAATAATAGTATTCTTAATAGTTTTTTTTGTTAATACCTGAAGTTGCGATTTAATAAATTGTATTGATTTTTTTGTTTTATAAGTTGAGTAACTTTCACCAACACATAGAATAATATCTAAATTTCTTTTTACCGAATTTTCAATTTTTTTTTTAATAGAATTATTATTTTCTCCTTTCTCTCGCAATTCTGAGTGACCTATAATTATGTATTTTATACCAGCGTCTTTAAGCATTTTCGGACTAACTGAGCCTGTAAAAGCACCGTAATCTTCAGATACATTTGAAACATTTTGCGCGCCCAGTTTAATACTAGACTTTTTTAAAATATTCCAAAATAATGAAATAAATAAGTAAGGTACACATAAAATAATTTTGTATTTTCCCAATTTTTCATTTTTATTGCTGAAGTTACGTATTTTTTTAACTAAATGCGACGAATTTATTGAACCGTGCATTTTCCAATTAGCTACAAAATATATATTTTTTAAAGACATTTCTTAATATTTAAATTAATAAACTACATTTATCATTTTATGAAAATAATAAATACAAATTTTGGTAAGAATTTACTAACAAAATTGCTACTAATAATAATAATTATAGCATTTGCTTTGTGGGGGATTGGTGACTTTTTTACATCAACAAAAAAAAACATTATCGCAGAAGTTAATGGTGAACCCATCTATACAAAAGATTATTTAAATAGATTAAATAAAAACAAGAATTTTATAAGTTCTTTTTTATTTAAAGGCAAGACTGAAGAAGAAATTTCTTATATTACCTTAAATATTTTAATATCTGAAAAAATTATCGACATAATAGCGGAAGAAGAAAATATTTATATTAATGATAGAACTTTATCAAATTTTATAAAAAAAGATGAGAAGTTTAAATTAGAAGGTCAGTTTTCAAGAAAAGAATATGAAAAATTTTTATTAAAAAATCAAATATCCCACTCTGAATTTGAAAATAAATTTAAGAAAAATTTACTAAAAAAAATTATTATTGACTCAAGTACCTCAGGTTTTAATCTTTCTGATTACCACAAAAAAACTATAAAAGAAGATATTTTTAAAGAGGTTTCAATTAATTATTATCAAATAAAAAATGATTTTAATATTTCAAATAAAGAAATTGAAACTTATTTTAAAAAAAATAAATTAGAATTTTCACTTGGTGAACTAAGAGATGGATTTAAAATCAAATTAAGTAAAAAAAATCTAAATATTGAAAAAAATGATGATACTAGTTTTTTTGAAACGATATCAAATATTGAGAATGATATTTTAGATAATATATCGATAAATAGATTGTCAGAAAAATATAATTTAACAGTAGAAAAGATTGAAAAAATAAATCGTAGAGGAATTAATATTAATTACGATAAATCAAGAGACGCTTTTTTAGTTGATATATTATTTTTATTAAACGATGATATCAAAATACAACTTTATGAAAAAGACAATGATTTTTATATCGTAGAACTTGGTCAAGTTTATCAAGATGAAAAAGTTACATTAAATAAAAATATTATAAAAGATATAAAGAAAAAAATTTT
>CABYDT010000014.1 GCA_902517865.1 uncultured Pelagibacteraceae bacterium
TAGGTTTTTAGATGATACTAAACCTGGTGAGAAATATAATCCTCCTAAATTAGAAAATGGTAAAATAATTAAACCTTATAAGAAAAATTGAGCTTTATGCGACTATTAATTTGTTTAAAGTATTTTTGTCTTAGTATAAATTATCGGTTATGAAGTACGTTAAAGTAATTAATGATTTAAATATTAATATTGAAAAATTAAGAAATGCATACGAAAACTGCACTAAAAACTTTGTAACGGATAATCCAAATTTAAAAGATTTCAATTGTATCTGCATTAATAGGAAACCTAACGATCCTAATTCAATTACAGGAGGAGATGTGCGTGGTTTATATTGGACCTACCCTAACGAAACTAAAAAAGAAGAAAAAAGATTAGAAAAAGTGGATGAGGCCTCTTATAATGAAATTTGCCCAGAATTTAAATCTACTTATATAGAAGAAGTTTATAATAAGATTACAAAGAGATTTAAACTCGGAAGAGTAAGGTTTTTAATGAAACCACCGAGATCGTGTTTATCATGGCACCGTGATCCGGAAATGAGATTACATATACCAATAATCACAAATGTTGGTTGCAGGATGATTATTGAGGAAGAAAGTTATCATCTTCCAGCAGATGGTAATGCTTATATTACTGATAATACAAAATATCATAATTTTTTTAATGGGAGTGAGATTAATAGAGTTCATTTGGTTGCAACAATTTTAGAAAACCGACATATTAAAGCAGCCTAATTGTTAATATCTTAATAAAGACTTAGATGTTCTTTGTTTGATTCTACTTTGATCAACAAATTAAACTTTTACGATTACTAACTTACTAACTTTGTGAGTAATTAAGTTAAGAGCTGAATTATTTTCTTTTTCTCTTTCTTTTTATTTTTTTGGCGCTTTTTTCAATTCGATCTTTAACCAAATTTAAAATTAGATAAATTATCAGCGCCCCTCCACCTAATACCGCATATGAAAATATAATATCTGTTGTGGGCATTTTAATCGTCCTCCAACCAGTCATCCATAAATATTTTCCAACAAGTATAAAAAACTATTGGGATTGAACCAAAAAAGCCTATAGCAACACCAATACTAATTCCATATTTTGCACATGCAAAATGAGTTAATAAAGTTGGTGGTATTGTTGATACTAATAATAAAAAAGGTAATCTCCACTCCCTAGATGGTTTGTAATATTTTAAAAAATTTATTATTTTATTAATCATATTTAAGATGAAAATAATTATACATTATGTTTTAATACTATTTTTTACATTTGTTAACTCAGCTTTAAGCGAAAGTAAATATCATCATATGCCACATGGAAAATTTAGGAACCCTGAAGGTTCCCCAATCAGAGATCCTAACTTTAAATGGTCATACAAGACTTTTAATGAAGAGAAAAAGAAAATTAAAATTTCCATACCTTCAGATCATGTCGTGCCAAAAAATCAGGTATTAGAGAATATTAATAAATTAAAAAATGAGGATTATATTTTATGGATAGGCCACGCAACTTTTTTAATAAAACTTGGCGATAATATGATTATCACTGATCCTGTATTTGAAAAAAACATGGGTCCATTAATTTTTGGTCCTAAAAGGTATGTAGATCCTGCGATTGATCTAAAAAATTTACCAAAAATTAATTATTTTTTACAAACACATAATCATTACGATCATTTAAGCACAAGGACTATAAAAAATTTTCCGTTTAAAAATACAGAAGTTTTGATGCCTTTAAAATTATCAAAACATTTTGAAAAAAATAATTATAAAAAAATTATTGAATTAGACTGGTATGATCAAAAAAAATATACTGACATAACTTTTACTTTTTTACCATCAATACATTGGTCCAAGAGGTCACTTTGGGATACTAATAAGTCTCTTTGGGGAAGTTTTTTAATTGAATATAAAGATAAAAAAATTTTGTTTTTATGTGATACCGGATATGGGAAAATCTATAAAGAGCTAGGTAAAAAATACGGTCCTATTGATATTACTTTTATTAATATAGGCGCATACAACTTTTTTCCTATGGCCCCTAAGAAAGATTCATCTATATACCACACTAACCCTGAAGAGGCACTTCAAATCGGTAGAGACCTAAATAGTAAGAAACTTGTTGGTATGCATTGGGGAACAGTTGTATTATCATTAGAGCCAATAATGGAACCTGCTCAAAGATTTAAAAAAAATGCCTCAAAGTTTGGGTATAATGAAAATGATGCAACATTGTTTAAAATTGGTGAAGCAAAAAAAATTAGTGAATTAATAAAGTGACAGATTTAAACTTTGAAAGTTTTAAACAACGAGTTTTTAAATGTGATAAATGCAGTCGATTAACTAAATTTAGAAAATTAATTTCTCAAAAAAAAAGAAAATCGTATTTAAACCAAAAATATTGGGGCAAGCCAATAGTAGGATATGGAAAATTAAATGCTCAGATTTTATTTATTGGTTTAGCCCCTGCTGCTCACGGCGCTACAAGAACAGGTAGGGTTTTTACAGGTGATAAATCTGCTGATTTTTTGTTTAAATGTCTACATAAAGCAAACCTTTGTAATCATCCTTACTCACTCAATAAAGATGATGGATTAATATTATATAATACATATATCACTACCGCTTTAAAATGTGTTCCACCTGAAGATAAACCCACAGCACAAGAACTTAATAATTGCTTTTCAATTTTTGACAGAGAGTTAATGTTTTTAAAAAACAAAAAAGTTTTAATTGCATTAGGTAAAGTAGCTTTTGATGCATGTATTAAATATTTCATAAATTACTATAATTTAAAAACAAAGTATAAATTTAAACATGACGCTATATTTAAAATTGGCAATTTTTATTTAGTTGGCTGCTACCATCCTTCACCTAGAAATGTAAATACAAAAAGGATAAATCAACCAAAAATGGTAAAGCTATTTTTAAAAGCTCAAAAACTTATGAAACATAACCTTTCAAAAT
Organism: uncultured Pelagibacteraceae bacterium; assembly: GCA_902517865.1. GTDB lineage: Bacteria > Pseudomonadota > Alphaproteobacteria > Pelagibacterales > Pelagibacteraceae. The sequence continues at coordinate 2,970 of CABYDT010000014.1, forward strand.
AAATATAATTAATATACTTTTTTAATATGAAAATTTCAGACTTAAAAAAATACAAACTCAAATCCGAGTTAACAATCTGTGAAAAAGAAAGACCAGTGAGTGAAATTGCACGAGAAATGAGGGATAGGAATATTGGGGCTATACCTATAACTGAAAATAATAAGCTAATAGGTATCGTTTCAGAGAGAGATATTGTTACCAGATTAGTTTTAGAAGGAAAAGATCCGGATTTAACTACCGCATCGGAAATTATGACTTCAGATATTTTGACGGCGACCGAAGAAGATACTATCGATAATGTAATATCAAATATGAAAGAA
>CABYDT010000015.1 GCA_902517865.1 uncultured Pelagibacteraceae bacterium
ATTATGTTTCAAGTTAATATTTTCACTTTATATCCAGAATTTTTCCCAGGACTACTTGATGCAGGGAATTATAGAAGAGCAAGAGTAAATAAAATTTGGGATTTTAATATTGTTAATTTGAAAGAGTTTACTGGATCTAATCAAAGGGCAGATGATAAACCTTTTGGAGGTGGAAGTGGTATGGTTATTAAAGCTGAAGTTATCAGTAAAGCATTAAATAAATATAAAAATGGATTTGAAAAAGTTTTATTATCACCAAGAGGTTTAAAATTAGATCAAAATCTAGTAGAGAATTATAAAAATAAAACAGGCTTAAATTTGATCTGTGGACATTTTGAAGGTGTCGATCAAAGAGTAATAGACAAAGAGAATATTAAAGAAATTTCTATAGGTGATTATATTTTGTCAGGAGGTGAAAGTGCATCTTTCGTTTTTCTAGATGCTATAGTGAGAACACTACCTGGGGTATTAGGTGACCCAAAGTCTTTAGATGAAGAAAGCTTTAGTGGTGATTTACTTGAATATCCTCAATACACACAACCTCGAGATTGGAACGGTATAGAGGTTCCTGAAGTCTTATTATCCGGGAATCATGCGGAAATAAAAAACTGGCGTTTAGAACAATCCAGGAGTATAACACAGCGCCAAAGACCAGACTTGTGGCAAAAATATACTAAAAAGAGTTAATAATGGATAGAATTGAAGATATAGAAAAAGCGCACTTAAAATCACTTCAAGGTAAAAAAAAATTACCAGAGTTTGACGCCGGTGATACTATAAAAGTTAATGTGAGGATTCTTGAGGGAAAGAGAGTTAGAACACAAGCGTTCGAAGGAGTTTGTATTTCAAAAAAAAGCAGAGGTATAAGCTCGTCTTTTACAGTTAGAAAAATATCATTTGGAGAAGGTGTAGAAAGAGTATTTCAATTATTTAGCCCGAATTTAGATTCAATTGAAATAATACGATCTGGTAAGGTTAGAAAGGCAAAACTTTATTATCTAAGAGATAGAAAAGGTAAATCTGCGAGAATAAATGAAAAAATTAAAAAGAAAATTGGAGTAGAGTTATTAGATGACACCAGTGAACAAAAAAAAGATACATCAATAGACTCGCCTATAGAGGAAAATGATTCGTCTAAACAGAAAGATCCAAAAAAATTAGAAGAAAAAAAATAATATTCTAATGACAAAGACTCTTTATGACAAAATTTGGGAAAGTCATTTAATTGATGATCAGAAAACTGGCAATAGTCTAATATATATTGATAGACATCTTGTTCATGAAGTAACTAGTCCTCAGGCATTTGAAGGTTTAAGACTTAATAATAGAAAAGTGAAATTCCCAGAATTTACGCTTGCAGTAGCGGATCATAATGTTCCTACAACTGATAGATCAAAAGGAATTGAAAACAAGGAGTCTGCGCTCCAGGTAGAAACGTTAGAAAAAAATTGCAAAGATAACAATATTGAATTTTATGGTCTTACTGATGTTAGACAAGGGATTGTACATGTTATAGGACCAGAACAAGGTTTTACACAGCCTGGAATGACAATAGTATGTGGCGATAGCCATACAGCTACTCATGGGGCATTCGGAGCATTAGCATTTGGCATTGGAACTTCTGAGGTAGAACACGTTCTTGCTACTCAGACATTAATACAATCAAAATCTAAAAATATGAAAATAGAAGTTAATGGAAATTTACCAAACGGAGTAACTGCTAAAGATATAATTTTAAATATTATTGGAAAAATAGGTACTGCTGGTGGTACAGGTTACGTCATAGAATATGCAGGGCAAACAATTAAAAATCTCTCTATGGAAGAAAGAATGACAATCTGTAATATGTCTATAGAAGCCGGCGCAAGAGCAGGTTTGGTGGCACCAGACGAAAAAACTATAAATTTTATTAAAGGTAAACCGATGGCGCCTAAAGGAGATAATTGGGATAAAGCAAAGCAATTCTGGTTATCTTTAAAATCTGATAATAACGCAAAGTTCGATAGAATTGAGAAATTACAAGCAGAAGAAATTATTCCATCAGTTACATGGGGTACTAGTCCGCAAGACGTATTACCAATAAACTCAAG
>CABYDT010000016.1 GCA_902517865.1 uncultured Pelagibacteraceae bacterium
ATGAATCAAAAGGAGAACATATAACTTGGAGAAAAAATTTCTGTGGATAACAAAGGTTATTTTTTAGATGCTCGTTTAGATTTTCTTTTAAAATAATTTCCAAGAATTTTGGCATTAGGTTCAATGCTAATTGAATTATAGGATATTTTGCCATGAACAACTGCTGATGAACCAATCGCAACACGATTTGCTTCAATATCACCTCTCACTTCACCTAAAACAAATAAATTATCAGAGTTAATATTTCCTGTTATTAAAGATCTTGAACCTGTTTTTAAATTTTTGCAGGTTATATTTCCATTTACAGTTCCATTAAAATATAAAGTTCCATCAAACTCTATATCAGAACTAGAATTTAAAACATTAGATCTAGTTGGAAATAGTTCATCAACTTTTTTTGTTTCTTTGGAATAGAATAAAGTCCTAATTTTACTTATTATCATTTTTTACACCTAATCTTTTCTGTATCTCGCTCGAAGAAGTTGTGAATCTAAATACATATTTTTCGTCTGGTCTAGCCCTGTTAAAGCAACTTTTAGCACATAATGCTGCTTCATGAAAGCCACTAAGAATTAATTTGAGCTTACCCGGGTAAAGACATATATCACCGATTGCAAAAATACCTTTTTCATTAGTTTCAAAGTTTTCTGCATTAACCTTAATATTTTTTTTATCTAAATTAAGCCCCCATTCAGCAATTGGTCCAAGCTCCATTTTTAAACCAAAAAAAGCTAGCACGCTATCAACTTTAAGCAACTTGTCTTCATTGGAATTAGAATTTGTAATTCTAACTTTTTCTATAAGTTTTTCACCAATAAGTTCTTTTGGCTGAAATGAAGTTAAAACTTCGATTTTTCCTGTTTTGCTAATTTTATTCATTTGACTTACGGTGTGCTGTGCTGCTCTAAAATCATCTCTTCTATGGACTAAATATATTTTTTTACAAATATTTGATAAGTCAACTGCCCAATCAAGAGCCGAGTCCCCTCCACCAAATATACAAATAGACTGATTTTTAAAAATCTCTTTGTTCCTAACAGCATAAAAAAGGTTAGTGTTGTCAAATTTTTCTACACCCTCTAACGGAATTTTCCTTGGTTCAAATGAGCCTACTCCGCCAGCAATAATTATATTTGGAGTTTCGAATTTTTTACCTAAATTAGTCTCCACTACCCAATTATTATTGTTTTTATTTATTGACTGTACTCTTTCGCCTAAATGAAATTCTGTTTTGAATGGTTTAATTTGCTCAAGTAAATTGTTAATTAAACTTTCTCCTGTACATTTAGGTAATGCAGGAATATCGTAAATAGGTTTATCAGGATATAATTCAATGCATTGTCCCCCAATTTTATCTAAATTATCAACAACATGGGCTTTTAAACCCATTATTCCTAATTCAAATACTGAAAACAAACCAACTGGCCCTGCTCCTATAACTAATGCATCAGTTTTAATATTCATAATTACTATCCTTGTTTGCTTGGTAAGTTTACAACAATTCCATCATGAGAATCTTCTAAAATCAATTGACAACTTAATCGGCTATTTTTTTTTGGTTCAAATGCAAAATCTAGCATATCTTTTTCAGCATCTGTAATTTCAGGTACTTTTTCAGTCCATTGTTCATCAACATAAACATGGCAAGTCGCACAAGCACAAGATCCCCCGCAGTCTGCATCAATCCCGGGAACGGAATTTTGGACTGCGCCTTCCATGATTGACAAACCTGCATCAACTTGGATTTCATGTTTTTTTCCGGATGCTTCTATATATGTGACTTTGGGCATTTAAAGCTTTATAACTATGAGTATATTAATAACAACAGTGATTTATAAAAATTATATAATTTCATATCAAAGAATAGTCCATAAATTACACTCTAAATTCAAAATTTCTAGAGGTACAAAAAGCACAGTCAAAACACTATTCATATTGGCTAAAAAAAATGATTATACTGGGTGCGGTGAATGTGTTGAATATAAGAGATACAACGAAAATTTAAAAGATATCACC